>NZ_JAJHJB010000022.1:0-93547 GCF_020819555.1 Pelosinus baikalensis
TTTGCTTGGTCGCTTAACATTATATACCGGATTCCCATGAGTCTTTTATTTTTCTATCTCACGGCATTTCATTTTACAACTTACCGAGCGGGAAACTCTCACGTACGGTTCTTAGACGAGGGAAAGGGAGCAATCCCTTTTCTTTAGTCGATTATACGTCCCACGCATATTACAACCTAATCACAGACTACGGCATTACTCCATCGATGTCAAGGAGAGGAAACTGTTATGATAATGCTTTTTCTTGGTGCCTTAAAAACCGAATGTATCTATCGTCACCAACTAACTACGTTTGAAGAAGCTCGTGAACTAATTAATGACTATATTCATTATTACAACTATAAACGTATTCAGCTCAAAACAAAACTGACGCCATTTGAAAAACGACGTCAGTCTGCGTAATTTTTAACTTTTCTACGATAGGCTTTTCTATTATTGTCTAATAGATTGGGAGCAGTTCAGTTGATAATACTCTTTTTACTCTAGTCACTATTTACGTGTTGTCATTTTACAATATCATTTAGTATTAAGCGCTCTCAACAGTAAAACCTAGAGGATTTCATAAGATGATTACAGGGATGCTCAGAAGATACCATAAGTTACTGCATTTTCATTCATAATTTATATACATATACATTTTACAGATAAGCACCAAAAGGTTAACTTAATAATATACTACAGTAAAGTGATCCAAATTAAAATTTACAAAGAGGAGATTATATGCTTAAAGAAACACGTATAGGACTGCCTCTAATAGGGAGCAATTATTGGTATGCAGGCGTTACAATCGTAGACTCCATAGTCCATTCAATTGTACAAATCCCCAAAGAAGAACGTCCCCAAGTATTTTTAGTTATTACAGATGAGAATTTACCTTTTTTGTCCTCTTATGAGCTTTTGCCCTTGCATGCGCATCTGATTCCACTAACTGACGGTATTATTTTTGTTGGTAAGGATCTAGCCACCGCACAGACGTTAATTCAATATCCTTTTACTCATTGTGCTTCTATTAATGACTTATTTAAAAATATCAATATATTGCTGCCAATCAATTCAGATATATATCCTGGCCAACCTGGCATCCCATGGATTCCTGATTTTCAACATCATTATCTCCCCCAACTTTTTTTACCTGCAGATATTGAAAATCGCAATGCGCAATTTCAAAAAATTGCCCAAAATAGTAAAATGGTTATTTTCACCAGCAATGATGTAAAAAAAGATTTCTTGCAATTTTATCCTTCTTCTGCAGCTAAAGTCAAAGTTTTACCCATTCCTGTGCATCCAAAAGATGAATGGTATGCAGGTGATGCTTATCAAACTCAATTAAAATATAATCTACCTGATAAATTTATCTTATGCTCAAATCAGTTTTGGATGCATAAAAATCATGCAACGCTATTTAAAGCCATAGCTATTTTACGTCAGTCAGGCCAAGATGTACATCTTGTATGCACTGGTTCAACATTTGATTATCGTAATCCTGATTATTTTATTGGACTACAAAAATATATCACCGATCTAAATATAGCTGACCTTATTCACATTCTTGGATTGATACCACGTCAAGATCAAATACAGCTAATGCGTCGTAGCCTCTTTGTCGTTCATCCATCCCTATTTGAAGGTTTAAACCTAACCGCGCAGGAATGTCAGCTATTAGGTAAAAAGATTATCCTCTCAGACCTGGCCATACACCAGGAGCAAAACTTTGGAATCTATTTTGCGCGCGCTGATGCAATTGATTTAGCCAGAAAAATTTCTGGTTTACTGCCAGTATCCGAACCTGGTCCCAGCAGCTCAGAGGAAATAAAAGCCCAAATGATCTATAAGAAAAAAATAGAGAATTTTCTATATCAGTTATCTGAACTCGTAGAAGATGCTCAGCAGATCTTCAATTCACCTAGGCGAGCCCCAAATTTTCATCATAGATCAACTACGCAAATAACCATTGCTACCTCCATAGCGGCAACGAAGGATATTGGAACACAAAAGAGATGCATTGAAAGCTGGCTCCATTGTGGTTTTAAAGTAGTCTCAATAAATACCCTAGATGAAATCAATTTGGTAAAACATCATTTTCCTTATATTGAATTTGTGCCAGCAAATAGAGATGCTAGAGCACAATATGGAAAACCTTATATCTATGTTGATACCATACTATCTTATTTTACTACCCAAGATTGTAAAATTTGTGGTATTGTCAATTCAGATATTTATTTCGGTAAAGAGAACATTCCGCAATTCATGTATACGCAAGCAATGAACTCGCTGGTTTTTGGATCTAGAGTAGATGTTACGTCTTTAGATAACCTGAATGGAAATTTTTACAATGGATTCGACTATTTCTTTTTCGACAGGGATCTTCTTAAGATGTATCCACCTACAAATTTCTGCATCGGCTTACCTTGGTGGGATTATTGGGTACCACTAGTCCCTATCTTATCCAAAATACCTGTAAAAAAAGTAATAAATCCAATCTGTTATCATATATTACACCCTAGTAACTATTCAATAGCTATCTATAAGAACCTTGCTATGCAAATGGCAACACACTTATCTCTTGGCCCGCTACCAAGCGATATTCATATTGGGAACTTACAACAAACTGTTCTTAATTTTATTGAAAATTCATCTACAAAAATCAATTTTATTTAAAACTGGTGGGATGAATATGACAAAAGCTCTTATAACTGGGATTAATGGGCAAGATGGTTCCTATTTAGCTGAACTATTACTCAAAAAAGGATATGAAGTTCATGGAGTAATTAGACCTTCAAGTATTCAAAATCAGCAAAAGCTCTCCTTCTTGAAAAATGATTTTAACCAATTAAAGCTGCATGTATGTTCTTTAAATAATCATTTATCAATTTACAAACTTATTGATGCCATAAAGCCCGATGAATGTTACCATTTAGCCGCAGCCAGCTTTGTTAGCTATTCTTTTGAAGATGAAGCTTCTATTCTTGAAACCAATTTAAATCCAACACATTTTTTTCTTTCTAGTATCAAAGAATTGGTACCACAGTGTAAATTTTATTTTGCAGGCTCAAGTGAAATATTTGGTAACACTGATGTTGCACCACAACAGGAAACAACAAGATTTAATCCTCGCTCCATATATGGAATTTCAAAGTTAGCCAGTCATTACGTGGTAAAGAACTATCGTGAACATCATGGCTTATATGCCTGTACTGGATTTTGTTATAACCATGAATCACCTCGCCGCAATCATGCCTTTGTCTCACGAAAAATTACGTCAGGAGCTGCTAAGATCTACTTGAACCGCGAAGACAAAATTCAAATGGGCAATATTGATGCCATCAGAGATTGGGGATACGCCCCTGAATACGTGGAAGCCATGTGGCTGATGCTAAATAACCCCTATGGGCCTAGAGATTATATAATTGCCACTGGTATTCCTCATACAGTTCGTGATTTATTGGATCTTGCATTTTCATTGGTAGATCTTGACTATACAAGATATATAGAAATCGACAGCAACTTTTTCAGACCAGGAGAACAAATTCCTCTTTTAGGTGATGCCTCCAATATATATAAAGATTTGGGTTGGCAGCCTAAAACGAAATTTTCAACAATTATCGAAGAAATGTTACTAAATGATATAAACCTATTAAAATAAGTAAAATAGAAACCCCGCTTTGAAGTGCCCCCTGTCAAGTAAACAGTAATTAGAACGCAAAAATTACGCAGCCTGAGTCCTATATTCATAGGGGCTCAGGTTGTTTAATTTTTCTTGCCATAATAGGGCCGCTTTCTTCGAACAATCGCTTTAATTCCTATTTCTTTCATAAGCTTGGTTTTTGGTTTATGTGTAGCTTGTATGCTCGCTTTAGCCAGGTCTTTACTCCCCGGTAACCAAAGGTCCGGTTGCATTTTTCTTTTCATGGCACTTCTTAATTTCTCCTTGATCTCCTCATCTTCCAACTGCTTTGCAGACGGAGAGAGTGCATCTTTTAATTTTGCACATGAAAAATCCCCTCCATAATAGACAGATTAAGGTACTTTCTTATTTCTGTCTACTATAAGGGGATCATATCACTTCAGCGGGGTTTCTACTTTACTTATTACTCAAATAATTCTTAATATCCTCAGGGAAAGCAATAAATGAAAAATCTAGTATCTTTTGGTCTATCTTAAAATCAGGAGGTAAATTAGCGAACAATGGTCCACCAGCTGCCATAAGTGACAATACAGGTAACGATGTCTTAGGTGTTCCCCAACTTCCTGTTTGCAATATACACTCATAATTTGCTTCTAATGCAGGATCAAAACCACCACTAGCATTTAAAGCAGGAACAAAACAGAATTTCTTGCCTTGTTCTTCTAATTTCCTTTGTAAATAATGCAAACTGCAAGGAAATCCGTGAATAATGAAGCTATTAAAGCGATTTAAAACTTGATCAAGAAATAGCGGATTGACAGCATAAGAGCAAAAATGCCACAAATCGTTATAATCAGGGCTGTTATTTACGCTAACAACATCCTTAGTTTTTATCCTGTGTTTGTTTTGATTTATAAAATTACACAAAGCAGCAACTATCTTATCATGATTACTATAGTCTGGTTTACCCTCAAATATAATATTAAAATTATATTTATAGTCCTTATATTCCCAATCAGCAGTATGCTGCCTGTATTTTTCACATACCGCTACTTTAAAAATGGGCACATTTAAATAATCCGAGATTTTCTTTATTGCTTCCAAATGCATTTCAGGTGAAAGAGACGTGCCATGAACAACATCCCCCACAGGTAGTAAATGATGATTTTTTGCATATTTTTGCCATCGATATACTACATAATCACTGACAGCACTTCTATTAAACTTTGTATCCATAATAGGAAATGCGCCTGCACCTCCTACAGCAAATTCTGCATGATCATCCAGAAGAAGCAAGCTAGCTCCCTTAATTTTTTGTACACACTCATAATAATAAGAATATCGTTCATCATAATTACGACATAGGAAAAAATCGCAAAATATTAAATCCTGGGCAACAATAGGTGCTGGCGGCATACAAACATGCTCAAATTCAACCTGCATACCCACTGTGTTTGAAATAAATCTCATATCTTCTTCAGTCAAGCGAGGAATAATAGAATAATCCATCATCGAGACAAGAGATATCACTTTACTTGCGTCTGAACGTAAAGGAACCTGATTCCTGTTTTTTTGCATACACATTTCAATAACCTCATTTAATGTCATAGATTTATTGATCTTAATATTGCCTTTTTTCACGATACTGTCTAAAATGATAAGACCTAATGAATCTAAAGCCTCTGCTATTGGTAAATCAAAAGGTATTCCTTGAAAATGTCGCTTGATTTCATCGTGCATATGCACGTCAATACTTTTATTAAGATTCTCCCAATTTTTAAATTTCTGATAATCCTCATATGTTTTTTTGCGATTAATTTTACCTGATGAAGTTTTCGTTAAAAATTGGTCAGGAACAAAATATAATTCAAAATGTTCCACTGGCAATGATTGACCTAAACGACTTGCCAATTCCCTATACTGCTCGCTGTCAATGATATCTGCTCTTTCTAAAAGAATTAGAAGTGTCTGGGTTCCAGTTCCTTCATCATCTTTGGCTAAACACACACCTCGACCTGCCCACTCTGGAGCAACTTGGGCGAGAATCGTATCCATTTCATTGAGCATAAACTTTTGTCCTGCCTGAATCATAATATCATGTTTGCGCCCTTCCACATATAGTTCTCCCTTCTCTATAAATCCAATATCCCCAGTAGCAATGTACCCTTCCTCATCTACTATACTAATTTGATCTAGATAGCACTGTATAGAATAGCCACTTTTGGCGAATATCTGATTATCAATTATTTTGATAAAAGTACCTGGAATAATCGTCCCACAACTTACAACGTCTCTACCATCTTTTTCATGGCTTTTTATACCATTGCTTTGGGATATCGCCATAATCGTTTCAGCGAATCCATAAACTACGGATATCGATTGCAAGTTAGTACCTAAATGCTCACAAAAGCGTACCATCGTATCTTTTTTAACAGGCTCTCCACCAGAAACCCATTTTCTCATTGTGGTAATTGGAACATCTAAGTTTTCCTTACTCATAACTTCAAAGCCAAAGTTAGGCATAAAACAAAGTGTACCTTTATAATCAGCGATTGTTTTAAATAATATAGAGCGATTAGTAACCCAAACAATCGGGTCAATTAAAACTAGTTTAACACCTAAAAAAATTGGCATCGTAAAGCAAGCAATAAATCCCATATCATGATACAAAGGTAACCAAGATACGATGCAATCCGTTTCCTTCATATCCATTACTTCATTATAATTTTGTATATAACTATATAATTCTTTGAAAGTAAATTTCATACCCTTGCGAAAACCAGTGGTACCTGATGATAACTGAATAAACGTACCATTAATAATTTCATCACAGCTGGTATCTGCCTCGAGAATTTCTTCTTCAAAGAAAATAGTTTTTACTAATTTTTCAATCCCCAAGGTTTTAATACCTGCTTCACATATTACGCCCTGAATATTGCTAGAAGAAATGGTATGATTAATGGAGTTATGCCAATAAATCATACTTTGCTTTTTAGTTGGGTATTGCATGATAAGTGGCTCTTTCCCCGCGTCCAAAACCGCAAACCAATGTAATATTAATTCCTCGGAAGTTTTAAAAATCAACCCAATATGCTTTTCCTCAGGAAAATCCTGTATTATTTTATTACTTAACCATCTTATCTTTTTACCACATTCCCCTAAAACAATCTTTTTACAATTACTGTTATCAACAATGGTTATTTCGGGAATATTTTTTAAAACTATTTTTATATTTCCAGTTAGCTCCTCATCATCATACTGAATAGCAACTGCTGATTTTATCAAAAAAAACACCTCTCTTCCTAAAATTAATTGAATTATAAATTATGAACCTCCTGCCATTGGCAGGATGAATAATCAAAAGTTATGGGTATAATACACTCCTCAGGTGTTTTTTGCACAAAGTATTTCATAAACATTTTAGCTTCTCCCTGAAAATGAAGTGCTTTAAATTTGATAAACGTATTTAATAATAAATTTTTGCATAATACTCCCTTTGTCGTAAAATATATCTTTTTTCGGCCATGCCATTGTTCATATTCATTCGTTAAATTTACATTCAAATCAAATACTGCATTGTTTTCAATAATTGACAAATCAAAAATTTTTTCTGGATGTTGTCTCGTATTACAATATAGGTTAATAAATATCATGTCAGAAATACCAGCATCTGGTACATGTTTTATAACCATTTGATATATTTTCTTTAGTTCCTCCGTAAGAGGTTCCACCGTGTAAAATGCAGTAATGAATTTACAAAAACCATCTAACGCTTCGAAATTGTTAATAAAGGCAATCCCACCTGAAATTCCGCCGCAGAAAGCAAAATCGGAATTTGCAACATTTTCCATTGAAATATCCTCATACAGCATTACATCAGAATCTTGATGATAACACCGGGATATCTGATGTTTAGCCATAAAATCTCTTAACATAAACCATCTCTGAATGCAAAATAGCTCATATGAATAGTCATTAAAACTCATATGCTGATAAATTTTCGCAAAATCTTGTCCAGATTGACTATCATTTATGTTAGCGTGTTTAACAAAAGAATATTTGTTATTGCTGTCATCACCAATTAATATAATATCGCTATCTTTATTCGATTTTTTTGCTTGTAGTAAACTATACTGCAGATATTCACTATCGCCATAATGCATAAAAACAATTGGAATAGACATGTAGTTCCCCCTAATATTATCCGAATATATCTTGCTTATTGTCACACAAACGCTGTTAATGCGACACTATCTGTAAACTTGCTATTATCAAATTACTAAGTTCTTTAAATACCATTGATATGTGCGGCGTATACCATCCTCTAATTCTATTGATGGACGCCAACCAAGATCTGCTAATTTTGATACGTCCAATAACTTACGAGGAGTTCCGTCAGGCATCGCGGTGTTATACATAATGTTACCTGAATACCCCACAACTGCAGCAATTAAGGTTGCCAATTCAGCAATAGAAATATCTTTACCTACTCCGATATTTAGCGGCTGGTTATCTTGATATTGATTCATTAAAAACAGACATGCATCAGCTAAATCATCTACATGCAAAAATTCCCGCCGTGGCTTGCCTGTACCCCAGATTTCGACATTGGATAGATGATTCATTTTTGCTTCATGAAACTTTCTAATAAGCGCTGGTAGTACATGAGATGATGCTAAATCAAAATTATCGTTAGGTCCGTATAGATTCGTCGGCATAACAGAAATAAAAGTTGTTCCATATTGCTCATTGTACGCTTGGCACATTGTTATTCCTGCAATTTTAGCAATTGCGTAAGGTGCATTGGTAGCTTCTAACTCACCCGTTAGCAAATATTCTTCTTTTATCGGTTGAGGAGCTAATTTAGGATAAATGCAAGAACTTCCCAGAAATAATAACTTTTTGACCTTATTTTGATAAGCAGCATTAATAATATTGGCTTGCATCATTACATTATCGTAGATGAAATTAGCTGGATAAGTATCATTCGCCAATATGCCCCCTACTTTTGCAGCAGCCATAAATACATACTCTGGCTGCTCAATGGCAAAAAAAGCAGCCACAGCTTCTTGATTGCGCAAGTCTAGCTCCTTGCTAGTACGAAATATAATATTCTTATACAAATGATTCTTCAATTTGCTTAGAATTGCTGTTCCGACTAAACCTCCATGGCCGGCAATATAGATTTTGGCATGTTTATCCATAGTCTGCCTCCACATGTAATAATATAGGAAAAAATTCCTTTAGAGATATTTTTCTATTAAAAGAGCTTATTTTTTATTCTTTAGCTTTCCGTATACTTTCAGTGCTAAAGCCATATTTTTGGCATAATAATTCACGTTCCATCCATTTGATATCTTGCGTTACCATCATATCTACCATTTCAATCAAACTAACTTCTGGAGTCCATTTTAATTTTGCTTTGGCTTTCGTGGCATCACCTAACAACAAATCGACTTCTGTTGGACGAAAATAACGAGCATCTACCTCAATCAAAGTCTTTCCATTCGCTGCATCTATGCCTTTTTCTTCTATACCTGCTCCTTGCCATTCAATATTCACTCCAATAGCACGAAAGGCTAGTTCCACAAATTCACGTACCGAATGAGTCTCTCCCGTCGCAATGATGTAATCTTCTGGCTTTTCTTGCTGCAGCATAAGCCACATCGCTTTTACATAATCACCCGCAAAGCCCCAATCCCTTTTTGCATCCAAGTTTCCTAAATATAATATATTGCCTACTTCTAACTTATGCTGAGCTACGGCTCTCGTGATTTTACGAGTGACGAAAGTTTCACCGCGCATAGGTGATTCATGGTTAAACAGAATCCCATTGCAAGCAAACATATTATATGCTTCCCGATAATTTACAACAATCCAATAGGCGTATAATTTGGCAACAGCATAGGGGCTGCGAGGATAAAAGGGAGTCGTTTCTCTCTGAGGTGTTTCCTGTACTTTCCCAAATAGCTCACTGGTCGCAGCTTGATAAAGCTTAACTCGCTCTACCATATTCAATATGCGTAAAGCTTCTAATAACCTTAGTGTACCTAACGCATCTGCATTAGCAGTATATTCTGGTGTGTCAAAAGAAACCTGCACATGACTTTGTGCTGCTAGATTATAGATCTCATCGGGCTGTACTTCCTGAATAATACGAATCAAATTTGTCGCATCTGTCATATCACCATAATGCAAAAAAAACTTTACATGTTTCTCATGAGAATCCTGGTATAAATGATTAATGCGAGCCGTATTCAATAACGAGCTACGCCGTTTTATACCATGAACAATATAGCCTTTCTCTAGTAGGAACTCAGCCAGATAGCCACCATCTTGGCCTGTTATGCCTGTAATCAATGCCACTTTTCCCATAAATTTTATCCTCTCCGATGCCTTCTTTTTTTCTTTGTAATCATATCTTCTTGCCTTTTGAGCTCTTGCTGAACATCTTCCTTTATTTGCTCTGTTTCCTCTGTTACAGGATTGCAAGTTTCAATATCTACAATTATCGACCTATCATCCTTACCTTGATAAGCTTGCCGTAAAGTTGCTAATTCACTTTTTACGAGAGCAATTTCATTAAGGAAAAAATCTTCTTGCTTCAGCTTTTCAATGCTACCAACATTTATTTCTTCTAATACTCTTTGTATATGCTGCATACAATCAATTATCTGTATTTGGCATGCCTCAATCTTTTGATTCCATTCCTTTGCCAATGCTAGATCTTCTTCTTTGTGGTATTCTTGGTATTGATGCATCTCAATCAACTGTTCTTTAAGCAAAGATATTTCCTTATGTATTAAATGATCCCTATCCTGTAATTGTTCTGCTATTAGTTGAAAATAAGTTGTAAATTCTCCAATAATACTCTGCCTCATCTCCCACATTTCAGCTAACATTTTACTTTCATGTTCTACAAGTCTTTTTTGCCATTCTGTTTCTGAAAGACGTAACGCTTTTTCTTGATTCACTTGTGCTTGAATAAAAACGGCGAATTCATTTCTAAATAAGGCGATCTGCTGATTCATCGTTTTCTCCATAGTAGTAATCTGATCTAAAACCGTTGTACATACAGGAGGATTTTCCCCAGTACCGTTAACAGTTTCGGCAACAGGAGCAGGCTGGCTCTCGACGGGAGTAGTTTCACTTTCCCATACATCCATTTTTCCTCTGCGTAGAGCCCATTTAAATTGCTGTATATCGAATGATTGCGTAGGCTCACCATTAGTCATAACCACAAATATCAACTCCTTTGTACTTATTTGATGATCCCCATAACTCCGCACCTAGCAATAAGGCTTTGCCAAATATGTATTATAATATATGTCATCATCATAACTTTGGTGAGAGTCCATATAAGAAAAACGCTGCCATCCTTAAAACACATAAAGTGAACCGAACCACAGAGGCACAGAGAACGCTGAGAAAAGATAATTAGGGTTAAAAACCTCTGTGCTCTCTCACAACTCTGTGTTCTTCGTGCATCTTCGTGACCTTTGTCCTTCATATATTTCCCTACAAGATTTATAATTTCTGCTGTTATAAAGAAAGAACCTAAAAATCAGTCCGTAACTGATCTTTAGGCTCTACGTCTTTTCATTTAGCGTAATTGTTATTCTCTTATTTGTCCATTACCAGAAATAATATATTTGCTGCTAGTGAGTTCTGGTAAGCCCATAGGTCCGCGGGCATGCAATTTCTGTGTACTAATACCAATTTCAGCACCAAAGCCAAATTCAAATCCATCCGTGAAACGAGTTGAAGCATTTACATATACAGCTGCTGCATCTACTTCATGCTGAAAGCGCTTGGCATTTTCAGGGGTCTTTGTAACAATGGCTTCCGAATGGCGAGTACTGTATTTGTCAATATGTTCTATCGCTTCATCTAGATTTTTTACTACCCTTATGGATAAGATGAAGTCAGAGTATTCAGTAGCCCAATCCTCATCAGTAGCTGTCTTTACCCCTTGATGAAACTGAATTGTTATGGGACATCCTCTTAGCTCTACACCAGCTTGCTGATATTTTTCAAGCATATCTGGCAAAAACTGCTTTGCTATTTTCTCATGTACCAATAGTGTTTCCATGGAATTGCATACACCTGGGCGAGAAACCTTAGCATTAAATGCAATGGCCTCTGCCATCTTCAGATCTGCAGATTCATCAACAAAAGTATGGCAGATGCCAGTACCCGTTTCAATGACAGGCACTGTGCTATTTTCTACTACAGTTTTAATGAGCCCAGCACCACCACGAGGAATAATTACATCTAGGTACTCATTGAGTTTCAACATCTCATTTACAGCCTGTCGATCCGTAGTTTCAACTAATTGAAGGGACCCTGTTGGTATTCCTGTCTCATAAGCGGCTTGAGCAATGATTTGAATAATTGCCTTATTAGAATGAATCGCTTCCGATCCCCCTCGCAAAATCACAGCATTTCCTGTTTTTAGACAAAGCCCTGCTGCATCCACAGTAACATTAGGACGAGCTTCATAGATAATTCCAATTACGCCTAATGGTACTCGCACT
The DNA here is from genome assembly GCF_020819555.1 of Pelosinus baikalensis. NCBI lineage: Bacteria > Bacillati > Bacillota > Negativicutes > Selenomonadales > Sporomusaceae > Pelosinus > Pelosinus baikalensis. The sequence goes on from NZ_JAJHJB010000022.1 coordinate 12,163, forward strand.
TTGCTGATTTCTAGACCATTGGGGCGTTTGTCTCTACTTAGTAATTCACCAATCGGATCGGGTAACGTTGTAACCTGTCGCAAGCCATCAGCCATGGATTCAATTCTACTTTGGGTTAAAAGTAAACGGTCAAGTAAGGCCTGAGATAAGCCTTTCCCTTTGCCATTTTCTATATCTATAGCATTGGCGGTTAAAATAATGGCATATTCTTTTTCTAAGGCCTCTGCCATCTTTTCAAGTGCTTGATTTTTGGTAAGAGTGGATAGTGTTGCAAGCTTTCTTGCTGCTTGCTTCCCACTCTTACCTTTTATTTGCAGTTCTGTAAGATGATCCATATACCTCTCTCCTTTACACTAATAATACCATATTATCCCGATGAATAATTTCATCGTAGGGTTTTGCCCCTAATATAGCATTGATTTCATTGGTATGAAGTCCCATAATCTTTCTGGTTTCTGTACCGCTGTAATTGGCTATTCCTCGGGCAATTTCTCTGCCTTCGGAAGCAACAACACTAATTGTATTACCATGTTCAAATTCTCCTGTGACTGCAGTAATACCTGCTGCCAGCAGGCTGGAACCTCCGGACAACAGAGCCTGCTCACAGCCTTTATCCACAGTAAGCACTCCTTGAATACGTGCACCAAAGGCTAACCATTTTTTTCGTACATGCAAACGATTTTCTTTTGAGAGAAAGAGGGTTCCCACATTTTCCCCTCCTAGTACCTGGCGCAGAATTCCCTCTTGCAACCCTGATGCAATAATCATCGTAACCCCGGAATTAACAGCAATTTTTCCGGCTTGGATTTTCGTATGCATACCACCAGTTCCTCGTAGTGTACCTGCCCCACCGGCTAAGGCTTCAATCTCTGGAGTAATATCTGCAATTTCACTAATAAGCTGTGCATCTGGGTTCGTCTGGGGATTATCTGTATATACGCCTTCAATATCCGATAAAATAATTAATACATCGGCATCCACAATACTGGCTACCATGGCTGACAATGTATCATTGTCGCCGATCTTTAATTCATCAATGGCTACAACATCATTTTCATTAATCACTGGAATAACGCCCATTTTTAAAAGTGTTAATAAGGTATTGCGAGAATTAGTATACCGAGTCCGCTTTACTGAATCTTCACGAGTTAGAAGTACTTGGGCTACTACCTGCCCATACTCACCAAATAATTTATCATAGGTATGCATTAGCCTGCCTTGACCGACGGCCGCGGCAGCCTGTTTTTCAGGAATCGTTTTCGGCCGTTCTTTGAGACTTAAAACGTCCATACCAGCACCAACCGCTCCTGAAGAAACCAGAATAATTTCTTTTCCTTGATTAGCGAGATCTGCTAACTCTCTCACTAATTTTTCAATTCGCCACAAGTTCAATTTACCAGTACTGTGTGTTAATGTACTGGTTCCTACTTTAACCACTACTCGCTTGGCTCTTTTCAAATTTTCTCTGGTAAACATGTCACTCCCACCCGTATGTAAAATTTGAACCACCAAGGCATAAAAGAATATTCTTTTTGTGCCTTTGTGGTTACGTTTTGTTGTTAACTAGGTAATTCTATTTTATGATTTTTTTCTGGATTGCGGTTTCGTTTATATAAAAGGCCATTGCGTCCAATAATCTGGACTAATTCAGCCCCTGCTGCTTCTGCCAATTGTGCAATTATTTCTTTCGGTGCCTCACTGCAATTTTGGAGCACACGTACTTTAATTAATTCACGCGCGATTAATGCATCTTTCGTACTATCCAGCAAACTAGCTGACATTCCTGTTTTACCAATCTGCACTACAGGGTCCATAGTGCTTCCCAAGGATCGTAAATATCGTTTCTGCTTACCTGTTAATGTTGTAATTTCTTCCACTTATTGTTCCCCTTTATGTTCTAAATTCAAATTCCATTTCGCCAATCCGTACAGTATTGCCTTCCTGAACCCCTTTTTCTTTAAGGGCACTTTCAATACCAATACGTTTAAAGAGCTGCTGAAAGCGTCGTACACCTTCATCATTATCAAAATTAGTCATCGCAACTAATCTTTCGATTCCCCTGCCACGAATTAGGAACGCACCATCTGTGTCACGGCCGATGGTAAAGTCTTCTTCTTGTTTTGCTTCATATACAATGGTACCTTCTGCTTCTTCTGGCACCTCTACATGTTCTAATAATAATTTGGCAGTCTGCTGCATAAGTTCTGGCAATCCTTCTCCTGTGGCTGCTGAAACAGGATACAGTTCATATCCTAGTTTTTTCATATGCTCAGCCACTCTTGGATAGTTCTCTTGGGCTTCCGCCAGATCCATTTTATTAGCAACAATCAGCTGCGGACGAGTCGCTAATTTCTCATTATATAGTTTCAGTTCATTATTGATTTTATTGTAATCCTCTATGGGATCGCGCCCTTCCAAACCAGATACGTCCAGAACATGAAGAATAACCTTGGTACGCTCAATGTGACGAAGAAAATCATGTCCAAGACCAATACCTTCATTGGCTCCCTCAATCAAACCTGGGATGTCAGCCAGCACAAAGCTATGTCCTTCATCGAGACTTACCACACCAAGAACCGGCGTCAAGGTAGTGAAATGATATGCTGCTACCTCAGGCTTAGCGGCAGATACAACGGATATAATGCTGGATTTTCCTACGCTAGGATATCCTACTAATCCAACATCTGCTAATAATTTGAGTTCTAGCTGTAAGAAACGTTCCGCGCCAGGTGCACCATTTTCTGAAAAGGTAGGCGCTCTATTAACACTATTAACAAATCTGGCATTACCTCGACCACCACGACCGCCTTTTACTATGACAGCCTGCTGACTTACTTTCGTCAAGTCAGCTACTACTTCTCCTGTATCAGCATCTTTTACCAATGTACCAGGTGGTACTTTAATATAGGTATGCTCTGCATGCTGACCATGCATATTTTTTGTTTGACCGTTGACACCATTGTTGGCAACAAATTTACGTTTATAACGAAAATCAATCAGGGTGTTGGTATTGGCATCAACGATTAATATAACGTCTCCCCCTCGACCACCATCCCCGCCACTTGGACCGCCTTTTGGAACAAACTTCTCCCGGCGCCAGCTAGACATACCATTACCGCCATTTCCAGATACAACATGAATTCTTGCTCTATCAATAAACATTTTTTAAAACCCCTTTAGGTATCAACCTATCTATGTATTCATCATCAGAGTCAATTACAAAATCAAAAATTACGGATTATGAAATAGACTCTCTCATAAGGCTGCATGTTTTGCAACATGCTCTATTATCAGTAATATATGTCAATATGCAATAAATTACACGCCAACTCTATTCTTTTAAAGCAAAGATTTAGAAGCATTAATAAGGAGAAAAACCTTATTAAAAACCTTTACCGAGTCAAAGATAGAGTGTTAGCACTTTGGTAGAACTTGTCCACTTCAAAAAAGTTGCTGTAACCATCACGAAAAATCAGGTTTTATGTAGGTAAGCACAGCGTTCTTCATAAGCTTTTACAGCATCAGATACTAAGGCAGGATCTTTCGCTAACTCTTCGATGTATAAAAGAGCTTTTTCTCTACGGCCCATCTGCAGCATGGCATGAATAACTTGCAAATGGTTTACAAAATCATGCCGTTGCTTTCTCAATAAAGTAACAATTTCTTCACACACTTCATGATTTTCCATTTTCAATCATCCCTTCTATTGTAAGCCCCATCTTAAACTATTTTATACTATTATACAACAATCCAGTGTGGTTTTATAGATATTTTTGTCTGCTGTATGTAAGGCAACTACTTTGAAGAAGACAACTTCAAAAAAAATAATACCTGCGGCTTTAAGATAGCCGCAGGTGTAATGATTAGATAGCTTCTTCTGTAGGATATACGCTTACTTGACGGTCGTTACGGCCTTTACGTTCAAAAGCCACACGCCCAGCAATTTTTGCATATAAGGTATCATCTTTACCAATGCCAACATTTTGACCAGTATGGAAATGAGTACCTCTCTGGCGAACTAAAATGCTGCCAGCAGTCACGACTTCGCCTGCGTGACGTTTAACGCCAAGACGCTTGGATTCACTGTCACGACCGTTACGAGTACTACCTACACCTTTTTTATGAGCAAATAGCTGTAAATTAAAATTAAACATCTGTACTTCACCTCCTGTGTTCAGAGATACGGACACTTTGCGGATTTGCCTTTGCAATCTCGGTTAAACCAATTAGCATCGTTTCCAACACAGCATTCGTTAATCGATCCGGATTATCTAATAAACACATCTTTAAATTGCCACTGGCAATATCCAGATGCATTCTGGCTCTTAAGTGACGATCCAATCCCAGCACAGCAGTCTGCGTTAAGGCTGATACACCAGCACATACAATATCCTGCCCATGAGGACCTTGATTTGCATGTCCAGTAACACGAAACTCAACGATACCTTGTTCTGGGTTTCGAATAATCTTTATCTTGATCATTCTTATGCTTCAATCTTCTCGATCACAACCTTAGTGAACGGTTGACGATGACCTTGACGTCTACGGTAATTCGATTTTGCTTTATATTTGAAAACAAAAATCTTCTTTTCTTTACCTTGAGAAAGAACTTTACCAGTTACTTTAGCGCCAGCTACTAGAGGTTGACCAATCACTACATTACCTTCTGTTACGACAGTAAGTACACGATCGAATTCTACTGCTTCGCCTTCTGCAGCTTCAACTTTCTCAATGAAAACAACCTCACCCTCAGAAACGCGATATTGTTTACCACCAGTTTGAATAATTGCGTACATTATTTATTACACCTCCCTCGTTCTAGTACTCGCCGAATACGGTATCACCTGAGATTGCTGAAAAAGCATCATCTGTAGCGCTCTTCCTGCGAATCTTCGTTCAACGTACAATATGTACGCCTTCACTCAGCTTCTCGTCGCGCCTAGCACCTGACGCTTTTTGAGCAATCTCATAGTAAATTTATGGAACCTCTTCGTGCGGTTTGGGACACACATAAGCATAATCGCCTACATTGAATGATAATAGCATATGCAATGGGCTTTGTCAATTATTTTCCTAAAGGATCACTTTCATGCAAGATGGAAAACATTTCAGGATTCATTTCAGCCAACGCTTCTATACGTAATGAACAAGCCAGTTCGTGTTCCATACGGGTTAACTCGCCTTGACTTTTAATCATTTCCGCAACAAGAGGATGCACTTGAATGACAAGACGTCCCTGCCGCCTGGGTTGACTCATGATATAGCGCATCTTGCGCCAGATGTTAATCATTACTGTTTCAGGGGACTGTACCCTGCCACGTCCTTCGCAGCATGGACATTCATTATAAAGCATCCCTTCTACATTTTGCCGAACTTTTTTTCGTGTAATCTGTACTAAGCCCAAGCCAGTAAAACCAAGTATATTGGTTTTTGTACGGTCACGTTTAAATTCTTCTGCTAGTGCGGCTAATACTGCCTGTTTCTGTTCTTCTTTATCCATATCGATAAAATCAATAATGATAATGCCGCCAATATCTCGCAAACGTATTTGTCTAACAATTTCGCTTGCTGCTTCTAAATTGGTTCGAAAAACGGTATCTGATAAATTAGTAGACCCGACAAACTTTCCTGTATTCACGTCAATAACCGTTAGCGCTTCTGTTTTATCAATTACAATATATCCACCGCATGCAAGCCAAATAGAACGCTGGCCAATTTTCTTTAATTCTTCATCAATCCCAAAATGAGTAAAAATATCTTCTTTCCCTTGATAGAGGGTAACTCTGCTCACCAGCTCTGGAGACATATAGTTAAGCAAGTCACAAACTCGCCCATAGGCATCTTGGTTATCCAAAATAAATGTTTCTACATCATCTGCTAAGTAATCACGTACGATACGAATTACCAAATCCACATCACGATACAGCAAGATTGGCGCAGCAGCTCTTTTACTTCTAGCGACGAGTGCCTTCCATAGGTTGTAAAGATACTCAATATCTTTTTGCAGATCCTCTTCACTTTTACCTTCAGACATGGTACGAACAATGACCCCCATACCTTCCGGCCGCACTTTCTCAATAATTTTTTTTAGCCGTATCCGTTCTTCTTCATTCCCTATACGTCTTGAAGTCGCAATATAATCGACGGTAGGCATTAATACGACATATCGTCCTGGCAAGGTTAAGTGTGTAGTCGCCCGAGGTCCTTTAGTGCCAATTGCATCCTTTACAATTTGAACCATAACGTCTTTGCCCACTGTTAAGGCAGTATCAGCAAGCGCCTGAGCAGCCCCCTGAGGCAATGCATCGCCAATATATAAAAAAGCATTTTTTTCTCTCCCAATATCAATAAATGCCGCTTGCATACCAGGAAGTACATTCTTTGTTTTCCCTTTATATATATTGCCAACACTGTGACCACTTTTAGTTCGTTCTATGGATACTTCAATCAATTCTTTATCTTCCAGAATTGCCATTCTTGTTTCTTCTGGTGTCATATTCACCACAATTATTTTTCCCATCCCATTCCCTCCTTTCTTAACTTTTTACATTATTTTATCATTTTACAACTGCTCTTGAAGAATTTGTGAGATTACTGATTCTTCTTTCTTACAGCTCTACAGGTGACACCTGCCGATTTACATTACTAATATAAAGTCCAGTACGGTGAATCAATAGATTATCAATGTCCACAGGTAAATCAAACATAGCCACCAAGGCTCCTAAGACTTCTCCTGGCTTAATGCTGCCCGTCGGGGTAATTCGGATCTCCAATATAAGACGTACGGCCTTTTCCAAGGCTGTTAGGGTAATGGGTTTCACCATATATTGCTTTATTTCAATTTCTTTTTTCCCTTTAGGAGATTCTCTCATATATAAAACAGCTTCAGCTTCATTGAACCATCGGATACTATCCTCGATAATCCCAATATCTTCTGCTAACAACGGTACTGTTATTTCATAAGTAGCTAGGTTGACAATGGCCATTAATGCAGGAACATTTCCTTGCATATAGGCAGCACCTTTTATGCGAATTCCCATAGGTAATGTAGCTTTGAGATGCTCTACTGCCTGATTTACATCAATCTCTGCCTTGCATTCAATATCAATATATTCAGCTTGACTTGTTACCCCTACAGCTAAAGCAGAAGCAAAGGATATTTTCATATGAGGGTTAAACCCTTCCGAATAGGCTACGGGCAATTTGGCTCGTATAATCGCTCTTTCCATAGCACTGGCATAATCCAGATGAGAAATATAGCGTATTTCTTCCCCTTTTGTAATCTCTAAACGTAGTTTTGCCATTATGCCCGACTCCCCCAATCTAATACCTCAACACCGAGTCCTGGACATACACCACAGGCACTACAGTGTTCTCTTCTACAATCAACTGTTAATTCTTCTGTTACAGCCTGCTCATATTCACGCTGCAAAAATTCTTTTGACGCTCCCGAAGACAAATGATCCCATGGCATCACTTCATCGAAATCCCGATGACGGGTTGCATAAAAATAGGGATCGATTTCACAAGTCTTAAAAGCATCCATCCATACATCATATTTAAAGTACTCTGACCATCCGTCAAACCTGGCACCATTTTGCCAGGCTTTCAGCAATACTTGTCCTAGTCTTCTATCCCCACGGGCAAAGGCTCCTTCTAAGAAACTGGTACGAGCATCGTGCCAATTAAAGGTAATACTTCGATCCCGAAGGCGCGCTTTTAATAATTGCTGCTTGCGTTCAAATTCACTGGCAAGATCTTGACCAAACCATTGAAAAGGAGTATGAGGTTTAGGAACAAAACAAGACACGCTAACCGTTACTTTTGCTCCTCTGCGTCCTTTTATTTCTTTATATAGATCAAGTACTTTGTAAGCCAGATCTGCAATTCCCAGCACATCCTCATCTGTTTCCGTCGGTAATCCCATCATAAAATATAATTTTACCGTGGACCATCCCGCTTGAAAAGCGGCACTTACAGCATCCTCTAGGTTTTTTTGCGTTACCCCTTTATTAATCACATCCCGCATACGCTGAGAACCTGCTTCGGGAGCAAATGTCAGGCCACTTTTTCGCACCTGCTGCACTTTTTGTGCAAGATCGATGGAAAAACTATCAATTCTAAGGGATGGCAAAGACACACTCACGCCCTGCTCTTTTAGTTCTCCCATCAAAGAATCAACAAGATCAGGCAAATGAGAATAATCTGCTGAACTGAGGGAAGTGAGAGATATTTCATTATATCCTGTGCTTTCTACCATTTCTTTAGCCATTTTCAAGAGCAATTCTGGACGACGTTCTCGTACTGGACGATACAGCACTCCCGCTTGGCAAAAACGGCACCCTCTGGTACAGCCGCGAAACAATTCCAGCATAATGCGATCATGGACAATATCCAAAAAAGGCACAATGGGTCTTGTAGCGTATTCTACCGTATTTAGATCTTTTACCACACGCTTGGTCACAACCAAAGGGGCCTCAAGACAATTAGGCAGCACTTCGGCTACCATACCATTTTCATGATACGTTACATCATAAAGCGAAGGTACATAAACTCCACCAATCTGAGCTAGGCTTTTTAAAATTCCTGATCTACCATTTATTTTTCCTGCTTTTTTCCAGGATGAGACTGCCGCAATAATGTCTTCCATTACTTCTTCGCCTTCTCCTAAAACAAGACAGTCAAAGAAGTCAGCAACAGGTTCTGCATTAAATGTACAAGGTCCGCCCCCGATAATAATCGGCATGTGTTCATCCCGCTCTGCTGTAAACAAAGGAATCCCTGCTAAATCCAACATATTTAGTACATTGCTATAACTCATTTCATATTGCAGGGAAAAGCCAACTATATCAAATTCCCTAACTGGTTTTAAACTTTCTAAGGTATAGAGAGGGATATTACGCTCCCGCATCTCAGCTTCCATATCAACCCAAGGTGCATATACCCGCTCTGCAGCAGTATCCTCCCTGTTATTTAGTATTTGATACAAAATTTTTAATCCCAAATTTGACATGCCGACTTCATATACATCCGGTAAGGATAAAGCCACTGTTACAGAGACCGTATCATGGTCTTTCTTTATACTGTTCCATTCATTTCCAGTGTATCGGGCAGGTTTTATGACCCGATTTAACATGGCAGGATCTAAAGTTATCATAAGTAATACTAACCTCCAAATTTTGCTTCAAAAATTATTGTATAAAAATCGAGTAACGTATATTGTTTATTTTACTCGATTATATATATACTGCCCAAAAATATCCAAAGTTTAGTCAGATATCCTACCTTACGTTCTACATAATAAGAAAAATTCCTGCCAAAAATGCTATATTCACGAATAATCTTATGGATGGCTTTATTCATTACAGATGCTTCATGAATCTATCAGCTCACCAATACTAGCATGTAGACCATTCTTTGGCAACCCTTCCCATACCTCGGTCTCCGTTAAGGTGCCGCAGACTCTGCAATCATCATTTACCACCAGCATCACATAATACTGATCAGGACGAAATAAACGAACAATATCCTTAAGCAATACACCTTCCATAACGGTAAGATGCGTTGTTGGCATCATTCCCCTTGAACGCAGTAAGGTTTTCTTTTGAGCCATGATGCGCAAAGTGCGAAATCCAGCCACCTTTAATTCACTCTTTGCGGTTGTGTATAAAAAAATAGCTGCTACTAAAAAAGAGATATTTACTGTGCTGCCTTGCACATATTGAAAAATCACAATACATACCAACGAAATACTTACACATTTACTGATACCAGCAGCAATAGCAGTAGCCTTTCCATAATCTATATATAAAGCCAGCCATGCTCTAAAAATACGCCCACCATCAAGAGGTAAACCTGGCATCATATTAAAGATTGCCAGCATGATATTCGCTTTGTAAAAAAAATCCCATATTTCAGTCCACAAATTAAAATAAAACATACTACTATAAACAATAGCCGCCAAAACCACACTTGCTGCTGGTCCGGCGGCGGCTATTATCATCTCACTTTTTGAACTGGCGGCCCCCAACCCTTCGATTCGTGCCACACCACCAAAGGGCAGCAACTCAACTTCACGCACTGAAAATCCTAAGGCTATGGCAGCCCCTGCGTGAGCTAATTCATGCCAGAGCACTGCACTAAACACGAGAAGTACTTTCACCATCATACCAGCTAAAGAGAAGAATAAGATCATTGCGATAAACCAATAACTCACGATCAAGTCTATCCCTGCTACATTAGCAACCCGCAATCAACTCACTTCTCCTCTCCCTTAGGAAACTCTCCCTTTAGCCGAGTAGTAGGATCAATGGCCTTACCGTTTTCCCGCACCTCAAAATAAAGCAAAGGTCCAGTTGCCATGCCGCTTTTACCTACTTTAGCAATAATCTGTCCCTGGCTAATCGCATCCCCTTGCTGTACAAGAACTTCTCCTAAGTGACCATATAAAGTTTCAATCTCCTGACTATGTTCGATGATTACTACCTTTCCCAACTGGGCACTATCCGTAATCATTTTTACCTTACCAGGAGCAGCTGCTTGCACACTCGTTCCTAAAGCAGCTTCCATATCAATTCCTTCATGCATTCTTTCTTGTTTTAACACAGGATGAATGCCCCAGCCAAATGGCACTATAATTTTCCCTGTAACAGGCGCATGCATATACAATAAAGGATCTGCAGGTTTGGATATTGTAGTCTGAACTCTTTTAAGTACTGAGAGATCTAAATTTTCCGGAGCCATACTAATGATTTTTTCCACTACATAATTAACATCTGTTTGCGCCGTCAAGGTATAACGAATCCCATCATCCATCATTCTCCCTATCGCCGTTTCCGATATATGAGCACAATATACAATTGCAAATAAAATGCCTGCTATAATTGTTTTTTTAAGCCAATTATAGTTCACCTCTTCCTCTGGATACTGCCAGGAATAATCCGTTTCCCTTGTTTCGCCCCAGCGGTTCTTTCTTAACTTATTCCATAGCTTTGCCATATAGCACCCCCACACCAGCACCTATTACTATAGAATATATATGAGAAAAGGAATGCAATATATGCTTAGAATTTCAAAGAGGATACACCTAGCGGCGCATCCTCTTGCATCTTCTATGCATGTTGAGACTTAATATAAATCTTTGACAGACTAACAATCTATGGTTAAAGCATTGCATATTTTTAAAACATAATCTTTTGTCTACGCATATAGATATTTAGTAATATACCAATGCTAATCATATTCGTAGTAAGAGCACTAACGCCATAACTCATTAAGGGCAAGGGGATACCGGTTACTGGCATAATACCAGCAGTCATCCCTACATTCACTAATACATGGAAAGTCAACATAGAGGTAATGCCTGTCGCTAGTAAAGTCCCAAAATTATCTTTTGCTTCACCAGCAATTTTTACACCCCGATATAAAAGAATGAAATACAGCAATAAAATCAAAACCGCTCCAATAAAGCCAAGTTCCTCACCAATCACAGCAAAAATAAAATCTGTATGATTTTCTGGTAAAAAGTTCAACTGGCTTTGGGTGCCGCCAAAGAGTCCCTTACCAAATAGCATTCCTGACCCAATGGCAATCTTAGACTGTATAATATGATAACCAGATCCCAATGGATCAACATTGGGGTCCATAAATACAGACAATCGCATTTTTTGATAATCCTTTAAGAAATGCCAAAATATAGGTAGGAAAGCAGCACCAGCGCCAAAAATCACCATCAAATGTTTACTTTTAATCCCTGCAATAAAGAGCATACCAAATAAAATAGCTAAAAACACAAGAGAAGTCCCAAGATCAGGCTGCTTTAAAATTAACAAGAAAGGTACACCCACGTATAAAAAAATGGGTATCAGATCTTTAAATGAATTGAGTTTCCCTGTTTTTTTGTCCAGCATATCCGCTAATGCAATGATCATAATTAATTTGGAGAACTCTGAAGGCTGCAAGCTAATAGGACCTATTTGTATCCATCGCTGCGCGCCAAGAGCTGATTGACCTATAAACATAACAGCCAATAACATGACTAAATTGATACCATACAACCCATTGGCGAATTTACCCAGTACTTTATAGTCAAAATTCAATAGAATAATTATGAAAATCACATTAAACAAGGCAAACGTTCCCTGACGCTCAACATACCAATATCGTTCTTCACCGGGTGTATTGATATGAGTAGCGCTGCCAATTATTACTAAACTTATCAAAATCAGTATCACCGTTGTGGTAATTGTAACAAAATCTAAATTTCGTAATAGACGCCGATTTAACATACCTTACACATACCTTCCATATCAAGTCATTTCTTTATTATAATATCATTTCCCAATTTCGTCCACTTAAAAGGCGCAGTATAGTATACTGCGCCTGATGGTAATTTTTATACGATGATGAAACCGCTCTCATTCATAAGTATAAGCTGCTCCCTACCTGCTTATCGCTTTGACATAGCGCCTCTTTTCATACTGGTCACAGGAATATTAGCAACAAGAGTGACGGATGATTCGGTATGAGTAAGATTCACTTCCATGCACTTTTCATTGATATCCATATAATTCGATATGGCTTTAAACATATCATCTTTTAATGTTTCCATCAATTGGGGAGAAACATTAACCCTATCATGAACCAATACCAATCGTAGTCTTTCTTTGGCAATATCTTTCGAAGAATTAGAATCTTTGCCAAAAAGTTTTTGAATCAATTCAAGCATTTTTATTCCTCCCTTAAAGATTGAATATTTTCTTTAATTTATTAAAAAAGCTAGTATTATCTTCAATAATCATTAATGGTATATTTTCACCCATTAAACGCCGAACAATATTCTTATACGCTGTACTTGCCTTGGAAATAGGATTGACAACTGCTGGCTCTCCTCGATTGGTTGAAACGACAATATAATCATCCTCTGGTATAATGCCTAATAAATCAATGGCTAAGATCTCAATAATATCATCGATACTCATCATATCACCTTTTTTAACCATGTGAGGACGAATACGATTCACAATCAGTTTAGGGTTATGTTTCCCCTCTGACTCTAATAAGCCAATGATACGATCAGCATCACGCACCGCTGATACCTCAGGCGTAGTCACAATAATTGCCCGATCAGCCCCAGCTATTGCGTTCTTGAATCCCTGCTCAATACCTGCAGGACAGTCAATAATCACAAAATCAAAATCTTGTTTTAATTCATCACATAGTTGTTTCATTTGTTCTGGAGTTACTGCATTTTTATCACGAGTTTGAGCCGCAGGTAAAAGATAGAGGGATTCATAACGTTTATCCCGAATCAATGCTTGCTTTAGCCGACAATTTCCGTCTGTAACATCCACTAAATCATATACAATTCGATTTTCAAGTCCCATCACTACATCTAAATTACGTAATCCAATATCTGCATCAACTAACACTACTTTCTTTCCCTGCAATGCAAAACCAGTCCCCAGATTGGCTGAAGTGGTAGTTTTTCCAACGCCGCCTTTGCCCGATGTTATTACAATAACTTCCCCCATATAGATCCTCCTATATACAGACCAATGCCAAAGACTTTAGTCTGCTTTACTTATGCTTGTAATTTTTGCATCTCATCTTCTTGCATACTAACTGTTTTTATAATGACAATCCCGTCTTCGATAAGTGCTACCTCAGCTTGATCAGGCTGGTCCAAATGATCCGGTGCTCTGGCAATTAGTCCAGCAATTCTAATTTGCGAAGCTAATAAACGCTGGGCTGTAATAGTAGCCCTTATATCTCCATAAGCCCCTGCATGTACCATACCGCGACATGTCCCGTTTACAATAATATCTCCGCCGGCTATTACCTCTGCACCAGGATTCACGTCACCATCAATAACCACGGCACCCTGATGAATAATTTCTTGACCGCTGCGTATGGTTTTTGCAACAACTAGCCGTTCTATCTCTTTAGGCTCAAACATCGCAATATCATCTGCACACTGGTCATTGACTTCACGAAAGACCAATCCATAACCAGCCAGCAGCTTACTTAATTCTTCCTGCTCCTGAAAAGAAAGATTACGTACCTTGGCTGGCACTTCCACCATCGTCCCTCGAGAGAAAAAATCAACTGCCGATTCTAGTTTAGCTGCTAAATTTTCTAAAAGTACTTCAAATTCTACAGATGCATCAAGTACTAATTGTAAGCCATTTCTGCTGCCCTTAAATATTACATATTCTCGCATGTCCATCTCCCAAGTCTTCTTACAGGTTACATATATCTGCCACTTAGAATTCGCGCTTTTCGTCAATAATCCTGCCAAATTTAAGAAGTTAATTTTTAAATCCAAAATACGGGACCAAACGACTATCATAGGAAAAGTAATTTGCGTCCTTTTAATACATAGCCGTTTCGAAACACAAAGACACAAAGCCGCTTACGCGGACACAAAGAACACAAAGTTGTAGAATAAACATGTCTGGTGTGCCCTTTGTGCATCTTTGTGTCCTCTGCGTTTAAAGTTCTCTTTAAAGAAACTTATACTTTCTAGGCTATTAAGAAAAGAGGGCTATTTCGTTACGATTTCTTAAACGGTAACGAAATAGCCTTCTTTTCTTATAGTGCAGTCTGAGGTTTATGGGTCTGCTGTGCTGCTGCAGGATCTTGATTCAGATTAAAGGCAGCCTCCATAATCTTTCTGGCAATTGGCGCAGCAGATCCTGCACCAAATCCCCCTTGTTCTACAATCACTACAACTACGATTCGAGGATCCTCGTAAGGGCCATAAGCGATAAACCAGCCATGATCACTGCCATGAGAATTTTCTGCTGTACCCGTTTTACCAGCAATGGCTATGGGGAAATCACGAAATGCTTGAGCAGCTGTACCGCCTTCAAGTGCAACATCTCGAAGTGACTCTCGAATAAGGGTGAGGGTTCTATCCGATAATTGTATTCTTCCCACTTCCTCAGGAGCAAAGGTCTTGATAACCTCTCCCTTATTGGAACTAATCTTACTGACTAAATAAGGACGATACCGATAACCACCATTAGCAATTTCACTCATTAAGACAGCAACCTGCAAGGGAGTTGTTAGTTGAAAACCTTGACCAATAGCCGCATCAAAGGTTTCTGATAGATACCATTCCTCACCATATACTTTCTCTTTATAACGCTGATTTGCAACCAGACCTTCTGATTCCCCTTGCAAATTAATGCCTGTTGTGACTCCTAAACCAAACATACGTGCATATTTTTCTAAATTATCAATTCCTAAGCGATTACCCATTTCATAAAAATAAACATTATCAGACTTAGTCAGAGCTTCCTTAAAATTAATCCATCCTAAGGCTTCTCCTTCAGCATTTCCTTTGGCAATAATCCAGTGTTTCCCTGTATCTAGGATTTTTTCTTCAGGAGTTACCTTACCAAGTTCCAAGGCTGCGGCACCTGTAACCAGTTTAAAAGTAGATCCGGGTGGATATTCTCCTGAAATGGCTTTGTTATTCATCGGATTATTGGGATTTTCATTTAACGCTTTCCAATCCTTGCTAGAAATCCCACCTGAAAATAAATTAGGGTTAAAAGTGGGCCTACTTACCATCGCCAGAATTTCTCCTGTTTTTGGATTCATCGCAATAGCCGCTGCTGCTTTTGCATTCCGAAACTCACTCTTTGTCTGCAAATATGTAAGTTGTTCGTCAATTGCTACTTCAGCTGCTTTTTGTATTTTATAATCAATGGTTAATGTTAGGTTCTTCCCTGGCACAGTTTCCTTTCGTCCTAATACATTAACAGGACGGCCGGTTACATCCACCTCAACCTGATTCCCTCCATCTATTCCACGCAATTCACGATCGTATACTTTTTCTAAACCAAATTTACCAATAATATCGCCGCTCTTATACTCATTGGATTTTTCTTGTGCCTTTTCCAATTCTACATCATTAATTTCACTGACATAGCCAAATAAGTGAGCAGCTAACTCGTTATTAATATAATTGCGAATCGGCTGAATTTCAATTACTACCCCTGGCAATTCTGCACGACGTTCCTCAATCTTTGTTACAATATCTGGACCAATATCTGATTTAATGCGAATCGGCTCAAATCTGCCACTATGTTGACTCAACTTCTTTTTGATTTCATCAGGAGTTATATTTAAGATACTGGCTACTTTAACAATAATATCATCAGGAACGGGCCCGGAAATCGGCAGTAATGATACTGCAAAACCAGGGCGATTCGAGACAAGGGGAATGCCATTTCGATCATAAAACATGCCGCGAGGAGCCATTATAGGAGCAAGTCTGATGCGATTACCATCTGCTTTTTCTCCATAATATTTTCCCTGGACGACTTGCAAATATCCTAAACGACTAACCAAAGCTACAAATACTAAAAGAATAATAATTGCCAGTACATCCAGCCTGTAATTTGATCGTTTCACCAACATGATGACATCTTCCTTTCTCCCCCCATTTTTTTAAACTTAAAACAGGACTTGGCTAGTGCCAAGTCCTTTAGATACAGACGAAAGCCATAGACCTTATATTTTTTGCTTTATTCTGCAGTAAATTTAATCAAACGATATACAGCATGATGTATGGGAACTGCCACAATTAAATTATAGCCCATAAGAGGCATTATATTCTGCGTTAGTGCAGCAATCAGATCAACCTTGTAGCCAAAGATCAATAATAGCAGCATCCCAACCAAACCATTGAATATGGTTGCAACAATCGTAGCTAATATTGGCAACAGCACATGTTCCTTAAATACTTTGCGTTCTGCCAATCCAAAGAGATAGCCAGTTGTTAATTTTGACAAAGTACCAATTCCAAAAATACCACCAGATGCTAAATCTTGTAATAATCCTGCAAAAAAGCCCATACCGACTCCATTCTCTTTACCAGACAGCAGGGCATAGGATACCACAATTATCAGCAGTACATCAGGATAAATACCTCGAATTGAAATAAGAGGTATTAGCGTAGACTGTATGATAATCGTTATTAGAAGTACGCTACCCCATATTAATACATTCATTGTCTTACTCCCTGAGCAGGCACTGGTGTTTTTCCCGAAGCATCAGGAGATACAGTTGGATTTGTCAGAGGCAAGGTAGGAATCGGCTCACGTGAACGTAAAATAATAGAGACTTCTTCTAGTCTATCAAAATCTACTGCAGGATTCAAGACAGCATATTTTAACAAACCACCTTCTTCATTAACCAAGTCTACTACTTCACCAATTAATATCCCTTTAGGATAAATACCGCCAAATCCTGATGTAATAAGCTTATCTCCTTTTATCACATCAGCATCCCGAGCAATATTTACCATTCTTGGCGCTAACGGTGTAGCGCTATGTCCTTCTACGATAGCTGCTACTCTCGACTCTGGACGTTGCACCAACGCCCCTACTGCACTTCGAGGGTCAAGAATCAGATTCACTTTAGCCACATTCGCATATACACTCACAACGCTGCCGACAAGTCCCTGAGGAGTAACTACAGGCATGTCTTTAGCAATACCATCAGCAGTTCCACGATTAATAATAATCGTACTTGTCCAGCTTCCAGGATCACGCCCCACTACTGCTGCTGTCACTAAATCAAACTGTGGTGCCCCTTTTTTATACTCTAACATGCCTCGAAGGCGTGCATTCTCTGCCATAATTTCAGTCACATTTAAATTACTTTGACGAAGATTTTCATTTTCTATCCGCAGCGCTTTGTTATCACGATAGGCCGTCATCAATTCTCCGGTGGATAAGCCAATATTACGAAAGGTAAATCCAACATTGCTAACAACAGATTGAACAGGCGCCAACACAACAGTAATTGTTTTCTCCATAAAGGCAAACTTATATTTACCCTGGGCGAGAGAGCTAGCCAGCCAAAGGACGAGTAACACAGCCACTAATAAAATGGCCATTTTTCTGTGAAACAAGCGCACTGGTGTAATCTCCTCTCTATCCCACTATCCCAACTTTTTGGGAGACATTAGCACACGTTTTAATAAATCTATACTTTCCAGGGCTCGCCCAGTACCCATACATACACATAAGAGAGCATCTTCAGAAATATGCACTGGCATACCTGTTTCTCTACTTAAAAGCCGATCAAGACCTTTTAATAAGGAACCACCGCCCGTCATTACAATACCTCGATCCATAATATCAGAAGCCAACTCTGGTGGTGTTTTCTCCAGCGTAACTTTAACAGCTTCGACAATGCTCATTACAGGCTCACTCAAAGCTTGTTGCACTTCGCTGGCTTTAATAGTAAGTGTTTTAGGTAAACCACTTACTAAGTCTCGTCCTCTAATTTCCATCGTTTGATCACTAGGAGGAATAATTGCCGCCCCAATCGTTACCTTTACTTCCTCAGCCGTACGCTCACCAATCATCAAATTATAAGTACGCTTAATATATTGTATAATCGCTTCATCCATCTCATCGCCACCCACGCGAATGGAACGGCTGGTAACAATTCCGCCGAGAGAAATAACAGCTACTTCTGTGGTGCCGCCACCAATATCAACCACCATATTGCCCGTGGGTTCATGAACAGGTAAACCAGCTCCAATAGCTGCAGCCATAGGTTCTTCAATTAAATAGGCTTCTCTCGCCCCCGCTTGAATCGTTGCATCAATTACCGCACGTTTTTCTACTTCCGTTACTCCCGAAGGCACGCCCACAATTACACGAGGGCGAATAAAGGATTTCGAATCGATGGATTTGCGAATAAAATATTTTAACATAGCCTGAGTCACATCAAAATCTGCAATTACACCATCTTTTAGTGGTCGAATCGCCACTATATTACCAGGAGTACGACCGATCATTTGTTTCGCTTCTTCTCCAACTGCCAATACCTCCCCAGTATCTCGCTGAATCGCTACCACTGATGGTTCGCTCAGTACAATTCCTTTACCTTTTACATGC
Source organism: Pelosinus baikalensis (assembly GCF_020819555.1). Taxonomy (NCBI): domain Bacteria; kingdom Bacillati; phylum Bacillota; class Negativicutes; order Selenomonadales; family Sporomusaceae; genus Pelosinus; species Pelosinus baikalensis. The sequence continues at coordinate 31,089 of NZ_JAJHJB010000022.1, forward strand.
ACTAACGTATTGGCAGTGCCAAGATCTATACCCATATCTCGGGAAAATGATCCAAAAAAACTCTTCATACTATATAGCCCCTTTCAATAAGCAAGTACATATTGATCTTGCTACTTAACAAATTCATTCTATTATTCCCTTTTCTTTAAGACTAACATACTTGTTATCGCCTATAATTATATGATCAAGGACAGGAATTTCTAAAATTTTCCCTGCATCAACTAATTTTCGAGTTAGGCTAACATCTTCCGAGCTAGGAGTAGGATCTCCACTGGGATGATTATGTGCCAAAATAACAGAAGCCGCTGAATGATTAATAACCTCGCGAAATAATTCACGGGGATGCACAATCGATGCATTTAAACTGCCAATGGAAATAGTAGGAGTCGCTATCACATGATTTTTGGTGGACAAGAGAATTACAATAAAATGCTCTCGTGCTTCATAGCGTAGTCTGGCCATCAATAAATCAACAGCATCCTGAGGAGAACGAATGATTGCTCTTTGTTCTGCTGCCGCTCCATTTAAGCGTTTGCCGAGCTCAATGGCAGCAACAAGTGTCACTGCTTTTACTGGACCAATCCCTTTGATTTTACTTATTTCTTGAGGACCAAGACCAGAAAGAGCAGTTATACCTATCTCTTCATACTTTTTTAACAGCCTTTCCGCTACGCGCAAAACAGAATCATTTTTTGTACCAGTCCTAAGCAGTATAGCCAACAAATCTGCATTGCTTAAAGCCTGAACACCTTTCTTCAGCATTTTCTCCCTTGGTCTTTCCTCTTGAGGCAATTCTTTTATCATAAGCGGCTTATTGTCATTCATAATAACTTGACACCAGCCTTTTTAAGTAATTCAGATAATTTATTTAATGGCAGACCTACAACATTAGCATAACATCCATTGATGCTCTCCACAAAAAGCGCACCCATACCTTGAATCGCGTATGCACCTGCTTTATCCATAGGCTCACCTGTTGTGAGATATGCTTCAATTTCCTCAGCCTTAATATCCCCAATCTTCACATTGGTAACAACAAAATCATTCCAAATTTCCTTTGCCGTTACAACAGCAATTCCTGTAATTACTTGATGCTCTTTACCTGCTAGGGAAGTTAACATACGTCTTGCATCATTTTTATCCACAGGCTTACCATAGACTTGTCCATCCAGTACTACGATGGTATCAGCCCCAATCACCACATCATGAGCCTGTACTTTCGAAAATACATCCAAAGCCTTCTCTTTCGCTTGTAAGACCGCTAACTCATGAGGGGGCACAGCTTGCGCATTATCCTCGACAACCCCACTAGTCATTACTACAAAATCACAACCAACCTGGGTTAACAGATCACGACGGCGGGGCGATGCTGATGCCAAAATAATCGTCATTAGCAAAACCTCCCATAGATATAAATCAAAGACGACGATACAGCAAAAAAGCTACTACCATACCTAAAATACTAATTAAGTTAGGCTGTAAAGCAAAGCCAGCCATAAATCTTATGACATACAAATTAATCGTAACAGGCGGCACATCTAAGACAAGAAATGTTTTTACTAAATAGGGAGCAAAGCCAGCTGCTATATCAGAATGAGAAATAACTTCTCCCAAAATACCGCCAAAAACTGCACCAGTAAGCAAAAATAGTATAAACATACCATATCCATTACTTTTAGCGCCTCGCAATATTATTCCCCCCTGCATCTATTATAAGACAGTCTAAATACATATGCTATAGTAGTTATTTACTTATTGTAATGGTTTTGGCATAGATCTTGGTACCTTTGCCAAAAAGTAAGCCACAGTCATCCCTGTCGCCCAGCCTGTTGGCACTGCCAATAATACTAAATAAGGTAAATACCATAATAAAGTAAGGCTAGATACCACTAAAGCCGCCATTATCATTTGTGCTACACCATGTATAACGGCACCAATGATACTAATTCCGATAAAAGAAAAAGTGGAGTGCCAAGCAGTATAAGCATAGGCCATCAATAACGTACTAGCAATAGCACCACTCATACTCATCGCAAAAGCTGGGCCAATAAGAATTCCTCCAAATAACGATGCTAAAAAAACTCGTATAACTACCACATATATGGCATCACGCCAACCAAAAGTTGCAATCGTAATTAGAGATACAATATTTGCTAGTCCTAATTTAATTCCAGGTATGGGAAGTGGCAAAGGAATCCAAGATTCTACAATGTGCAGCACACTGGCTATAGCCACAAATAAAGCCATTAGCACCATGCGTCTCGTATGATTCATAATTTATCAGCCTTTGTTATCTACTTTACCGCCTTGTCGGTTAGTCTAGATTATTTTACCGCAAAAACCCTTAACATGCAAATGAGATACATATAAAAAACCGCAGAAGATTTTTTCTTCTGCGGTTAATTAGTAATTTTTTCTATTTTGCGCAAGATGCACAAGCAAGAGCCGTACTTGCTTCATTTTCTGTACCAGGCACAATCCCTGTTACAAAAGGACGAATCGCCTTTGTCGGGCATTTACTTAAGCATACAGCATCTGAACATTTTTCTTCGCAAATCTTAGCATCTACAATAGCCAAATTATTCACCATCTTTATCGCTTCATATGGACACTGACGCATACAAAGGGAACAGCCAATACAAGCAACACTACAGGCTTTTTTTGCTACAGCACCTTTATCTTTTGAGTTGCAATTTACACGAACTCTTGCCCCAACAGGCATAAGAGAAATAACTTGTTTAGGACATACGCTAACGCATTTACCGCAGGAAGTACACTTCTCGGGGTCAATAATAGGTAAGCCTTCTGGACTCATACTCATGGCATCAAAAGGGCAACTTTTAACACAGGTGCCTAATCCTAAACAGCCATATTTACAAGATTTTGGTCCGCCAAAAAGCAAGTTGGCAGCAACGCAATCTTCTACACCCGTATATGCATAGGATCTTTTAGCCTTATCATGAGTACCTGCACATTGCACTTGAGCAATTTGTGGTTCCATGGGAGCGGCAGCTTTACCGGTAAGCTCAGCAACAAGCTTTGCTACTGCATCTTTGCCTGGTGAACACAAATTCGGTGCTACATCAGGATTGAGTACAACTGCCTCAGCATAAGCCATACAACCAGCAAAACCACAGGCACCACACTGCCCTTTCGGCAAAACATCCTCTACGATATGGATGAGCGGATTAACCTCGATGGAAAACTTTTTGTTAGAATAAGCCAATAGAAAACCAAAAAATACCCCCAGAGATGTCAATACGATCAATATCAATATTGGTGTACTCATTTTTCATCACCTTCTATCATTATAGTGTGATCATTCCCGAAAAACCAAAGAATGACAATGCCAACATTCCTGCCAAAATGAAAGAGATACCCAGTCCTTCCAAGGATTTTGGTACATCTGCATATTGTAGTTTTTCACGCAGGCTAGCCATTAAGATTAGAGCCAAAGCAAATCCGACTCCAGAGCCAATTGCAAGTACGAAACTTGTCATAAAACCATTATGAGACTCAGCATTAGTAATCGGCACGGCAATTACAACACAGTTAGTCGCAATCAACACAAGATAGATTCCCCACATATTATATAAAGCTGGGGCATGCTTTTTAATAACCATTTCTAGTAATTGTACAAGCCCGGCAATCAGTACCACAAATGTTATTAACATGAGTACTTCCAACCCAAGGGGGTGAAGAACATAATTATATACTGCCCAGGCAAGCAAAGTACTTATTGTCATAACTGACGTAACTGCCATCCCCATACCAATTGAGGCGTTGAGATTCTTCGATACACCGAAAAAGATACATAAGCCTAAAAACTGAGTCAACACCATATTATTGGTAATTGCCGAAGCTACAAATAATTTTAAATATTCCTCCATTATGCATCACTCCCTTGCTTAGCCGCCTTTAATTTATCTTGGTGTTGACCAATCAAATTAAAGCTAGCAATCATGAGCCCTATGATAATAAATCCACCTGGTGGCAAAATCATAATGAGCGCGGGGTCATAAGACGCCCCGAAAACTTGAATGCCCATTAGTGTACCATTACCAAATAGTTCACGGACGATGGCAATGAATACCATGGCACCAGCAAAACCTGCACCCATTCCCAGGCCATCCAAAAATGATAGAAAAACAGGATTCTTAGCTGCAAATACTTCTGCCCTAGCTAAAATAATCGCAAACACAACAATAAGATTTAAATAAAGATAGAGTTCCTTATATATATCTGGAAGGTAAGCTTGTAATGTTAAAATAAGCACTGTAACAATCGTGGCAATGGACGTAATGTATACAGGAACCCGCACTTTAGGATTAACCCATTTACGAAAAATGGATACGACTACGTTATTCGCAGTGATAACAAACATAACTGACAACCCCATGGCCAATGCATTATAGACATTGGAAGTAACCGCCAATGCCGGACACAAACTTAAGGCAAGGCGGAATATGGGGTTCTGATCAAATAACCCTTTATAAAAGATGTCCCATAAATTCTTCATATTCAGCACCTCACTTCTTTTTGTCGGCTGTAAAAGCAGATACTTCTTCCACAGCTTCCTTAATTCCTTTGGTCACAGCACGAGAAGTAATCGTTGCTCCAGTTAACGCCTGAATATTTTTATCACTAGGAACTTTTACTACTTCTAAATTTTCAGCTGCTTTGCCAGCAAATTGCTTACGAAAGGCTGGCTTTTCAGCTTTATCCCCAAGACCTGGGGTTTCCTTATGACTTAGAATCGCATAATCGATAATTTTGCCATCAACAGATACAGCAGCCAACATTTTTATAGCGCCAGCATAACCTTTACTTTCAGCTGGTACAACATATGCAATTACTTTACCATCTTTTAGTGCTGCATACCAGCCTGTTTTACCTTCAATGGCTTTAAAATCCTGGGCATCAGCAACGAGTGCCTTACGTGCCTGATTATCAAGCTGGATCCTTGTCTTAGCAGCAATTGGTGCCGTTACGGCATAAGTGCCTGCAATTACTGCGCTTGAAAGCAAACAGGCAAGTGTAAGATTGATACCTACTTTAAAAACGCTATCATTTTGTTCATGTGCATCATGTGCCATATGCCTTACCTCCTTGCACCATATTTTACAGGTCTTACTAAACGGTCAATCAGGGGCGTGACGCAGTTCATCAATAATATTGCATAACATACGCCTTCAGGATAACCGCCCTGCAAACGGATTAGGACAGTAAGAGCACCGGCTCCTATAGCAAAAATAATTTGACCCTTAGTAGTAATTGGAATGGTTACCATGTCTGTCGCCATGTAGAAAGCACCCAAGATAAGACCTCCAGACATCATATGAAGAAGTGGATCTCCACCAAATGCAGCAGTCAAAGCTCCTACAGTACCAATCATGACTACAGGCACCTGCCATTTGATATAACCTTTATAGATTAGATAAATTCCACCTAAAAGGAGAAGAATTGCTGAAGTTTCTCCCATACTACCAGCGCGCTCACCTAAAAACAAAGACTTGTACATGGTAGCTTGATCACCGAAACTCGCTACAAGTTTTTCGTACCCTTGCAGTTTTAGAATCCCTAAGGGAGTGGCTGATGTTAGCCCATCCACTTTACCAACCATATCTCGTGATATTGGCCAAGTAGTCATAGCAATCGGCCAGGATGCAAGAATAAATGCACGCCCAATAAGAGCAGGATTAAAAATGTTAAATCCTAAACCACCCATAGTGTGTTTTGCAACAGCAATAGCAAAAATGGACCCCGCCAGCGGCATATACCACGGCAATGTTGCAGGAATATTCATTGCAAGCAGCAAACCTGTTAAAAAGGCACTGCCATCTCCTATAACCATAGGCTTATTTTGCCATTTTAAAATTAAGTATTCGGTTACTACTGCGGCAACAATGCAAATAACTAGATTAACAAATGCAGGCATTCCGAAATTAAAGATTGAGAAAAGTGCTGCAGGCGCTAGCGCTGCGTTAACGCTCCACATAATCTTTGAAATTGATTCATCACACCGGATGTGGGGTGATGCCGAAACCATTAAATTATCTATTTCTATTTTTGTTTTTGCTTCTATGCTCATACAGCCACCTCCTTATTTCTTCGCCGCCATTGCTGCATTTTGCGCTTTGGACAATTTAATATAATGAACGATGTTACGTTTTGCAGGACATACATATACACAAGAGCCGCACTCCACACAATCCAATAAATCATATTCTTCCTTAGCTACTGAATATGCATTGCGTTCGGCTAATATACTCAGCATGCTAGGCACCAATCCCATTGGACAGGCCTCTACACAACGCCCGCAACGGATACATGGACGCTCTGGACCAATATTAACATCAGCTTCACTTAGTGCCAGAATACCTGATGTCCCTTTTATAATGGGCACATCAAGAGTACGTTGTGCCATTCCCATCATAGGTCCACCCATAATCACTTTAACTGGTACTTCGGTAAATCCACCACACAATGCTACAGCTTGGGCAAATGTAGTACCAATTCGTAGTAATAAGTTTTTAGGTTGCGCAATCGCACCACCAGTAACAGTTGTTACCCGTTCAATCAATGGGATTCCTTTTTCTACAGCATCTGCAATGGCTACCACAGTACCAACATTTTGAACCACTACACCAACATCCATGGGCAATCCACCAGAAGGTACATCCGTACCGCAAATTACGCCAATCAATGTTTTTTCTGCCCCCTGGGGATATTTCGTCTGAAGGGGTACTACTTCAATTCCGGCAATTCCAGTACAGGCTTTATTCATTACAGCAATTGCATCAGGCTTATTTTCTTCTATGCCTATATATCCTTTACTTACGCCCAATACTTTCATTGCAATTTGCATACCAGTCACGATTCTTTCTGACTGTTCTAACATCACTCGATGATCTGCAGTAAGAAACGGTTCGCATTCTGCTGCATTTAATATAAAAGTATGAATCGGTTTTTCTGCAGGTGGAGCCATTTTTACATGTGTAGGAAACGTTGCTCCCCCCATACCAACCATACCTGTTTGACGAATAATTTCCTTAATTTCTGCTGCCTCTAAGGTTTTCCAATCACGTTGCAGGGGCAAACCTTCTACCCATTCATCTTGCCCATCACTTTCAATGACAACGGACATACAGGTACCAAATACTGGATGGGGATACTCAGCAAGCTCTACTACCTTACCTGAAGTAGAGGCATGTATCGGGCTTGAAACGAAAGCCTGAGCTTCAGCTATCACTTGCCCTTTTTTAATTAAATCCCCAACTTTTACTATTGGTGAACATGGTGCACCAATGTGTTGTCTCACAGGAATAATGACTTTCTCAGGTATAGGCGCAATTTCAATCGGTTTACTTGCGGTATACCTTTTACGGTCGTCGGGATGTACACCCCCACGAAAGCTTTTTGCCATAATTTCACCCCTCTTAAACTAACTAATGTCATTTATTTTCCTCAGCCTGCTAAAGGAAGGCTTAATTCAAATGAAGGTCTTCCTTCATTAAACCTCGTCCCTCTTATCCTTTAACTTAGCTCTGACCTACAACAGATAAAGGCCTTAAAAGCTTTAGTCATTAGATAAAATTCGTACAATCATCGGTTGCATCTTACTATCGGATCTGGCAGCAGAATCGAAAAATTTAATATATACAACTGATAAAATGAAAGCAAACGTACCACCAATAATCTGAAACCATAATGGCCGATAGCTTAAATGCTCGGCAAAGATTCCACCTATAACCGCACCAATAAAGACTAAGATTAGTGGTAAAATATACACAATAAAAGCAGCTTTTAACATATTCACTTCTCTGACTTCGATAGCTACACGCTGACCAATCTTGGCTCCTATATCATTTCTCGCCTCAAGTACCAATGCCGAATTTCCGGGACAAGCTCCACAGTTTTCACAGTCATTATGGCGACTTGTCTTTACTTTTGCCAAATGATTGCCAACCACTTCAAGAACAATTCCTTCTTGCTGCTTATCCATAAAGAGCTCCTTTCTACATTACTGCCTGTTGGAATATAAATCACATAGGTTTACTCTACACCAATTAATTAGCCTCTGTCAATCATTCAGAAACAATATTCTATATCCTACAGCAGTTACTTTTTTCACGTTATTTGCCGCTATTTGTTATTCTAATATTACAGTTATTGTTTGATAATTCTAATAATTTAATTTTATTTTGTAAATTCGTACAATATACATACACATCTTTGATGAGATCAACTACCTAAATCACTTTATGTTTTATATTGAAAATAAAGGGCTGTCTCAAGGATTTTAGAAATCCCTTGAGACAGCCCTTAAAATTATTTAATTTATATTAAATAATTTTTATTTACTTAATAACAGCCAAAACTTCGTTAGGTTTTACACTTTGATCAGCTGCTACATTAATGGATTTTACAGTGCCATCAACAGGAGCAGTAATCTCATTTTGCATTTTCATTGCTTCAAGAATCAACAAAACATCGCCTTTTTTCACTGCTTGTCCTGCTTTAGCAAGTACTTTTACAATTTTGCCAGGCATTGGGGAAGGAACACCAGTTTCACCAGCGCCAACTTCAGCAGCAGCAGGTGCAGCAGCGGCAACTGGAGCTGCTGCTTTAGGAGCAGCCGGAGCAGCAGCAGGTTTTGCTGCAGGAGCAGCCACTGCTTTTGCTTCTTTTACTTCTTCTACTTCAACCTGATATGCAGTACCATTCACAGTAATATTAAATTTCTTCATTTTACTAACCTCCAAATATTTATAATATGCTTGTTTTATGCGTTTTTGCGACCAGCAATAGACCATTCATTACTACTACGTATAATTTTTACAGCCTGAAAACCTGTGCCCAACATTTCATAAATAGCCGCAGTAATAACTGCTACTACTTCTGGGGAAACACCTTTTGCATCTATCTTCATACTATTCCACACCTTCCTTTATAGAGGAATGTTGCCATGTTTCTTTTGTGGCCGTTGTTCGCGCTTGCTAGCCAGCATACTTAAAGCAGTGATGATACGAGGCCTAGTTTCTTTTGGTTCAATAACCTGATCAACGAAACCACGTTCTGCCGCTTTATATGGAGTGGCAAATTCTGCTATATATTGTTCAGTCTTGGCTTTAACGTCTGGATCGCCACGGAATATTATGTTTGCTGCACCGGCAGGTCCCATAACAGCAATCTCAGATGTTGGCCAAGCCATGACCTGATCCGCACCCAAATCTTGTGAACACATTGCTAAGTAAGAACCACCATAAGCTTTACGAGTAATTACTGTCACTTTTGGCACTGTTGCTTCTGAATAAGCATACAGCATTTTGGCACCATGACGAATAATTCCACCATATTCTTGACTAACACCTGGTAAGAATCCTGGAACGTCAACTAAGTTGACCAAAGGAATATTAAAGGCGTCACAAAAACGAATAAAGCGAGCAGACTTATCAGATGCATCCACATCTAAGCAACCTGCCATTACTGACGGCTGGTTAGCAATAATGCCTACTGTTTGACCATCGAAACGAGCAAAGCAAGTAAGAATATTTCTTGCAAAATATGGCTGTACTTCATAGAAATCACCATTATCAACAATGGCAGAAATAATATCTTTCATGTTATAAGGTTGATTTGGATTATCAGGTAACAGCGTATTTAAAGACTCTTCCATACGATTTACATCATCTGTATTTAAGACGACTGGAGATCCTTCTAGGTTATTACCAGGCAAGAAGCTCATCAAACAACGGATTTGCTCTAAGCAATCCTCATCATTTTCCGCAACAAAATGAGCTACCCCGGAGGTTGTATTGTGAGTCATAGCCCCACCCAACGCTTCAGCTGTAACTTCTTCCGCCGTAACAGACTTAATTACTTGCGGACCAGTAATAAACATTTGACTGGTGTTCTTAACCATATAAATGAAATCAGTCAGAGCTGGAGAATACACTGCACCACCAGCGCATGGTCCCATAATAACTGAAATCTGAGGAATTACCCCTGAAGCCAGTGTATTATTATAGAATATTTTACCATAGCCGGCGAGTGCATCTACTGCTTCTTGGATACGTGCTCCGCCTGAATCATTAATACCAATGATAGGAGCCCCCATTTTCAAGGCTAACTGTTGTACTTTAACAATTTTAGCAGCATGCATTTCACCTAACGATCCACCTACTACAGTAAAATCTTGAGCAAATACATACACTAAACGTCCTTCAATTGTTCCATAGCCAGTAACAACGCCTTCAGCAGGAGCATTTACGGAAGCCATATCAAAATTTACACAGCGATGAGTAACAAACTGATCCAATTCAACAAACGTATTAGGATCTAATAGTTTTTCTACACGCTCACGAGCAGTTAACTTGCCAGTAGCATGTTGCTTATCGATCCGCTTTTGACCGCCGCCTAATTTGATTTTTTCCTGCCTTGCTTTTAAATCTTCAATCTTCTCTTGGACTGTAGCCATTTTACACCTCCAACAACATTCAAATATCACATATAGTAAGACTATATAATTCGCAATATTTTCTAATTGTATACATTATATAACTCTATCAACTCTTATTTACGTTCTGATAACTCAAGTAAAATGCCGCCAGTCGCTTTAGGATGAACAAAAGCAATTGAGGCCCCGCCTGCACCGTAACGAGGTACTTCATCAATCATACGTACGCCTTTTGCTTTCAAATCAGCAATCGCAGCTTCGATATTATCCACACGCAAAGCAAGATGCTGTATACCTTCACCATTCTTGTCAATATATTTAGCAATAGGACCATCTGGTGAAGTGGATTCTAAAAGCTCAATCTCACTATCTCCACAAGGATAGAAACAAACTTTCACTTTCTGTTGTTCTACAGTTTCCTCGCCTGCTGCTTCCATACCAAGTACTTCGCTATAAAACTTCTTAGCCTGTTCTAGATCTTTTACGGCAATACCAATATGGTCTACCTTTAATGTTTTAAACATAGTTAATCCTCCTTTTTCAATTATCGTAAAATAGTTGTCATTATGTCGCCAACAACAGCATACGGATTTTTTTCGCGTTTTTCTACACTGATTACCAACTCATCGAATTTTCCATAATCCGAAAGCTGTTTTCGCACATATCTTCCAACCTGCTCATCAAGCATCGCTAACAATTCACTTTTGGTACGATTGGTGCGACGGTTGACAAATTGACCCGATTCTTTTGAGTGAACAATCTGCTTTTCAATCGCTTCAGCTAACTCGTTTATACCTTCACCACGATTTGCTATAACACGTTGAATCGGTGGACGCCACTCTATTTTATCCTGATTTAAGTCTAGCATCATTTCTAGCTCGGTGTGAAGGCGGTCAACCCCCTCATGATCTGCCTTATTAATGGCAAAAACATCACCAATTTCTAATATACCGGCTTTAATTGCCTGAATATCATCACCTAAACCAGGTACTAATACTACTAAAGTAGTATCAGCGGTTTTGACAATATCGACTTCTGACTGCCCTACACCAACGGTTTCAACAAGAACCACATCAAAACCGAAAGCATCTAAAATCTTAATCGCTTCCGATGTCTTACGGGATAAACCACCCAAACTCCCTCTAGTACCCATACTGCGAATGAAAACACCTTGATCCAAGGTTAGTTCATTCATGCGAATACGGTCACCTAAGATAGCTCCACCTGAAAAGGGGCTTGTAGGATCAATTGCGATAATACCTACGGTTTTCCCTTGGCGGCGATATTCTTTAGCTAGTTTATCCGTTAATGTACTCTTTCCTGCGCCTGGTGGTCCAGTAATACCAATAATATGAGCATTACCAGTATGTGAATATAACGTTTGCATAATCGATACTGCATCATCATATTCATTCTCCACAGCCGTGATAGCCCTGGACAGGGCTAATCGAGAACCTTTTAATAATTCATCTGCAATATTCATTGGTTACACCACCTTATGCTACTGTAACACAGCCTAGGCTATATTATTTTTATTTCACATTTTCCTTGATGTAGTCAATGATAGTAGTTGTTGATGTACCTGGCGTAAACACTTCGGATATACCAGCTGCTTTAAGAACAGGTATATCAGCATCAGGAATAACTCCACCACCAATTATTAATACATCCGTCATACCCTTTTCATGGATTAACTCAACAATACGTGGGAACAAGTGATTGTGAGCACCAGATAATAAACTTAAGGCAATTACATTTACGTCTTCTTGCAACGCAGCTTCTGCTATTTGCTCGGGAGTTTGACGCAAGCCCGTATAAATAACCTCAAAGCCAGCATCACGCAAAGCGCGAGCTACTACTTTCGCTCCCCGATCATGTCCATCTAAACCAGGTTTTGCAACTAATACTCTAACACGTTTTTCCATCGTTATTCCTCCTATCCTCTTACAGTGTTGCATGCGCTTGGTATTCACCAAAAACTTTACGCATTACGCCACAAATTTCACCAAGTGTTGCATAGGTTTTTACTGCTTCCAAGATGATTGGCATCAAATTAACGCTGTCATCACCGCAAGCTGCTTCTAGTTTTGCTAAAGCCGCAGTTACAGCAGCATTATCTCGTTTTGCTCTTAGATCAGCAAGCTTTTTCTTTTGCAATTCACCTACAGAAGCATCTACACGCAAGAGGCCTTCTACTGGTTTTTCTTCAATTTGGAATTTGTTCACACCAACAATCACTCGATCGTTGTTTTCTACTTCTTTTTGCCATTTATAAGCACTGTCTTGAATTTCTCGTTGGATATAACCTTCTTCAATCGCAACAACAGCACCGCCGATGTCATCAATTTTCTGAATGTATTTCAATGCTTCTGCTTCGATTTGGTTGGTCATCGCTTCTACATAGTAAGAACCAGCTAAAGGATCTACTACATCTGCTAAACCACTTTCATAGGCTACAATCTGCTGGGTACGAAGAGCAACACGTACGGAAGCTTCCGTTGGCAATGCCAATGCTTCATCTTTAGAGTTTGTGTGTAAGGACTGAGTACCACCCATAACGGCTGCTGCGGTCTGCAAGGCAACACGTACTACATTGTTATCAGGCTGTTGCGCAGTTAGCATGGATCCTGCTGTTTGTGTATGTACACGAAGCATCCAGGATTTAGGATTTTTAGCACCAAAGCGTTCTTTCATGATTTTAGCCCATACACGACGAGAAGCACGGAATTTTGCTACTTCTTCTAATACATTATTGTGAGCATTCCAGAAGAAGGATAAACGACCAGCAAAGGCATCTACATCAAGTCCAGCTTTAATTGCGGCTTCGCAGTACGCAATACCATCTGCAATGGTGAAAGCAATTTCTTGCGCTGCAGTTGAACCAGCTTCACGAATGTGATAACCAGAGATGGAAATGGTATTCCAGTTCGGTACATTCTTTGAACAATATTCAAATATATTGGTAATCAAACGCATGGAAGGCTTTGGAGGGAAAATGTAAGTACCGCGAGCTGCATACTCTTTCAAAATATCATTTTGAATGGTACCATTTAATTTTTCTGGTCCAATGCCATTTTTCTCAGCTACTGCAATATACATCGCAAGAAGTACAGATGCTGGTGCATTAATGGTCATCGAAGTGGATACTTTGGCCAAATCGATTTGGTCAAACAAAATTTCCATATCTGCCAAAGAGTCAATGGCTACCCCTACTTTACCGACTTCACCTTCGGAAATGATATCATCAGAGTCATATCCGATTTGAGTAGGTAAGTCAAAGGCGCAAGATAGACCTGTACCACCGGATTCTAAGAGGTAACGATACCGTTTGTTAGATTCTTCAGCTGTTGAGAAGCCAGCATACATACGCATAGTCCAGAAACGACCGCGATACATAGTCGGCTGCACACCACGAGTAAATGGATAGGATCCTGGTACTCCTAAATCTTTTTCATAATCTTGACCCTCAAGGTCTAGTGGAGTATACAATCGGTTATACTCCAGGTTTTTACGTTCTGGGAATTTGGCACTTGCTTTTTCTACTTTGGCAGTATACTCTGCCACTTTTAATTTTAAGCTTTCATTATCCATACTAATAATCCTCCTTTACTGCTTCTTCATGGTGCCGGTCTCTATAAACCGGGTATGCCATGAAAGTGCTTCTGTTAAAATATGTGGTGTTTGTGCGTATTTGGTCGCTTTTTCGGCTCTTTCCAGATAATCCATCAGCATAGGCTTATAGTCCGGATGAGCACAATTTTCTATAATTACCCGCGCCCGTTCTTTGGGACTAAGTCCACGGACGTCGGCCACACCCAATTCAGTTACAAATATATCAACATCATGTTCTGTATGATCCACATGAGAAACCATCGGAACAATGGATGAAATGGCTCCATTTTTGGCAGTGGAGGTACTAAAGAAGCAGGTTAGATACGCATTACGAGCAAAATCTCCTGAACCGCCTATACCATTCATCATTTTTGTACCCATGATATGGGTCGAATTCACATTTCCATAAATATCAAGCTCAATGGCTGTATTCATGGCAATAACACCAATCCTTCTGGCAATTTCAGGACTATTTGCTATTTCCTGAGGACGCAGCATCATGATTTTACGATAGGTATCAATATTTTTGTAGAATCGTTCTAATCCAGCAGGAGATGGGGAGAACGAAGTACCAGAAGCAGATTTTAACTTGCCAGCATCCGCTAAATCCAACATTCCATCTTGAATGACTTCAGTGTAAACTTCTAAATCTGTAAAATCAGATTCAGCAAAGCCGCTTACTACTGCATTGGCAACGGAACCTACACCCGATTGCAGCGGTAAGAGTCCTTTTGGCATGCGTCCAGCTTTTATATCTTTTTTCAAAAAGTCAATAAAAAGTGCGCTCATAGCTCTAGCATCATCATCAATGGCTGCTAAATCACGAACATCATCCCGAATATCACATGGAACGATGTAGGTTATTTTATCAAGACCGCATGGAATATAATTGGTTCCAATACGATCATCGGCCTTAACAATCGGAATTGGCAGACGATGAGGAGGATCTAGTGGAATATATACATCATGCATTCCTTCTAAGGCTAAGGGCTGGCTTGTATTGACTTCCACTATCACAATGTCGGCACTTTGCACAAAGGAGGCAGAGTTGCCCATGGATGTGGTCGGTATAATATGTCCTTCTTCGGTAATGGCACACGCTTCAATAATCGCTACATCCACCTTACCACCTAAAAATCCATATCGAGACATTTGAGCTGTGTGACTCAAATGTAAATCGCAGTATTTTACGCCACCTGAATTTAAGGATTTGCGAACCTCATTATTGGTCTGATAGGGTAATCGTTTATTAATCCCATTTACAGCGGCTAACGCACCATCTAATTCTTTTCCTACGGATGCACCAGTCCAAAGGTTAATTTGGAAATGTTCTTTTTTGATTCGTTCAGCTAATGCCAACGGTACGGCTTTTGGATAACCAGATGGCGTAAATCCACTGGTTCCGATGTTCATTCCAGGCTTAATAACTGTCGCTGCTTCTTCGGCGCTCACGATTTTGGCATGAAGCGCTTTATTACGCACACGATCTTTGATATCAATCATTTTAACACTTTCCTCCATACATTTGAGTGATTAATTTGTTGGTGTCTGGCGGGCTAAGTAAAAGGATAAGCTACTTAATCCTACTGACAAGTCTTCATTGATAACTCGAACAGCTTCAGGCACCTTAATTTTTCTCGGGGCAAAATTCCATATGCCCCGTACTCCAGCAGCAACTAATTGATCAGCTACTTCCTGAGCATACATTTCGGGCACGGCAATAATGCCAATGTGAATTGTCCTTTCCTCCATCACCTCTTTTAAGCGGTCTAAATGAAAGACCTCTGTACCTTTTATACATTGCCCAATTTTATTGGGATCAACATCAAACATAGCTACTAAATTGAAACCTAGCGAATCAAAATTACGGTAATTAGCCAATGCCCAGCCTAAGTGTCCTACACCCACCACAGCAATATGCCAATTGTAATCAAGTCCTAAGATTTCTCCTATATTGCGAATGAGTTCACTCACATAATAGCCAACACCCTTTTTACCAAATTGACCAAAAGAAGCTAAATCTTTACGAATTTGTTCCGGAGTCACTCCTAGACGTTGCCCCAGCTCCTCAGAAGAAATAATCTCCATACCTTCTTCCTGACTTAGCCTCAAGGTCCGAAAATACAATGGTAAACGATCTATCGTAGCCTTGGAAATGGAAATTTTGTCTTTACTGTCTTTCAACCCAGAATCCTCCCTCGAATGTAAGTGGCGAATGAGCAGTTAACATTCTTTTCTCTATTTTCTCTCATTTCTCTAGTATGTACAATTTCTCACATAAACTAAAAAATCCTGCCTCTTATTAAGATATTATTTTATTTTTATTTAAATTTTTTAATTATTTTCAACATATTCTTACTTCTTATGCCAAAAATACATTTTAACTCCTTCTATTCTATGTAATATGCAATTAACGCATAAACCGCATTCTTAAAGGCTTTGTTTCCCTTGATAGCAAAAATAGAGCACAATGGCTCTATTTTTTGTAACAATACCTATATTACTTTTTTCAATCGATAATTCTGATCTTGCCGCTGAGAATTTTGCTGCCACACTACTACAATGAGTGCATTCAGCAACCAAAACAACATGGATAGCTGTATATTAAACATTACATAATCCGTAAATCCATTTACAATCAGACCAAATATCGCTCCCACAATTCCTAACATAATTCCGGATGACCATCGAATAGACTCTCTTACTGAAGATAAGGCTAAACGCAAGTGTCCACACATGATCGTTAAGAAAGTAATCAAACCTGGAATACCAATTTCAGCAGCAATATTTAAATACATATTATGAGCATGAAAAATCTTAGTATTCGGATTATTTATGAAAAAATCATAGTCGGGATATACCATCCAATAGGCTCCCCAACCAATGCCTAGAAATGGCTTATTCACAATCATAGCGATTGTGCTTTCCCATAGAGCCAGCCGCAGCGTTGATGAAGTATCGGTAGGATTCATAATTGACATAAGTCGCTCTAGTAATGCATCATGAGCAAAAAATGCAATAACAGGCAATAACAACAGTAGCCAAAATACTTTACGATTGCACAACATACCATACATAGCCACAATGGCTAATACACTAAGCCAGGCACCTCGCGAATAGGTAAGAAGTAAACATCCCCCAAACATGATTACTAACACAGAATATACTATTTTATACTTATTCTCCTGCGCTTTATATCCCATACCTGAAGCAATCGCCATCATGGTAACTAAAAACCCAGCCAACAAATTAGGATTTTCCAGAGTAGAAAAAATTCGCATCTTTAGATCTGGAAACTGCTCTCCATCTACCCACTCAAGAGCTGAGAGGGTAGCCCCAAAAAAATATTGATAAAAGCCATACATAGCAACCACTACCGCTGATGCTAACATACTCCATATAAGCCGCTTTACTTGACTGCTAGAACGCATATTATTGACAACCAAATAGTAAAGTAATAGGTATCGTCCCATTAAGTTGTAATAGTTATAAAAACTAAAGTCTCTATCAGGAGATGCCAAAATAGAAGCAGCTGATAATAGAACTAACAAGGCTATACCAGCATCGAAGGGGGTCGCCTTAAAATCCAGTTTTTGTAGAACTATGATCTTTCCCAGCCATAATAAAGCACCCAGACCTAGAAAGATACTGCTCCATTTGAGGGACAATGGCAAAAAAAAGGTCACCGCCAGTATGCAGTGCTCAATCAAATATTCTAAAAAATACTGAGTATGGGTAGTTCTATATGTTATATACATAAATTCACCCGTCTAATAGCACTTACCATTTAGTATTTTCTACGTACTCATACTATTTAGTAACTGCCAAATTCAATACCATTTTTAATTATAGCTAAGAAAGAGTCATTTGTCTAGCTACATATTATTTTTCGAACGGCACCAATTAGATATAAGGAACCCGCAACACAGAGAATATCTTCTTCACCGGCTAATAATTTGGCACGTTTTACCCCCTCCTCAATTGAAGAGGCGACTTCTACATGTTCAGCCTTTATTTCCCGGGCAACTATTTCTGGTTTTCCTGCTCTTTCAGACATAGGGGCCACAACGACTACTTTATCTTGCGATCGTATTAATGTCGTAACCATAGTCTTCACATCTTTATCTTGTAAAATTCCTAACAAGAAAACTATTTTTTTCCCTTTACAAAATCGATCTAAATTTTCCCGCAGTGCTCTTATTCCATCAGGATTATGTGCACCATCAATAATCACAGTAGGTCTTCCAGGCATTACCTCAAACCGTCCAGGCCATCGTACTGTTAGTAGTCCCTTTTCGATTGCAGATAGATCAATACGTTTTTCATTTTTTCCCAGAACCATTGCAGTCATAACTGCTACTGCACAATTATCGACTTGATGTCCACCCAGAAGATTAACAAGAAAGGGAACTGCTTTTCTTTCGGTTCCAACCGCTACCACTATTCTTTGACATTCCCCTTCCATTTCAAGAAATGTTGCTGAAAAATCTTCTCTGTATACGTAACAAGTCGCTGCGCTTTTTTGTGAGATATTTTTTATAACATCTAAAGCTTCTCCTTGGGCACCTGTAATCACCGGGACATTTTTTTTAATAATTCCTGATTTATGATGGGCAATTTCCCTTACGGTGTTGCCACATTTATCTGTATGGTCCAAAGTAACGTTGGTAATCACTGATATTTCAGGCATAATCACATTAGTTGAATCTAAAAGCCCGCCCAAACCAACTTCAATGACAGCATACTCCACGCCGCAGGCTGCAAAATAATAAAACGCAGCTGCCGTTAGCACTTCAAATTCAGTCGGATGACCTAATTCTTGTGCTACTATTTTACCCATAAATCTACTTGTATACGCAATAGCCTCTCCAAATTCATCAGGAGCAATTTCTTTTCCATTCACAATCATACGTTCTGTATACGCAGATAAATGCGGCGATGTATACATACCTGTGTTTATTCCTGAAGCCCTTAGAATGGATGCTAACATTGCTGTCGTTGATCCTTTGCCATTAGTACCTGCTACATGAATGGTTTTAAATTTTCTTTCAGGATGGTCCATTAATTCTAATAGTTTTTCAATTCTAGCTAAACCTAAATTAATTCCAAACTTAGTTAGATTAGCTAAATAGGTTAGGGATTCTTCATATGTCATTGTTTTCACACCTTCCGAAATAAACTGACAAAGTAGAGAAAAATAATGGAACCACAAAAGTACAAAGGACACAAAGGAAACTATAATTAACTCTACATACCTACTTTATATGCCTTATATCGACACTTACCTTTGTGGTTCACAAATCATACCACTATATTTATTACCTTATACTCTCTACAGCGTAGCCAAATAAGCCAAGCGTTCCCGAATTGCTGTTTGCTTTTCTTGATACTCTTCTGCTTTTGCTTTTTCTTTTGCAATCACTTCTGCTGGAGCCTTCGCTACAAAACCTTCATTGGAAAGCTTTCCATCAATACGAGCAATTTCTTTCCCTAATGTTGTTAATTCTTTATTTAATCGAAGAGATTCTTTTTCTATATCAATTAAACCTTTTAATGGCAGGTAAATTTCCACACCACTCACTACTGCAGTCATCGCATTATCTGGTTTGGCGTCATCGGCTCCTAACAATTGGACCGACTCTGCTGAAGCCAGAGTTTTTATATACTGTAAATTACTTGCAAACACCTGCTGAAATTCACTAGCTGTAATTTGCAAAATAACTTCACTCTTTTTCCCTGGTGGCACGTTCACTTCCGCTCTCATATTACGAATTGACTTAATGGTTTCCATCATTATAACCATCTGTTGTTCCGTATCTTCATTAATGAGTGTTGCTGAACTGTCAGTAGGCCAATCAGCTACCATGATGCTCTGTCCGTCATGAGGCAAGTGCTGCCAAATACTTTCTGTAATAAATGGCATAAATGGATGCAATAGTTTTAACGTATTTTCTAATACATACCATAAGACATACTGAGCAGTATTCCGAGCCTCGACTGCTTCCTTGTTGTACAATCTGGCTTTTGCCATTTCAATGTACCAGTCGCAATATTCATTCCAAATAAATTCATATAACAGACGAGCTGCTTCTCCTAATTCAAAGCGTTCTAAATTACGAGTTACCTCACTCACCGTCTTAGCGCAACGACTTAAGATCCATTTATCTGCTAATGTAAAATAATCCTCCTTCTTGGCTGTGGCACCATAACTTGCTAATTGTTCCACAGTGGTTACATCTTCTAAATTCATCAATACAAAGCGAGATGCATTCCAAAGCTTATTGGCAAAATTACGACTAGACTCTACCCGCTCCCAATAAAAACGCATATCATTTCCCGGCGTATTACCAGTCACTAATGTAAAACGCAGAGTATCTGCACCATTTTTGTCAATAACCTCTAGTGGATCAATCCCATTTCCTAAGGATTTACTCATTTTACGTCCTTGTGAGTCACGCACCAAACCATGAATAAATACATGTTTAAAAGGAATTTCCTTCTTAAATTCTAAACCCATCATAATCATTCTGGCTACCCAGAAGAAAATAATATCATAACCAGTTACCAGTACACTTGTAGGATAAAACTGCTCTAATTCTTCTGTATCTTCTGGCCATCCCATGGTAGAAAAAGGCCATAAGCCGGAACTAAACCAAGTATCTAATACATCCTCATCTTGTTCTATACGATGACTACCACATTTAGGGCATGCAGTAACTGCTTCACGGGCTACAATGGTTTCACCACATTCACAATACCAAGCTGGAATACGATGTCCCCACCAAAGCTGGCGAGAAATACACCAATCCCGAATATTCTCCATCCAATTAATATAGGTTTTAGTAAATCGTTCAGGCACAAACTGAATGGCACCTGTTGTCACAGCCTCAATCGCTGGTTCTGCTAATGACTGAATTTTAACAAACCACTGCTTAGATACTAATGGTTCTACAACAGTAGTACAACGCTGACAATGCCCTACAGCATGCATATGGTCATCCACTTTTACCAAAGAGCCTATTTCATCTAAGTCAGCAACCAATATTTTACGACACTCATAACGATCCAGCCCTGCATATTTACCAGTATCCGCTGCCATTGTACCATCGTTAGCAATTACAACGATTTGGGGTAAATTATGACGCAGCCCCATTTCAAAATCATTCGGATCATGAGCAGGCGTAATCTTAACAGCACCTGTACCAAAAGCAGGATCTACATATTCATCTGCAATAACTGGAATCAGTCGTCCTACTAAAGGCAATACTAATTGTTTCCCAATTAAATCACGATAACGAGCATCTTCTGGATTCACAGCTACTGCTGTATCACCCAACATGGTTTCTGGCCGAGTCGTAGCCACCGTCACATATTCCCCTTGGCTTCCCTTTACCAGATAACGAACATGATATAAATTCCCTGGTTTTTCTTCATGTTCTACTTCAATATCGCTAAGTGCAGTATTACAACGAGGACACCAATTGGTAATGCGGTTGCCCTGATAAATAAGTCCCTTCTCGTATAATGAGACAAAAACCTCACGCACTGCTTCAGAGCAGCCTTCATCCATGGTAAAGCGCTCTCTTTGCCAATCACAAGAAGCACCTAAACTTTTTAATTGTTTAATAATCCGATCCCCATACTGCTCTTTCCATTCCCAAACTTTTTCGATAAACTTCTCACGCCCCAGATCGTGGCGAGAGCTGCCTTCTTTAACCAACATTTCTTCTACTTTTATTTGCGTAGCAATACCAGCATGGTCGGTTCCTGGCATCCACAAGGTATTGTAGCCTTGCATACGGCGAAAACGAATTAGAATGTCCTGCAAGGCATTGTCTAAAGCATGGCCCATATGTAACTGCCCAGTTACATTAGGCGGGGGAATCACAATGCTAAAAGGTTTTTTGTCCTTATTTACTTCCTCATGAAAGAAACCATTATCTTCCCAATATTTATACCACTTTTCTTCCACTGCCTGTGGGTCATACACAGTTGGAATATTCTTTTCCATCTAGAGATCCTCCTACCATTTTAATATTTAGGCGTCCTTTTAACCACAGAAGCACTAAAAACACTGAAAAAATAGAAAAGCTCTTTCATCCTAAAAGGACGAAAGAGCATACTTTCGTGGTACCACCTTGTTTCTTTGAGATAACTCTACTCTTTAGAATCACTCAAACTCCGACGCCATAACGGGGCATACCGACTGCACCTACTATCAGTTCAATGCAATAGCTCCAGGACTACCTTCCGCTATCCCACTTCCGAGAGATCTTTCAGCCACGGATCTCCTCTCTATACGGCGGCAATAACGTACTCCTTCCTATCATAGCCTCTAAAAATATATACTATATACTATACCCATAGTATATAGTATTTGTCAAGAATACATACAAGATTCTATACTCTAGAAAATAAATATCTAGTCAATTAGCAGCTTATCTCATGCCTATAGTTATCCAAGATACCTTAAATAAATATAGATACTAGAAATCACAATTGATAGTATCATTAAAGGAAATGCCACTTTAAAGTATTTCATGAAAGAAATGCTATGACCATTTTGTGCGGCTAGCCCCACAACTATTACATTAGCGCTAGCTCCAATTAACGTTCCATTTCCTCCTAAACAAGCTCCCAGGGCTAAACTCCACCAGAGAGGTTCAAGATTAGCAACGCCCATGGTTCCCATTTCTTTGATAAGGGGAATCATCGTAGCCACAAAAGGAATATTATCAACAAAAGCCGAAGCAATAGCACTCAGCCACAAGATCACCATTGCAGTAGCCACGGAATTACCTGCCGTTAATTTCATTAGATCTTGGGCTAATACGGAAATAATACCCGTCTCGACTAACCCAGAGACCAGGATAAACAAGCCAACGAAGAAGAAAATCGTTAACCATTCGATTTTGTGAAAAATTCTTTCCAGTTCATGCTCCGATTGGGCATAAGTCATCACTAATAATAGTACTGCTCCGGAAAGGGCAACCGTAGCCGACTCTAAATGAAGAACCTGATGGAAGCAGAAAGCACCGATAGTAATTGAAAGTACAAACAACGATTTTTTAAGCAGAGGAATATCTTGAAGTTGCTTTTTCTCATCCAGTTCCATTACTTTCGTTTTAAGTTCTTCCGTAGTCTTCAAACGATTGCGATAAATAAGCACCAATATCCCTAAGGTAATAATCAGAATGAAGCATGAAATCAATGCTAAATTATTAACAAATGCTGCAAATGTTAACTCTTTCACGGCACTGCCAATCATAATATTCGGAGGATCACCAATCAGGGTTGCCGTACCGCCAATATTTGACGATATAATTTCTGTGATTAAATAAGGTATTGGCGGAACTTTCAGCTGAGCTGTTATGCTAAAAATAACAGGAGTCATTAAAAGCACCGTTGTTACATTATCTAAAAGTGCCGAACTTACAGCAGTTAAAACAGCAAGAGAAACTAAGAGTTTCACAGGATCAGCATTCACTTTTTTAGCTGCCCATATTGCTAAATAATTAAATAAGCCTGTTTGACTAACAATCGAGACCATAATCATCATCCCGATTAAAAGACCAATCGTATTGAAATCAATATGATGAAACGCGGTTTCTTGATTAATTACCTGAAATAGAATTAATAAAACAGCCCCTCCCAAAGCAGTAACAGTACGATGGATCTTTTCTGAAATAATTAAGGCATATGCCACTAAAAAAACGATAACCGCAATAAGTGATTTTTCCATATAACGTCTCCTCTTATCTCCTCGTATTTGATAATTATCCTATAAATTTATTCATTGCAATTTTGTTCCAATCATTAAATTCAACCCCTTTTCTCCCTTAGTCTTCCCCAAAAATGCAAAAAGAAGCCTATCGGGTGACAGACTCCTCCATAAACGTTCCCATATGTATTTGTTCCAAGTATATATTAGCACCATATAAATAACGATATCAGGCTACGTAAACTAAAAACATTTTACCACAAGATTACTTTTCATGTCCATTACACTCACATAAAATCTTTTACCGAAAGCTTTAGCAAATGCATCAGCTGCAAAAAATTATTCGCTTTTAATTCCTGCCCGGCAAGCAGAGCGATTTGAGCACAAGTTCGAGCATCATGCAAAGCATTATGATGATCAAAATCAATCCGAAAACGCTGAGCCAAGGTATTTAACTTATAGTTTTCTCCACCTGGCCATGCTTTTTTGGCAATTTGAACCGTACAAGCATGCTTAAACGCAGGAACAGGTAAAGAATATTCTCGTAAGATACTTCGTAATACACTAATATCAAAGGTCGCATTGTGAGCGACCACGATCTTATTTTCAAGATGCGGCCGGATTCTTTCCCACAGTTGATCAAAGGTGGGTTTATTTACTACCTGCTCTGGATATATACCATGAACCTGTATATTCCGAAAATCAAACTTTAGCACAGGTGGCCGAATTAACGAATAAGCCGAGCGCACAATCTGTCCATTTTCTACTGTTACAGCCGCCATACTACATACACTCGCTCGGCTGGCATTGGCCGTTTCAAAATCAATTGCAACAAAATCCATTATCCTTTGGCGCTAGTTGCGCACTGCTCCTCTCTATAATAAAATATAGCTACTAAAATAGTATACTTTGTAGTATATCATTATCTCCGTAAAGTTCACAGTCTAAATTCTTCTTCGCATCAAAAAATAGATGTAAGAATGCCTCACTTTTCCGAGCCATTCTTACATCCAAGTTAGTGATTCTATTGGTTTACATGGTTTCATATATCTTCGGTCGCAAGGTCTTCAGCTTATTCATAAATGTATCGCTGATTTTAAGGAGCAAACCACAGGGTTTTTCTTTTTCAGAAAATGTCAAAATTCGAGTAGTTCTGCCATCAGCAGCAGAATAGCGATGAATAAGACGGCTTACACCCTTACGTTTAAAGATGCTTCCTTTATATTGACTACAATTATATTGATTACAATAGCTCTCCAGAGAGTCCAAGTTGACTGTAAACGTGCGAGAAGCATAGAGGAATTGACTTGTAATGATTAGCTCTTGATTGGTTAGCACATAGGTATAGCGTACAGCATAACGCCACAGTAATAATCCACAAAACAAACCAATATAGGCTATACCAAGGAAACTGGGTTTCCCTGCAATATATGATTGAACCTCAATTCCCATCCATATGATAAGTGCAATGACAGATAAACCCATCCAGAAAAGCTTCTCTTTACAAAATTGTGATGTTTCTTGATATTTTACCATAATACCTCCTGTGTTCCAGTCTTTTAGAATGCAAGACCCTTATTCAAGAAAACTCTTACTATTATCATATCGTAAATACAATCAAGGGAGCAAGTATCTTCTTGCCCCCTCGATAAAAGATTATCTTATTTCGGAAAAAATGGCCATACAATCGGAATAATAATAATGGAAACGATAAAGCAGACAAGAACAAGACCGCTCCCAGCTTTCACATAGTCCATAAATTTATATCCACCAGGACCGAGCACCAGCGTATTCGGCGGAGTTCCAACAGGAGTGGCAAAAGCGCAGGATGCAGCAACAGCAATCGCCATCAATACAGCATGGGGACTGGCCCCAATTCCTTTGGCAATGGAAATACCAATCGGTGCTAACAAAGCAGTTGAAGCAGTATTAGACATAAATTGGGTCAATCCGCAAGAAAGAATAAAGAGACTTGCAGTCACTACCATCGGTGATGGACTCCCCCCCATCGCATTCACAACAATATCCGCTATCATCTTGCCAGCCCCACTCTTTTCCATAGCAGCAGCAATCGGCATCATACCTGCAAAGAGAAAAATAGTTACCCAGTCAATACTATGATAGGCTTGTTTTTCCTTTAAGCAGCCCGTAAGCACAGCAAGAATCGCCCCAATTATGGCAGCAATCTCAAGAGGTATTGATTTAAGATCAAGTCCCATAACAATCACTACAGCAAGCAAGATGATACCCGAAATCCACATCTTTTTAGGATCATTCACACTCACTTCAATCTCTTGTTCAATTTCTTGATCCGTTGAAATTTCCATTTTCGGTAACAAATGTTTCCCGATAAACATCATGTATAACATACCAGCAATCGTAAGCGGAATACCGATCCAAGCAAATTCGAAGAAACCAAAAGGCTCAAAACCGGCAGCTTTTAACGCACCAGCCGCAATAATATTAGGCGGTGTACCAACAAGAGTTATAATGCCTCCTAAGCCAGCAGCAAATGCCAGAGGCATAAGCTGACGAGAAGCTGAAATCTTAGCCACAGCGCAGATACCAATAATGACAGGCATAAGTGCTGCTGTTGTGCCTGTATTGGAGCTAACAGCCGATAGAACTGCAGTAATAAGCATCACAGCAATCATCAAACCATTTTCACTCTTACCGGCATATTTCACGACGGTTTCTCCCATTTTTTGAGCGAGACCTGTGTGAAACATAGAACCGCCAATCACAAACATACCTGCAAATAGAATAACTGTGGAGTTAGAAAGCCCCGAGAATACTTGAGTTATAGGAATGACCCCCAGAATACCTAAGGCAATGGCTCCACCCATAGCTGCAATAGCCAAAGGTATCGCCTCTGTAACAAATAATAAAGCTACAATTCCCAACACAATAAGTGTTATTATCGCTGGCGACATATAAATCTCCTCCTATTTACAACAAACTCTCATTAAACTTTTATATTTGTATATCTAGATTCCATAGTACATCACTCTTCATAAATACGGCTTTATTCACGGATTAGCTCTAGCGAATAGTTTGAACCATGATTCAGATGAAGTAAAACTTCATCTGAATCCATTTTTATATTATTTGAGCATCGCCAGCATGGTACCAGCTGCAACAGCAGTACCAATTACACCAGCTACGTTGGGTCCCATGGCATGCATTAATAGATAGTTTCCTGGATTGGATTGCTGACCAACCACCTGACTAACACGGGCAGCCATTGGCACTGCGGATACACCCGCCGATCCGATAAGTGGGTTAACCTTACCACCGCTGAAAAAGTTCATAACCTTGCCAAAGATAACACCGCCAGCAGTCCCAGCAGCAAAAGCAATCAGTCCCAGAGCAATGATCATCAGTGTCTGATAATTTAAGAAATTCTCAGCCTTCATTGTCAAACCAGTACCTGTTGCCAAGAAAATAGTAACAATGTTGATCAACGCATTTTGGGCCGTATCGGAAAGTCGATCTGTAACACCCGATTCGCGAAATAGATTTCCTAGCATCAGCATTCCCATAAGAGATGCAATCGGAGGCAGTAATAAGCTGATAATGATCGTCGTGACTACCGGAAAGGCTAGTTTCTCAAACTTGGAAACAGGACGTAATTGATCCATGACAATTTCCCGTTCTTTTTTAGTAGTCAGCAATTTCATAATTGGCGGTTGAATCAAAGGAACCAACGACATATAAGAGTAGGCCGCAACTGCTATGGCGCCAAGCAGATGAGGAGCCAACTTGATGGACAGGTATATGGCAGTAGGACCATCCGCGCCGCCAATAATACCAATAGCGGCTGCTTCTTTCACATTAAAACCAAGGGCCATTGCACCCATTAATGCAACAAAAACACCGACTTGGGCTGCAGCACCTAGTAAAAGTACAGAAGGACGAGCAATGAGAGGACCAAAGTCAGTCATCGCACCCACCCCTAAGAAAATAAGGGGCGGAAAGATCTCATGAGAAATACCAAAGCTAATGAGCTGCATCAAACCAGGATCTGTTTCAAAGCCTGTTTTCGGAAAGTTCGCCAGAATGCAACCAAAAGCAATAGGAGACAAGAGAAGGGGTTCAAACCCTTTCGCAAAAGCTAAATATAGTAAAATCACACCAACAACAATCATAATCGCATTGCCAGTTGTAAAAGCAGTAAAACCACTATCAGACCATACTGCCTGTAAAGAGACAATAAATGCATCCATTATTTTTCCTCCAATCTTCCTAATTGTTTATCAAATTAGCCAAGAACAGCCAAAACATCTCCAGTGGACACGGTTTGCCCAACTGCTGCGTTAACTTTAGAAACCTTTCCATCCTGATTTGCCATAATTTCATTCTGCATTTTCATGGCTTCCAGAATAAAAATGACTTGACCACGTTTTACAGAATCCCCTGCTTTTATATTTACAGCCAAAATCTTACCTGGCATTGGCGCAATTACGGTTTGCGCACCAGCAGGAACCGCAGCGGGAGCAGCCTTCGGTGCTGGAGCTTGGGCCGCCACTGGCGCAGGAGCGGATGGTGGAACGGGCGAGGATGCAGCCTTCTTTCCAGTAGAAGCTGCACCGCTGATTTCTTCTACGTCTAACTCATATACTTGTCCTTTAAATGTAATTTGAAACTTTTTCATTTCTTAATCCCCCTTAAATTTCGATATATTTTATTTGCTACAATTAAAACATTTGATTACGAGAATTTACCGTTTCCATACGGGCAGCTTGAGACCAAGTATTGTTACTGACTGGTCTGATAGCAACAACTTTTGCACCTTTATATCCATATGCCGCAATGGCTGCCGTAAATAAAATTATCATTTCATCATAATCTTCTTGTGGCAGATTTACAGGAGCGATGGTTGATACCGCTTTTTCTGTAACATTAGTTTCCTCTTGCGCTACCTTTTTTTTTTGCGTAGGGTCAATCACTTTAATTAATCTGACAACTAAGCTTAATCCATACAGAACACAAAATACTACGGTCAAATTGATTAGAGCTATTAAGACTGGATTGGTTGTAATTGGCTGACTCATTAACTTCACCTCTTCTTGTAATATCGCTTCCTCTACTTTTTATCCAAAAATTACACTGGGAAATTACCATGACGCTTGGCAGGACGGCCTTCACGTTTAGAAGCCAACATACTAAATGTGCTGATTAGTATGGGACGTGTTTCTTGAGGCTCAATCACCATGTCAACAAATCCACGTTTGGCAGCTTGATAAGGAGTAGCAAAGTTTTTTACATACTCATCTGTTTTCGTTTTAATATCCGGATCTTTCTTAAAAATAATATTGGCTGCACCTGCAGGTCCCATAACAGCAATTTCAGCAGTTGGCCATGCAATGACCTGATCTGCCCCCAGATCCCGGGAACACATAGCCAGATAGGAACCGCCGTAAGCTTTGCGAACAACAAGGGTTACTTTCGGTACGGTAGCTTCGGAGTAAGCATACAGCATCTTAGCACCATGACGAATAATACCGCCATATTCCTGATTCGTCCCAGGCAAAAAGCCAGGAACATCAACAAGGTTGAGTAAAGGAATATTGAACGCATCGCAAAAGCGAATGAATCGAGAAGATTTATCTGAAGCATTAATATCCAGGCACCCTGCCATTACTTTTGGCTGATTTGCAATAATACCTATGGTTTGACCATCCAAACGAGCAAAAGCCGTAATCAGATTGGCTGCATAGTAAGGCTGCACTTCGTAAAAATCCCCATTGTCTACAATCTTAGTAATGATTTCTTTCATATCATAGGATTGATTGGAATGATCAGGAATGATTGTATTCAACTCTTCTTCTGTGCGAGAAGGATCGTCACTACACTCTACAATCGGTGATCCATCTAAATTATTGCTAGGAAGAAAACTGATAAGCCTACGGATTTGCTCTAAGCAATCGGTGTCATTTTCTGCAATGAAATGAGCGACTCCCGATGTAGCATTATGAGTCATGGCTCCACCAAGTTCTTCTGCTGTTACTTCCTCACCAGTTACGGTTTTTATAACCTGTGGCCCGGTAATAAACATCTGACTGGTATTTCTCACCATATAGATAAAATCAGTTAAAGCAGGAGAATACACTGCACCGCCTGCGCAAGGCCCCATAATCACTGAAATTTGCGGAATAACGCCAGAAGCCAAGGTATTTTGATAAAAGATTTTTCCGTAGCCTGATAATGCATCTACCGCTTCTTGAATCCGAGCACCGCCCGAATCATTAATCCCAATGATTGGAACCCCCATCTTCATCGCCAGTTCTTGCACTTTACAAATTTTCGCTGCATGCATTTCACCTAGAGAGCCGCCAATTACTGTAAAATCTTGAGCAAATACATAGACGAGTCGATTGTCGATGGTACCATAACCTGTTACAACACCTTCACCTGGAGCTTCTTCTTTCTCCATGCCAAAGTTAGTGCAGCGATGCTCGACAAACTGATCCAGCTCTATAAAAGAGCCTTCATCAAGCAAAATGGTAATGCGTTCACGGGCAGTTAATTTACCTTTAGCATGCTGACTATCAATCCGTTTTTGACCGCCACCCATTTTGATCTTTTTCTGACGTTGTTTTAACTCCTGTATTTTTTCCTTAACTGTTGTCATATTGCACCTCCATAAATTACCACTTTTAAAAGATTATTTACGTTCTGATAGCTCAAGCAAAATCCCGCCGGTTGCTTTCGGATGGACAAAGGCAATCGAAGCTCCCCCTGCACCATAGCGAGGTGATTCATCAATCATGCGCACGCCTTTTGCTTTCAATTCAGCAATTGCAGCTTCAATATTTTCCACACGCAAGGCAAGATGCTGTATCCCCTCACCATTCTTATCAATATATTTAGCAATAGGACCATCAGGTGAAGTCGATTCCAAAAGTTCAATTTCGCTGTCACCGCAAGGATAAAAACAAACTTTTACCTTTTGCTGTTCTACGGTCTCTTCCCCTAATGCTTCCATTCCAAGGACTTGGCTATAAAACTTTTTAGCCTGTTCTAAATCTTTTACGGCAATGCCAATATGATCAACCTTCAATGTTTTAAACATATATATATATCCTCCAATATTCAATTATTCTTCAATCCCTCTTTCGATAGAGCAGATTTTTCTCTATTTCACATTTTCCTTGATGTAGTCAATGATAGTAGTTGTTGATGTACCTGGCGTAAACACTTCGGATATACCAGCTGCTTTAAGAACAGGTATATCAGCATCAGGAATAACTCCACCACCAATTATTAATACATCCGTCATACCCTTTTCATGGATTAACTCAACAATACGTGGGAACAAGTGATTGTGAGCACCAGATAATAAACTTAAGGCAATTACATTTACGTCTTCTTGCAACGCAGCTTCTGCTATTTGCTCGGGAGTTTGACGCAAGCCCGTATAAATAACCTCAAAGCCAGCATCACGCAAAGCGCGAGCTACTACTTTCGCTCCCCGATCATGTCCATCTAAACCAGGTTTTGCAACTAATACTCTAACACGTTTTTCCATCGTTATTCCTCCTATCCTCTTACAGTGTTGCATGCGCTTGGTATTCACCAAAAACTTTACGCATTACGCCACAAATTTCACCAAGTGTTGCATAGGTTTTTACTGCTTCCAAGATGATTGGCATCAAATTAACGCTGTCATCACCGCAAGCTGCTTCTAGTTTTGCTAAAGCCGCAGTTACAGCAGCATTATCTCGTTTTGCTCTTAGATCAGCAAGCTTTTTCTTTTGCAATTCACCTACAGAAGCATCTACACGCAAGAGGCCTTCTACTGGTTTTTCTTCAATTTGGAATTTGTTCACACCAACAATCACTCGATCGTTGTTTTCTACTTCTTTTTGCCATTTATAAGCACTGTCTTGAATTTCTCGTTGGATATAACCTTCTTCAATCGCAACAACAGCACCGCCGATGTCATCAATTTTCTGAATGTATTTCAATGCTTCTGCTTCGATTTGGTTGGTCATCGCTTCTACATAGTAAGAACCAGCTAAAGGATCTACTACATCTGCTAAACCACTTTCATAGGCTACAATCTGCTGGGTACGAAGAGCAACACGTACGGAAGCTTCCGTTGGCAATGCCAATGCTTCATCTTTAGAGTTTGTGTGTAAGGACTGAGTACCACCCATAACGGCTGCTGCGGTCTGCAAGGCAACACGTACTACATTGTTATCAGGCTGTTGCGCAGTTAGCATGGATCCTGCTGTTTGTGTATGTACACGAAGCATCCAGGATTTAGGATTTTTAGCACCAAAGCGTTCTTTCATGATTTTAGCCCATACACGACGAGAAGCACGGAATTTTGCTACTTCTTCTAATACATTATTGTGAGCATTCCAGAAGAAGGATAAACGACCAGCAAAGGCATCTACATCAAGTCCAGCTTTAATTGCGGCTTCGCAGTACGCAATACCATCTGCAATGGTGAAAGCAATTTCTTGCGCTGCAGTTGAACCAGCTTCACGAATGTGATAACCAGAGATGGAAATGGTATTCCAGTTCGGTACATTCTTTGAACAATATTCAAATATATTGGTAATCAAACGCATGGAAGGCTTTGGAGGGAAAATGTAAGTACCGCGAGCTGCATACTCTTTCAAAATATCATTTTGAATGGTACCATTTAATTTTTCTGGTCCAATGCCATTTTTCTCAGCTACTGCAATATACATCGCAAGAAGTACAGATGCTGGTGCATTAATGGTCATCGAAGTGGATACTTTGGCCAAATCGATTTGGTCAAACAAAATTTCCATATCTGCCAAAGAGTCAATGGCTACCCCTACTTTACCGACTTCACCTTCGGAAATGATATCATCAGAGTCATATCCGATTTGAGTAGGTAAGTCAAAGGCGCAAGATAGACCTGTACCACCGGATTCTAAGAGGTAACGATACCGTTTGTTAGATTCTTCAGCTGTTGAGAAGCCAGCATACATACGCATAGTCCAGAAACGACCGCGATACATAGTCGGCTGCACACCACGAGTAAATGGATAGGATCCTGGTACTCCTAAATCTTTTTCATAATCTTGACCCTCAAGGTCTAGTGGAGTATACAATCGGTTATACTCCAGGTTTTTACGTTCTGGGAATTTGGCACTTGCTTTTTCTACTTTGGCAGTATACTCTGCCACTTTTAATTTTAAGCTTTCATTATCCATACTAATAATCCTCCTTTACTGCTTCTTCATGGTGCCGGTCTCTATAAACCGGGTATGCCATGAAAGTGCTTCTGTTAAAATATGTGGTGTTTGTGCGTATTTGGTCGCTTTTTCGGCTCTTTCCAGATAATCCATCAGCATAGGCTTATAGTCCGGATGAGCACAATTTTCTATAATTACCCGCGCCCGTTCTTTGGGACTAAGTCCACGGACGTCGGCCACACCCAATTCAGTTACAAATATATCAACATCATGTTCTGTATGATCCACATGAGAAACCATCGGAACAATGGATGAAATGGCTCCATTTTTGGCAGTGGAGGTACTAAAGAAGCAGGTTAGATACGCATTACGAGCAAAATCTCCTGAACCGCCTATACCATTCATCATTTTTGTACCCATGATATGGGTCGAATTCACATTTCCATAAATATCAAGCTCAATGGCTGTATTCATGGCAATAACACCAATCCTTCTGGCAATTTCAGGACTATTTGCTATTTCCTGAGGACGCAGCATCATGATTTTACGATAGGTATCAATATTTTTGTAGAATCGTTCTAATCCAGCAGGAGATGGGGAGAACGAAGTACCAGAAGCAGATTTTAACTTGCCAGCATCCGCTAAATCCAACATTCCATCTTGAATGACTTCAGTGTAAACTTCTAAATCTGTAAAATCAGATTCAGCAAAGCCGCTTACTACTGCATTGGCAACGGAACCTACACCCGATTGCAGCGGTAAGAGTCCTTTTGGCATGCGTCCAGCTTTTATATCTTTTTTCAAAAAGTCAATAAAAAGTGCGCTCATAGCTCTAGCATCATCATCAATGGCTGCTAAATCACGAACATCATCCCGAATATCACATGGAACGATGTAGGTTATTTTATCAAGACCGCATGGAATATAATTGGTTCCAATACGATCATCGGCCTTAACAATCGGAATTGGCAGACGATGAGGAGGATCTAGTGGAATATATACATCATGCATTCCTTCTAAGGCTAAGGGCTGGCTTGTATTGACTTCCACTATCACAATGTCGGCACTTTGCACAAAGGAGGCAGAGTTGCCCATGGATGTGGTCGGTATAATATGTCCTTCTTCGGTAATGGCACACGCTTCAATAATCGCTACATCCACCTTACCACCTAAAAATCCATATCGAGACATTTGAGCTGTGTGACTCAAATGTAAATCGCAGTATTTTACGCCACCTGAATTTAAGGATTTGCGAACCTCATTATTGGTCTGATAGGGTAATCGTTTATTAATCCCATTTACAGCGGCTAACGCACCATCTAATTCTTTTCCTACGGATGCACCAGTCCAAAGGTTAATTTGGAAATGTTCTTTTTTGATTCGTTCAGCTAATGCCAACGGTACGGCTTTTGGATAACCAGATGGCGTAAATCCACTGGTTCCGATGTTCATTCCAGGCTTAATAACTGTCGCTGCTTCTTCGGCGCTCACGATTTTGGCATGAAGCGCTTTATTACGCACACGATCTTTGATATCAATACATTTACCTCCCTATTTCGTATTTTCGTTTATAATTACAGGTTGCTATCACCTCCCGTACTTCATCTTCCACTCACAGATTTATATTACTTTCCTCTATATAACATGCAAAAAAATATGGTAGTGCCTTGTTGACAGGCTCCACCATGTAATACACCTACGTTATATAGGAAAGGCCATTTTCAATTGTTAAAGGTTATACTGCAAAAATCATAAGATAGCTTACAACACCAATAATGCTAAACATCAAGAAACTAACAACAAATCCTTGCCATTTACATGGAACACCAAAATGCCATGTTTCACCTAATACTCCTCTACGGGTAAAGATGGTAGACTTCGTTCGCTTTTTAAACCATGTGGCCTTTCTTTTTTCACCAACCATCTTGGCTATTATGTAAATAATAACTAAGGCAGTAAAGAAAGCAGATAAAATTCGTACTACTTGATCTAATTCTGTCACCTTGCTAACCACCTTTCTATGCCCTTAACTTATTTAGGGAAAAATGGCCATACCATTGGAATGACAATAATGGATACGATAAAGATGATGCTACCGCTATCGCGGATGAGGACTGCGTGGAGGACTTGCTCCTAGACCTTTGGCAATGGAAATACCGATAGGTGCCAACAGCCGTACATGCAGTATTGACATGCTACCAAACCAAGATCAATCGATCCGTTCACGAGCAGTCATTTTTCCTAAAGCATTCTGTTTATCAATACGTTTCGTACACCGCCCGCCATAACTTTCTGGGGTCGTTTATTCATATCATCGAGCTTCTCAAGTGTTGTAGACAATGTTACACCTCCACATATCTTTTTACCTCTGAATACAAACAGCGACCCTCCTTTTTATTGCAATGATTGCAATATTAATGAAGCAATTTAAATATACAAAATATAATGATAATTTCATATATAATCAAACTTTATAAACGACTTTGTAATTAAAGTTATTTTAGTAATTAAAGTAACCAAAAAACCGACCTTTCGGTCGGTTGTCATAAGAATGCAATAATCAAATTATAATTGCTAAATTTAGAGTATTGATTTAATCATTTAATGATTATAAGACAAACAATACCAAAATATGGAACTATAAATAGCGATGTATAAAATTATTCATCGTATGAATACATCTATATTTATAAATCGGTCTCCCAACTGTTCCATAGATAAGCTCCAGTTTTAAAGATCCAATTTGCTTTAAAAATTCTAAGTATTTGCGCATTGAAACTCGCGAAACGCCGATTTGATTAGCTATTTCTTCTGTTGAAAATGGACTCTGGCCTAATTCTTGTATTTTTTCCCATATAACATTTAACGTGTTTCTGTCAACGCCTTTGGGCAATTTTGCAGAAACAGACTGCTCCTTATATAATATACACTGATCCAGCTCCACCTGATTGAGTACATCTTGTTCCATTAAGCCCACTAGCCCCTTATATCCCAATAATGCTGAATTTAAACGCTCAAACTGAAAAGGCTTGATTATATAATCTACGGCTCCAAATTGCAATGCTTTTTTGATATGATTGTTATCACAAGCAGCTGTGATAACAATCACATCAACACTTTTTCCCTGCTGTCTAAGGTTAATTAAGAAATCTAAGCCATTCATACCTGGCATAAAGATATCTAACATAATTAAGTCAATCTCAGTTTGATCCAATATGCTAAATGCTTCATCTGCGGAATGAACTAACGCACACAAAGTAAATCCTTCTACTAATTCTAAATAGCATTTATTAAATTCTGCCACCATAGGATCATCTTCCACAATCATTACCTTAATCAATGTATCCCTCCTTACCCCAGTAAAGTACAGTCACTCTAAACAAAGTACCCTTATTTATATTTGAAATTACATTGATTTCCCCACCTAAACGTTCTAAGCTCCGTTGAATGAGGTATAAACCAAGTCCTCTATCTTCTCCCTTAGTAGAGTACCCTCTCATAAAGATATTTTGTTTCACTTCTTCATCCATTCCTAGCCCCGTATCACTTACTTCAATCGTCAAAACATTGTTCCCATGGGAAAAATCAATTCCAATCTCTTTTGTTGTTGATTTTTCTACCGCATCTAACGCATTATTGATTAGGTTGCCGATTATAGTAATTAATTCATGTACGATTTCAGGTTGATCCGGCTCAGGCAAAAAGCTAGTTTCAGATAATTTCATTTCTACACCTGCTTCTCTGGCTAAACTGAGCTTTCCTAATAAAAATCCTGCTAATACAGGATCTTTAATCTTCTTAACTACAAATCCGACTTCCAATTGATACTGATGAGCAATCCCACTTACATATTGGGTCAATCGATCATAATAGCCCATACGAATCATTCCGAGAATAACATGCAATTTATTCATAAATTCATGAGTCTGAGATCGTAATGCTTCAGCATAGATTCTAACACCTGTAAGTTTCTCTGCTAACTGCCGAATTTCTGTTTTATCACGAAAGGTGGCAATAGCTCCTACGATCTCCCCGTCTACTATTACGGGAATACGATTCGCCAAAATTATTGTTCCATTTAGATCCTGCTCCTGATCTAACTCTGCTTCTCCCGTTTTTAAAATATTTTGCAATCTTGTATTGGGAACATATTCATCCACCTTTTTGCCGATGGGGTCGCCCTCTATACCTGCTTGCTGAAAAAGCCTGATGGCCTCCTCATTGGCAATGGTCATGCGCGATTCTTGATCAACAGCTAATATCCCTTCACGCACAGATTGCAGCATCGCACTGCGTTCTTCAAATATTTTTGCAATAGCAGAAGGCTCCAAGCCAAATAAAATTTTCTTTATATTTCTAGCCAATAGTAATGCTCCCAGCACTCCTACTAACATTCCAACTCCAACACCAATATAGATACCCGCCCGGTTATCATCAATTGCAACTTGCACACTTTCTACCATAATGCCTACAAGCACCACTCCTATCTGCCTGCCATCTTCATCAAATACAGGAGATAAAGCACGCAAAGAGGTTCCTAATGATCCTTGATTGATAGAAGTGTTTTCTTGCCCTTCAAACACAGGATCTGCATCATCTTCTTCATAATACTCTCCTATTTTACTTGCATTTGGATGAGATTTTCTCACCCTGTTCATATCCATCACAGTAATAAATCGAACATCACTAATACTAAGGGTTTTTTCGGTAAACACCTGGATCTGCTTTTCATCACGCTTCCCGCTTAATCCCTCAATCACAACAGCAGAATTGGCAACAATTCGAGCAATTTCAATTGCTTCATTCGATGCCTCAGTTTGGGCATTCTCAGAAATTTTTGCATTAATAATAACATCTGCTACTAATAAAGCCAAAGCAACCACAATACATGCAAGCACTGCAATCTTAGTTTGCAAACTAAATAAAGACTTCTTCGTCCTCATGTATCCTCACCTTTCCGCTACCTTTTCACACTTTGTTCGCAATAATATACTAATAATCCTAAGATTAACATTTTTTGTAAAAAAACAAAAAAGTAAAGTGGAGCCTGTTTTGACAGACTCCACCTTTAAATGTTTATTCTCCCTTATCGGTAGAATAAACAGCACTATATTCTGTTCTAAACCTATTGATTGCACTCGGGTACATTCTCTTTACGTAGAGTTTAGTTTCTTAAATGATCAGCTCATTTATTTCTATCACAATTAAAATTATATTTCTATTACATATCATTAAATTCCTGCAATTATTTTAAAGTTAATAATAGCTTTTAAAATATTTTTTATAATCTTCAGAAAAGTATAGAGGATTTATTAACGTAAATACGCCACATAAATATAGATATTTGAAATTAGAATCGATACAATCATGAGAGGAAAGGCAACCTTCATGTAACCAATAAAAGATATAGGGCGCCCGTGAGCAGCTGCCAAACTAGATACCACCACATTGGCGGATGCGCCAATTAATGTGCCATTCCCTCCAAGACAGGCTCCCAAAGATAAGGCCCACCATAAGGAAGTCACATCTATACTACCGATTTCCCCCATGGATTTTATCAAGGGGATCATAGTGGCCACAAAAGGAATGTTATCAACAAATGCTGATCCTATAGCAGATAACCAGAGAATAAGAACGTGCATTAAAAGGATATTTCCCTCAGTCACATTCATAGCCCAATGGGCTACCAGACTTATAATACCTGTAACTTCAAGTCCCCCTACTAATATAAATAAGCCAATAAAGAAGAAAATTGTATTCCACTCTATTTCTTTAAAAACCTCTTCTGGCTCCAGTCTTCCTACGATTAGTAACACAACAGCACCAGCCATTGCTATTGTAGCTGAATTTAAATGAAGTATTTGATGTACTACAAATCCAATAATTGTCAAGCACATAATTGCAATGCACTTTTTCATTAAGGGGATATCAACTAGAAATGATGATTCCTCTAAAGTCATGATACGTTGTTTCTGCTGCACAGAAATGTTCATCTGCTTTCGATATAACAAAAATAGTATGAAGCAAGTCACAATACCAATAATGAAAGCCGGTGCAAATAAGTTTACAGCAAATTCATTAAAACCTAAACCAGTAGCACTTCCGATCATGATATTGGGCGGGTCACCAATCAACGTCGCTGTACCGCCAATATTGGATGCTATTATTTCTGTGATAAGATAGGGAATCGGATTGATTTGCAATAAATCACTAATGGCAAAAGTAACACTGGTAAATAACAAGACGGTTGTTACATTATCCAAAAGAGCAGAACAAATTGCTGTAAGACCGAAGAAAACTACTAAAATCTTCAGTGGATCACCGCCCACCATTTTGGCAGACTTTACAGCCATATATTGAAATAGACCTGTTTTGCTGGTAATAGCAACAATGATCATCATTCCAACTAAAAGGCCTATTGTATTAAAATCAATACTCTTAATCGCTTCTTCTTGAGACATGATGTTAAAGAATAGAACGAGTATCCCACCCATAAGGGCAATTTTTGTTCTATGAATTTTCTCTGAAATAATAATTACATAAGCAATAAGAAATAAAATTAAAGCAATCCAGGCATGTTGTGATAACATCGTATCCTCCTCTTATAGCTAAGGATTCTTCCAGTCTTATAGCCTCACTCTTTATTAGAAATATACCTCATTGGAGTTCTTTATCCCTTAAAATCACTAAAAAGGCTAAAGGCTCGTTGCAAAACTTCCCTCTAGCCTTAAATGGTCATCCTCGAATTAAATATTCTAAAAGTAATTTCGTATCCTCTGGCTCAGACGCAATAATTTCAATTTCATCTATTTTTGCTTCACTAAAGATTTTCGATAATGCTAGATACTGGCACAATTTTGACTTTAAGTTTAAACGATCTCCCTCAGATGTTACTAATTCAATCTTTCCCTGGCATTTATCAAGGACTGCTAAAAACTTGTCTACATTGGTTATACCTATAATTTTCACAGTATATTACCTCCTCTTATAAATAGAGCTTTGTAGAACAAAGCATATTTCTCATTTCGCCATTATCCTAAATTTTCCTTCTAATCAGGCTGATGAAATAAAAAATCCTCTACTCAATTTAAGTAGAGGATTAAAAGGTGCTCCTATCCTTTTAACAGTTTATCTATCACATTTCCACTGGTTCATAATGAATCTCCCAACTCAAATTACCTTTACGATTTGAATCTTGGAAAATACGCCTTTCACGCACACTATACCCTACAACAGTGATTTGCTTTGCCCGTTTTTCAGGCGGGAAAATTCGATCCTTTGTTCCAGGATAAACAGTTTCAACTTCACCATTCTCCCATACAATGTTAATCTTTGATTTATCAGCATGCTCACCTGATGCTTGAAAATTAACAATAATTATTTTTTGTGCAAACTTTCCTGCTAAGGCTTGCCGTAATTCTATTTTGCCTTCAAAAGGTACTTCCTTTCCATAAATCACTCGTAAGGGCGTAATTGTTACTGCATCAAAAGGAATCGCGGCTTCTACTTGTTCAGTGACAGAGTGTGATGAAGTCTCTTTTGGACCTAAAGAAAATAAATAGCTGCCTGTCATAAGCAGAAGTACCAATATGGCTCCAGCTGTAAAAGACCTCCAGTGCATCATGATAATCTCCTTTTATAATGATCATACTATATGAAGTAACAAAATGATCCTGTTTACGAAGAAAGTATAAGCTCATCTTCTCATTTTGTCAAGAAATGCCCCCTTGAATCAAAATCCATTTTCATAATTTATCCAAAACCATGATTAAACATTCCATATATTACTTAGCATTGCAATATACATAAAGGAAAAACTATATTTTAAGGGGGTGTTATTATGTTTCGTCATCATTGGCATCACAATAGGAAATCCCATATGATGGAAGATATGATGGGATCAAAACTAGGTATGGCTTTGACTGCTGGCGCGCTTGTATATCTAGGTTCCAAACTAATTCGGCGTTTAAAATATCATTAACACCTAACCCTTTGCCCAAGCGACAAGCTTGGGCATTTTTCATATGGTATTTTAAATGAAAAAAGCCGCCTTCCCCTCAAAGAGGTGGTTGACGGCACAAGACTCTGCTGCTACAGATCGCCTACGCAGCTGTTTTGTTGCGAGTAAACAACCGCAATACCCATAGAAATACAACGGCTCCTATCGTACTTACAACAATAGAACCGATCATTCCATATGCAGATATACCCATCATGTTAAATAAGAACCCACCGACGTAAGCACCTACAATACCCGTTATTAAATCTCCCCACAAACCAAATCCGCCTCCTCGAGAAACCACACCAGCTAACCATCCAGAGACGATTCCGACAATTAAGAACCATATCATTTTTATCACCTTCTTATTTTAAAGATACTTCTACTGTATCCTTTTTCATTTTTAAATATACAATAACTAATATATTTTTTGCAAAATTAATATTATACACTAATAAAGAAAAATCGCTCCTCAAAGAGCGACTACATTATTTCATATTCAGCTTACACAAATAACTACTAAACCAAGTCACGAAATTTGGTAAAAGAGCACTAAAAATTTAATAATGAAAGGATTGAATTGCCTAGCGTATATAATACTAAAACTCCAGTAAAGAGTACAATCGGATGACCTTTCCATTCACTGTTGTTCAATAAACTCACCTCACTCATTAATGTAAACCATTACCATAGACATTGTTATGGCAGCTTAAAATACATACAAAAAACAGTACCTAACGTGATAGCACCGATACAAAATGACCCATATACTATATCTAACAGCATTTGTATACCCCCTATATAAATAAAAGCAGTTAATTGTTCACTCATATATCAAGTCACAATTATTGCAATGTAATTTGAAATCATCCATAAAATAACACTGAGATATTTGCTTTTATTACATTATAAATGATAAATATGACAAATTTATGACTAGTCAGTCATTTTTGGGGGAATACATAAAAATGACCAGCCACCTTAGGCGATTAATCCTAAGGTGTTCTGATTTAAATGCCACTATGATGAATTTTTCGTATCGGTTCAAAGAGCAATTATTTGAATGAGAAAACAATCAGGACGGCAACAAGAGCAAGCAACATTCCTGGGGCAGTACGTTTGGCAATCTCCATGGTTTACCTGAAGGGAACAGTTGTTTATGAAATCAGATTCATGATATTTTTAGCTTTACTATGCCTGCTGCAGAAGATATCTATACTAAAATAATTATAAACCTGCTGAGAAAAAGTATATGCACTGTCATAAGAGGGGATATTTATAAAATACGAATTCGAATGTAGGGCAGCATAAACAAAAGGTTTTGTGTTTGATTCAGGAGGTATTCATGTTTGCAAAGAGAGTACGCCATATCAATCGGTATCGTGAAATTGCTACTGCATTGCTAAGCCAAGGCTTCGACTATATTGTAGAAGAAACAGGCTTAATGCAGAAGGTTCCCTATTACCAGCGTGTTCGTCCAGTATTTACAAAGGAGAATACTGGAGGCGTAGCTGAACGAATTCGACTGGTTCTTGAGCAATTAGGTCCAACCTATGTCAAACTCGGCCAGATT
This sequence comes from Pelosinus baikalensis, assembly GCF_020819555.1. Lineage (NCBI taxonomy): Bacteria > Bacillati > Bacillota > Negativicutes > Selenomonadales > Sporomusaceae > Pelosinus > Pelosinus baikalensis. Next base: position 73,632 of record NZ_JAJHJB010000022.1, read on the forward strand.
GCCAGTACACGACCGGACCTTCTTCCCCCGGAGATTATTGATGAATTGGAAAAACTGCAGGATGCAGTTCCTGCTTTTTCCTTCACTGAAGTACGTTCTGTACTTCAAGAAGAGCTAGGAGGAACTCTGGAAATTTTTTTTCAGCATTTTGAACCAGAACCGATAGCGGCAGCTTCCATCGGGCAAGTCCACCAAGCAGTTTTGAAAACAGGAACGACAGTTGCCATAAAAATTCAGCGTCCCAGTATCGCTATTGATATCCAAACAGATTTGGAGATTCTTTATGAGCTGTCTAACTTGGCAGAACGACGTTTTCACTGGGCAAAATCGTATCAGCTCATGGATATGATTGATGAGTTCTCAAAATCTCTTCGCAGTGAACTTGACTACACGAGTGAAGCCCGCAACGCAGAAAAAATTTCAAAACAATTTACAAATAATCCTATGATCTATGTTCCAAAAATCTATTGGGACTACTCCACCCAAAAGGTACTAACAGCAGAATATATCGAAGGAATAAAAATAAGTAAGAAAGAAGATTTAAAACAGCAAGGCTATAACCTTTCTCTTTTAGCGGAACGCTTCGCCAAAGGAATCTTTCATCAAATTTTTATGGAGGGTTTCTTTCATGGAGATCCCCATCCTGGAAATGTGGTAGTATTGCCAGGAGAAATCATTGTCTTCTTGGATTTTGGAATGGTTGGCCGTCTCAGCTCCGAAATGAAATATAATCTATCCTCCTTAGTCATTGGCTTAATGCGTCAAGATTCAGATGAGTTAACGAAAACAATTTTCCGTATGGGTATTGTACCTGATCATGTCAACAGAATTCAACTCAGAGAAGATATTGAGGTTTTGAAAGAAAAATACTATGGAATTCCACTAAGCAAAGTAAGTCTTGGAGAGGCCGTGAGCAGTATATTCGCAGTTGCTCTAAAGCACAAAATTAAAATTCCTGCCGATCTGGTATTAGTTGGAAAGGCATTACTTACTATGGAAGGAATTGTTGAAAGGCTAGATCCACGCTTGAGCATTCTCGATGTTGCCGAACCATTCGGGCAAAAATTATTAATGGAACGCCTGCATCCAAAGAATCTAACGAAAACTCTATGGCAAAGTCTTAGTGACTTGAGTGAGCTTTTCCTTAGTTTTCCTCAACACTTTAAAGAACTAATTTCTGTTGTCAAACGCGGAAGACTATGTTTAGAGGTTGCAATTCCAGAAATGGAACTTATCTTAAAAACCCAAGACCGTATTAGCAATCGATTGTCTTTTAGCATTATCTTACTGGCATTTAGCATCATTATGGCAAGCATTATTGTTAGCTTAAGTATTGCGGGGCACTCTTCCTTGTTATGGAAAATTCCCATTGTTGAAATTGGCTTCGGAATTGCAATGGTAATGTTTATTTGGCTGCTTTATGCTATTATTCGGTCTGGCAGACTTTAACTCTCTCTAGTATATTATTTCAAGTCAGGATATTCGAAATCTTAGACATTACCTGTCCAAACGTGTTATTCTTATAGAAGCACTACTGAATAAAGTTGTGTACTGATGGAGGTTTCTGCATGAAAAAGATATTCCTTTTTCTACTCAGCCTTATGCTATTGTGGAGTCCGGTTCTTTCCTATGCCGGACCAAAAGAAGAATATGAGGAAGCCTATTTATTATATATTGCAGCAGGGGCCAGTACAGCGGCTTACAGCCGTCGGGTTGGTGAATTAGCCACTCAGTATCTGAAACAGGACGGATGGCAAATTGATCACTATGTTCAACCTCAAGGTCACACTGGTATCCGCTTTCTTGTAGCAAAAAAAGATCTGGAAACAAATGTTCCGTTGTATGTTCTGGCAATTGTTGGGACAGAAAGCAATGGAGATATTAAGGCAAACCTAAAGTTTGATAAAGTATATTTTGCAGGCAGTAGTGATGAAGAATTCTCAACCAATGCCGCAAAACAAAATGTTCCTAATAGTGAACCAAAAGTCCATAGAGGTTTTTACGAGTTTGTGCAAGCTGGTCCCTCTGCAACCCTACGAAATGCCCAACAGACACCATTTTCTCTACCAAATTTACTTCTGACTGACAGCAGAAGCAAGATTTACCTTACCGGTCATAGTTTGGGAGGCGCAGCCGCAACCTTAACTGGGGCAAGGCTGATCAGTATGGGAATCCGCCCTGAGCAAATCAGAGTCATCACCTTTGGCGCTCCTGCAGTGGGTAACGCTGCATTTGCTGCTAAATTCGAACCCCTTCTTCCTCTAACACGGGTAGTCAATTCCGGCGATCCGGTCACCGGAATCCTGCAAACTCTAGTAGGCGGGTACAAACAGTTTGGCCAAGAAATCAAATGGACCACGCCTTCCACTGTTAATGATCCCCACCTATTGATCGGCTACTTGGACTCCGCAATAAAAAATTATTATGATAAACGCCACCAAGCCGCAGCAGCTGGAATCCAGCTTCCCACCCAGGTTGTCGCCAAGCGAGCAAATCACGGACGCGTCTACATTGCCCCACTCCAAAATAATCTACCGGCAAGTTTGACAGCAGACTTTTGGTATATGAACGAAGCGTTATATGATGAATATCGGCAGACAATACCAGACTATACTTTATCGAAAGAATCTACATCTACTCCATGGCGAGAAGCAGCCACTACCTCCGGCTGCCAGTGGGCGATTATATCTGAAGTAAACGCCATGCGCGTAAAGCAAGAAAGAAACACCTATTACATAACAATAAGCCAGACAGTGTATAATGTCGCTACCGGCTCTGTCGTTGATACTACCATCTTTTCCACAGGAACTTACAACTTAACTCCCCTAGAGGCTTTTATCCATGCTTCCAAGGGAATGAATTCCCTTCAGCATACTTGGCTGCGTGATACAACCATACATGAATCTTCAAAAAATCAAGTATACGCCAATCAGCTATAGCAATAAAACGCTAAGAAGTCCGTGAATTCACCTTTAAAGAGGCGATCTACACGGACTTCTTAGTCTTTTATAGATTATGCTAATAGAAAAAGCTCCAGAACTAACTCTGCGAAGGCAGAAAACGTTGCTTTCCTAATATTAAACTCTGACAAAGTTTGAAGATAGCAATTCGCTAAAGAAATGATCAAACTGTTTTAAATCCATTTGCTGTGCAGAATCAGATAGTGCTACAGCAGGGTCTGGATGCACTTCTGCCATGACTCCATCTGCTCCAATTGCCATTGCAGCTTTAGCGGCAGGCAATAATAAGTCCCTCCGCCCTGTCGAATGAGTTACATCAACAAAGACCGGCAAGTGTGTTTCTTGTTTTAATATTGGAACGGCCGAGATATCTAATGTATTTCTAGTTGCGGTTTCATAGGTCCTAATTCCTCGTTCGCAAAGAATAATTTGGTCATTTCCCTGTGACATTATATACTCTGCCGCGTTAATAAATTCTTCAATCGTAGCCGCTAAGCCTCTTTTTAGAAGTACAGGCTTGTTTATCCCTCCGGCCGCCTTTAATAGCTCGAAGTTTTGCATATTTCTAGATCCAATTTGAATGACATCAATGTAGTTCGCAGCCATTTTGAGGTCAGCAGCATTGATTATTTCACTGATTACTGCCATATCATATTCATCGGCAACACGTTTTAAAATTTTTAAGCCCTCAACCCCGAGCCCTTGAAAATCATAGGGAGAGGTCCGCGGTTTATAAGCTCCCCCCCCTTAGAAGTCTCAATCCCTTTTCCTTCATCGCTTTTGCTACTGCAGCTACTTGTTCATAGGATTCTACAGCACAAGGTCCAAATATGAAATACTGCTTACCATCACCAATTTGTTCGCCTCTAAGGTTTACGATGGTATTTTCTGGCTTGTATTTACGTGAGACGAGCAGCGCCTTGCGGTGATCATCTTTATTAAGTTCTAATCCAGCTTTAAAAATTTCCTTAAAAATATGCTCAATGGTAGATTTTTCGAAAGGACCGTTATTATGTTCATGAATGTTATCCAGCATTTTTCTATCCCTGGCCGGATCGTAACGGTGAATTCCGTGGGTTTCCTTGGCTTGGTCTATATCTTGAATCAGTTTACCTCTTTCATTAATTAACTTTAACAGCTCTAAATTTACATCGTTGACTCTTGTTTGCAATTGACGTAATTCGTTATTACTCATTATTGTTCCACCCTTTCGTCATTTGATTTAATTAGTAGTTCTTGATCCTGCTAAAGAAATCTTTAAATCATTACATATCTTATTGAAAGAAACTAGAAAAGGTAATTTCGCAAAGTGATTCATATTATCTTGATTTGCACAAACTGAAAGCCTATACTGATTATTAATCTTATACTGTTTACACGTAAAATCAGTAATTGCTTTACCTGTGTTCATGTCAGTCAATGTTATAGAATCGGAGCTATGTCTTTTCACATTAATAGATTGTTAATATTTATGGCACATTACTCGCTTGCTTTTACGATTGACCCCATATCAGAGGTTTGAGCAGGAGATTGCTTTGGCACTGCAGCTGCAACATCTGCATTCCGAATTCCTAGGGCAAAAAATAGGCCCACCAATAGAAAAGCAGCAGAACCAAGCACTGTGAACTGATAAGCTGCTAAAAGAGGCTGTTCTATCCCATTTGCACTAGTGCTAGTACCAAATACTCCAAGAAGGCTGGCCAACACTACTACACCAAGGGCTGAAGCAATTCGGTTTTGAACGTTGAACAATGTCGTTGCCCTCCCCATTGATGCAGGAGTGATATTGTTGAAGGTAAGAAACTGTACAGCAACCACAGCGTGACCTAAGAAAAATCCGATGTTAAAAAATAAAAATCTAAGGAACCATGAATTTGTTTCTGGTCCAACCATACTTAATAGCACAAATACTAGTATACTGCAAAGTAAGCCAATGGAAATAACTTGACGCCCACCTAACTTTTTGTATGACCAAGGCATTAATCGGGATGCAAGCATCAACCCCAATGCTTCTGGAAAAATAATAAGCCCACTTTCTAAAGCTGAGGCATTTATTGTATTTTGGTACATCAAGGGAAAAATAAAGAGTATCCCTACTAAACCAGCAACTGCAAATAGTGAGATTATACTCATCGTACGAAACAATCGATCAGATAATAAACGTAAATCGAGCATCGGTTTTTCCACACGTAGTTCGACTAAAACTAGAATGCAAACCAAAATGAGACCACAAATTCCTGTGCCAAGGATGACTGGAGAACTCCATCCTTGAGAAGAACCTTGAATAAGTGCATACATCAACATAGAAAAACCCGGAGCTGATAGTAAGAAACCCGGCAGGTCTATAGGACCTGCCGCAGGCTCTTTATGTTCAATGAGAAACAGGAAACCAAACAGCAATGCTACAATCCCCAAAGGAAGATTGATGTAAAACACCCATCGCCAAGATAACTGTTCTACAAGTACTCCACCAATGATTGGACCAAGAGCAGGTGCAATCGCAATGGGAAATACAAGAGATCGAGATACTTTCGGTCGTTCTTCGGGAGAGAACATTCTAAACAACATTGCCATTCCCACTGGAGTAAGCAATCCTCCTCCAGCCCCCTGAAATACTCGAAACAAATTCAAAGTCTGAAGATTACTAGCAAAGCCACATAAGACTGATGCAAATGTAAATATACTTAGTGCAATTAAAAAAATCCTCTTGGTTCCAAATCGATCCCCAAGCCATCCTGCCATTGGAAGAAACACAGCGATACTTACTAAGTATCCAACATTAATTCCGCTGGTAGCCGTTGGAGGAATTTGAAATTCATTACTAATTGCAGGCAGGGCGACATTTACAATCGTCCCGTCCATTGCAGCCATAAACATAGCTGTTACATATACAATACTAACCACTAATTTAGGATTAAGCTGTATCCTCATTTTCACTCTCCTCACTAATACTTGTGACAGACTTTAGACTATTGGGGCGCATATCGCTCCATTGCGAATTGATGTAGTCTAGACATACCAGGCGACTTTCTTCTCCATATACAACAGTCCATCCAGTAGGTACGTCCAGAAAGGCAGACCAGAGAGAATACTGACCTTCCTCATTCATCAGTACAACGTAGGTACCGTTTTCGTTCTCAAAAGGATTGATCATCATTTATCTCCTCCTTCATTAGTTACTGCTACACACAGTTTGCTTGCAAGTATCTGCCCAATCGCAGCAAGTGGTCCGGGCTGGCACATATCCTTGTGACGACACTCAATATCATACTGCTCAATTTGTCCATCAATATAAGGCTTCCATGATTCTGGGTAAATGGGATCAAACCACTCGGGTATTATAGTAGATCTAAAAAACAAGATATCCCCATTAAATGGTTTAGGTCGGTATTGGCTCAAAATACGAACTGAATTTACATACGTTTCTTTAAGGTTCAAAATAGTCCTCTCTTCTAAACTCGCTAATGCGCTTCCATCTCGACGAAGTATTTCAATCGTACTAGCAACATCTAACGGTTTGTCTTCTAGACCTTCTGGATCATAACCACCCAAAGCAAGCAGGGCGATAAGTGATTCTTCCTCATCAGGAACGTCTTTAATCTGCAAGAAGTGACTTGGATAAGCATCGAGCATGGCAACAAGATTTATTGTTTCCCCTTGATTTTGCAGCTGAGTTGCCATTGCCTGTATGATATTTCCTCCGAGAGACCATCCGAGTAGATGGTAAGGACCGACTGGCTGAATGGTACGGATATGCTTGATATAATCAGCTGCCATTTCATCCAGTGTCTGGGGGAATTCTACTAGCTCAGAAATACCCCGGGCTTGTAACCCATAGATTGGATAATCGGTTCCTAGGGATGTCATCAGTCCTGCGTAGCACCAACTAAGCCCCCCTGCTGGATGCACGCAAAATAGTGGGGGTTGTCCTCCATTGGGTCTAAGAGGCAACAGAACATCCAATGCACTTTGGCTAGTACCCATTTTAAGTCGTTCGGCAAGACCTGCAACCGTAGGAGCCTCAAATAAATTACCAATATTCAATTGAACTCCTAGGGAGTCACGAATTTTACTCATTAAATGCACAGCAAGCAGAGAATGACCTCCTAGGTCAAAGAAACCATCATCAATACCTACACGTGGCAAATCGAGAACTTCCATAAACAGATCACGCAGTACCTCTTCTTGAGGTGTTCTAGGTCCACGCCCTATTACTACTGCACCAAAATCAGGTTCCGGTAAGGCTTTGCAATCAAGCTTTCCATTCGATGTCAATGGTAAACCTGCAATTTCTACAAAAGCAGATGGAATCATGTAATCAGGAAGAACCTCGGCAACATGTCGCCGCAAACGAGCTGAATCAAAACTAATTTTTGCGGCAGATACGACATAAGCGACTAGACGCTTATCGCCTGGCTGGTCTTCACGAACGATCACCGCAACTTGTTCAACATTAGAATGTTTTGCAAGTACAGCCTCAATTTCCCCCAGTTCGACACGAAAGCCCCGAATCTTAATCTGATGATCAGCACGCCCCATATAATCTAAGGAACCATCTTCATGAAAGCGAGCTAAATCACCCGTACGATACATCCGAGTACCTGAGGAACTAAATGGATTCGCTACAAAACGTTGAGCCGTCAGACCAGGGCGCCCTAAATAACCACGAGCGAGTCCAGCTCCAGCAACATATAGTTCCCCCACTACTCCAGGCGGAACTGGCTGTAAGTGAGCATCTAATACGTACACATCAAGATCTGTTATACCACAACCAACAAGACTGTTTCCTTTCCTAGAAGCAATGCTCTTGTTAAGCGCAAGGTAGCTGACATGTACAGTCGTTTCCGTGATGCCATACATGTTGATAAGCGTTGGAGCATTTTCTGGATGCCTGCGATACCAATCTTCCAATCGACTAAGCTCAAGTGCTTCACCACCGAAAATCACGAAGCGCAAGGAAAGCTCCTGTCCAAGATCTGGATATTCTCGATCGGCCTGCATTAATTGATAAAATGCTGACGGGGTCTGGTTAAGAACAGTTACCTTTTCACTCACAAGCAGTTGTAGAAACTCTGCTGGTGATCGACTGATGGAAAGAGGTACGACAACGAGGCGACCTCCATGCAGCAGCGCCCCCCAAATCTCCCACACCGAAAAGTCAAATGCGTAAGAATGAAACATTGTCCACACATCATCTGAATGAAAATGGAACCAGTGTTCAGTCGTACCAAAAAGTCTAACGACATTTTGATGGGGAATGACTACGCCTTTTGGCACACCCGTTGAACCAGAAGTATAAATAATATACGCTGAATTAAAAGGTGATAATGGTTGAACACGGTCAGCATCAACCGGATTGGCAGCTGGATACTGTTTTAATCCCTCTATTGTACCAACTTCATCAAGAACAACTTGCATTCCATTCTTTATCATGGGCAGCTTTGACTCTACATTCGAATTTGTAAAAATGCACGTAGGCAGCGCATCGCCAAGCATAAACGCGATCCGATCACTTGGATATTCTGGATCTATAGGCAGATATGCTGCACCTGCCTTGAGTACAGCAAGCAGACCCACGATCATTTCTAATGATCTAGGCAAGACCAACGCAACAAATTGTTCTGGTCCTACTCCCTTGGCAATCAGCAGATGGGCAAGTTGATTTGCTCTCATGTTTAGCTCTTCATAGGTAAATGCTGCATCCTCAAATACCACCGCAATTTCTTTAGGGCTTCGGGTAACTTGTTCCTCAAACAATGTCGTTAAACAATTTGATCGTGTTTCTTCTGAAGTTTGATTCCAATCGCTAAGTATCTTTTGGCGCTCTTCTGAGGAAAGGATTTCTAAACGTCCAATCAGCTGATCTGGATCAGAAGAGGCAGCTTCCAATAACCTCAGCATACGGTCGATAAGAAGCTTAACCGTGTCACGTTTAAATAAATCTGTACTATATTCGAGAAACCCATTCAGACCAGCCGGATGCCCCTCTTTAGTATGCAACTCTCGAAGTTCCATCGTAAGATCAAACTTTGCAGCACCTACACTATGAAGATGAAAATTACTTTGAAGATCAGACATTTCCAGATTAGGATCAGGCGTATTCTGTAATGCCAACATGATCTGAAACAGAGGATGTCTTGCTCTTGACCGAACTGGGTTAAGAGCCTCAACAAGCCGTTCAAAAGGTAAGTCTTGATTTTCATAAGCATTTAGATTAACCTTTCGGACTCTATTCAGAAGGTCGCGGAAGCTAGGATCACCAGATGTATCTGTACGCAGCACTAAGGTATTAACGAACAATCCTACAAGATTACCTAAAGCATCATCGCTGCGCCCGGCAATTGGACTGCCAATAGGAATATCATTACCTGCACCAAGCCGGGTAAGCAATGCAGCAAGTCCAGATTGCAATACCATAAATAAGCTGGTACCACTGCCCTTGGCAAGACCAAGTAAGCGACGGTGCAGTTCTGGATTGATGTAAAAATCTAGTGTTTCACCACGATAACTAGCCTCCTCTGGACGTTTGTAATCTGTAGGGTATTCTAACTGATCCGGCAGATTAGCGAGTGTCTCCTTCCAGAATTCAAGTTGTGTGTAAGCCAAACTATCCTCATTATTTTCATTGCCCAAAAGACCTTCCTGCCAAAGGGCGTAATCAGCATACTGTACCGGTAACGGCGACCACTTAGCAGTTGCACCAGCGCGACGTGCATTATAGGCTGTACTAAGATCACGTGTAAGTGGCGTTAGCGACCATCCATCTCCTACAATATGATGTACTAAAAGCAGCAGAATATGTTCATTTGGTCCTAGTATATAAAGTTGTGCGCGAATGGCTGGTTCTACTGCAAGATCAAAACTATATCGCACAGCATCAGTAAGCTCAGTCTGAAGTTCGGTCTTACTGATATTAGAAACAAGCAGTTCTACTTGTGCCTCAGCAGCATCTAAAACGTATTGATGGGAGATCCCCATCGTCTCTGGGAAGATGGTGCGCAAGATTTCATGACGTTCAACCACATCATTTAGAGCTCCCTGCAACGCACTTCGATCTAGTTTTCCAGACAAACGTACAACCATCGGAATATTATAGGTTGGACTAGGACCTTCCAGGCGGTAAAGGAACCATAATCGGCGCTGTGCGAAAGAAAGAGGAATCTTTGACCGTTTCGCAGCTTTGTGCACAGGTAATCGAGCACTCTTGCCGCCACTCAGCTGCTCTACAAGACCCGCAACAGTAGGCGATTCAAAAATTTTACCAATGCCTAGTTCGACACCAAAAGCGTCACGAATGCGAATCATCAGACTCGATGCAAGAAGAGAATGACCACCTAAATCAAAAAAGCTATCATCAATCCCAATATGAGGAAGCCCAAGAACCTCAGCAAACAAATCGCTTAAAATTTCTTCTTGGGGTGACCTAGGCCCGCGGCCAGTAACTATTGTAGAGAGATCGGGTGCAGGTAACTCTTTACGATTAATCTTGCCATTTGGCGTTAGCGGCAACTCACTCATTAGCACAAATGCGGAAGGTACCATATAATCTGGCAGATGACTCCCCAAATACTGACGAAGCTCGGCTGAATCTGGACTATCTTCCAAAACAGGAACGATATAGGCTACTAAACGCTTGTCTCCTGGCTGATCTTCACGAACAATAACCGTAACCTGGTCAATGCCAGAATGCTTCGCAAGTACAGCCTCAATTTCTCCAAGCTCTATACGAAAACCACGCATTTTAATTTGATGATCAGCGCGGCTAATGTAATCTAAAGAACCGTCAGGACTCCAACGAACAAGGTCGCCAGTTCGATACATCCGACTTCCCTTGGGGCCATAGGGATTCGCCACAAAGCGTTCAGCCGTCAAAGCTGGACGACCTAAATAGCCACGAGCAAGTCCAGTACCAGCAATATATAAATCACCTGCAACTCCTGCAGGAACTGGCTGTAAACCAGAATCTAACACATACATCTGAGTATTCCAAATTGGCTTTCCGATAGAAGGTACTCCCGTCTGCCCAGGATCAAGGGTAACTGCGGATGACCAAATCGTCGTTTCAGTTGGTCCATATAGATTGGTAACTTCGCAGCCTAAACCATGCAAAGCAGCTGCAAGACTGATTGGAAGTGCTTCTCCTCCAACCAGAACTCTAAGTCCACGTAACGCATTTGGATAGGTTGTCACTAGGGCATGCCAAAGCGTTGGCGTAGCTTGCATAATCGTAATATTACTTTTTTCAAGCATATTTGTTAAGGCTAGAGGATCTTGAACGGTTTCCTTTTCAGCAATGATACAACTCGCTCCAGTGATAAGAGGAAGGAATATCTCCAAACCTGAAATATCAAAAGCGATAGTAGTTACGGCAAGAAGTCTATCTTGCTGAGTTAGTGAGAATTGGCTTTGCATTGATTGAAGAAAATTAATTAAACTTTCCGATAGAACGACAACACCTTTCGGTTTGCCCGTAGAACCCGACGTATAGATCATATAAGCTGGATTAAGTGGTGAAATAACCGCTTTACGCTGTGAGTTAGATACGTTAGCGTCAGGATAATTCTCAAGCGTCCTAGCAATCTCTGCTGTATCAATTACAATCCTGAATTGCGCACTATTAACGGGTACTTTTGATGCAACTGCTGTACTTGTAATCATACAAACAGGCTGGGCATCACTTAGCATAAATTCAATCCGGTCTGCTGGATAATCTGGATCTATGGGCAAATATGCAGCTCCTGTCTTAAGAACAGCTAGCATGGAGATAACCATTTCTACTGAACGTGGTACTGCTAAAGCTACAAATTTCTCAGGTCCCAGACCTTGATCAATAAGTAGATGAGCAAGACGATTTACCCTTTTATTTAACTCCTTATAACTAAGAACGGTGTCCCCACATACTAAGGCAGTCAACTCAGGATTTTCAGAAACTTGTCTCTCAAACAATGTTGGCAGGTCAACAGACGGTAATGTTTGGTTCGTTTTATTCCAATGAATCAATACCTGTTCACGTTCTTCAGGCAAGAGAAGCTCCATCTTTCCTATGGGTTGATCCTGCTTCGCAGTTGCAATTTTTTCAAGAAAGCCTAGAAAGCGTTTCTGGTGAATAGCTAAATCGTTGGGGCTGTAAACTTCAGGGTTAGCATCTAAGTCAAATCTTAATCCATTTCCATCAGACTTGTCATAAACGTTAATGGACAAGTCATCAACAGGACCTGTTGCTAACTTATGTGTGATCCCTTTATTTCCAGCAAAGTCCAGCCCATACTCAAAGGGCATTATATTAATTTGCGGACCGAATAATCTCTGATTCTCTCCAAGCAGCTTAAGATCACGCCGTAATTCCTCATGTCGATATTTTTGATGTTTCCCCGCACTGCGCATTTCTTTTGAAACTTGTTTCACCAGCTCAGTAAAGTCCATATCTGGTCGTACTAACAAACGAAGTGGCAGCAAATTCATTACCATACTAGGCGTATTTAGTGAAGCGGATCCTAATCGTCCCATCATTGGCAAACTAAGAATTACATCTTGTGACCCTGTCAAACGATGTACATAAACAGCTGTTGCTGCAATCAGCGTTTCATGCCAGCTTCCTTTAAATTTGTGCGCTGCAGTCTGCAAGGAATGTGTGATAGACGGTGATAAGTTCGCGGTCTGGCGAAAGACGCTCTTAGAAGTCCTAGGTGCTCGATTTGCTAGACTAATAACCTCCGGTCCATCTGCAAAACGTTCTAGCCAAAACTGACGATCTCGCAAAAAATTCTCTGAGGCACGATACGATAAGTCTTCTTCTAGAACCAAACGTAAGGGAGCAAAAGCACCTTCATCATAAGCAAGATTATTTATAAGTGCAGTGTAAATACTAGCCACACGCTGCGAAATAAGAGAAAAACCAAATCCATCCATTACAATGTGATGAATACGCTGATACCAGAAAAACCGATTGGATGCAACTTTAAATAAAGCTTGGCAGAAAAGAGGATCCAGTCTGAGATCAATTGACCTTGCAAGGTCATCATTCATCCACATTTGCGCTGCTTGCTGTGGGTGTTCCTCTGTACTGACATCGAAAAAATGTAAAGGAAAGTCAGAAGAAGGACGGATAACTTGCCATGGTCCCTGTTCATTTACACTAAATTTAACATGTAACGATTCTGTTTCCTTTACAGCCTGCCTCAGCGCTAGCTCAAAGCACTCCAAATCGATCTTTCCATTAATTTCTATATATTCACCAGCATTATAAATTGGATTTTCTGGCTCAAGTTGTTGAGCGAACCAGATACCAGATTGCGCACCGGTCAAGCCCCAACTAGCCTCTTGACAATTTGGCATTTTTTCATTACCTCCTTCATAATTAGCATTTATGAGAAAAGCGTTTCTTATTTTGCAGATAATAGATTCCACCAAGCAGAAATCGTCGGTCCTGCAGCAAGCTTCACAAAAGTAACATCAGCCCCTTTACTGCGCCATGTCTCGACAAGACTCATAATTCTGATTGAATCTAAGCCCCTGTCAATTAAGTCCTCGTTGTCATCAATATCTGATGATGATTCGCCAAGAAGTTCAGCAACTTGCTGGCGCACAAGCTGCTGCGTCAGACTGTGTAAGCTCGCTTTTGTTACTGCTTTGTTAGGTGATAGTTGAATGCTTTTCAATTGATCAAGCAGCAGCGTTGTTGAAGTGGTTACTGCACAACGATCAGCCGCATATGTCATCGCCATCTTATGATGGTCTGCAGAAAAATCTGCCACTGCATCGCACACAAAGAAGGCTTCCACATCTTGCATGAAGGCATCACATGCTGTTAAAAGACAACCAATATGGGCATAAACACCACAAATAATCAGTTGATCACGCCCTTGCTCTTGCATGATTTCCATAAGTTTGGTTCTCTTGAATGCACTGTATCGCCACTTTGTAAGCACAGTGTCGCTTGCGTTGGGTGTAATCTCGTCTATTACTTTCGTTTGAGAAGGATCATCAGCAAGTCCTGGTCCCCAGAAATCTTGGAGGAGTGCTCGATCTTCAGGTCTCTGATCGCCCGGCTGCGCCGTATAAACAACGGGTATACCAAGTTCTGTACATTGGGCTTTTAATAATTGTATATTCTCAATAAGCTGTATTATTGGTGATTCTCCTAAGGTATAAGCATTAAGAAAATACTGTTGCATATCATGAATGAGAAGGACCGAACGTTTTGGATTTGCTTTCCACGATACTTTATTTTGAGGAAAATCTGATGCCATAGGCATGGAATATGGTGAGATAGCCGGAATAGCCATCGAATCACTCCTTTATTTTTATATACCTTATCAATTTGCAGCAGCACGGACTATAAGTTTCTTAGCAATCAGCTGACGCAATTTTTTCTTACTTACTTTTCCTAATGGAGTATAAGGAAATGAATGGATAAATTCAATCCTGTCAGGAATTTTAAAAGCAGCAATTCCACGTTCCCTTAAAAATCTTTTAAGCTCACTCGCAGTTGGAGTTTGGTGGCGGGGTATCACAAAAGCACATGACCTTTCCCCAAGAAATTTGTCGGGCATTGAAACAATTGCTACATCAAGTACAGCATCATGAGCAAGGAGATGATTCTCAACCTCTTCCGCTGCAATTTTTTCACCACCGCGATTGATTTGATCCTTATCACGACCTTCCACGACTATATAACCAGACTCATTCACTCTTACTAAATCACCTGTTCGATAAAAGCCATCGGGAGTGAATGCCTTAGCATTATGCTCTTCAGCTTTATAATACCCACGAATGGTATAGGGTCCTCTTGTTAATAATTGTCCAAGGCTGCCTGGCTCCACGTCAACATCGTCTTCATCCACTATCCGAATTTCATCATACTGTGACATGGGTCTCCCTTGCGTACTCACAATCGTTTCTTCAGAATCATCTAACCTTGTATAATTAACTAATCCTTCAGCCATGCCAAATACTTGCTGCAGCGTACAACCAAATGCAGGTTTTACTCGACGCGCCGCTTCCTCACTGAATTTAGCTCCACCTACTTGCAGCACTTTAAGACTAGACAAGTCATAATGGCGGGAGGATACAGCTTCAAGCCATATTAAAGCAAGAGGTGGAACAAGCGCCGTAATCGTAGCGCCTTCACGCTCAATAAGCGGAAATGCTTCATCCGGACTAGCCCCAGCTGCAAGAACAACTCTACCGCCTGCATACAACGTGCCAAGCACACCAGGTGAACTAAGGGGATAGTTATGAGCAACGGGAAGGACGGCAAGATACACACTATCCTGATCCATTTGACAAATCTCATCGCTGACTCTCAAGCTATATATATAGTCATCATGTGTTCGGGGAATCAACTTGGAAAGTCCAGTACTCCCACCGGACAATTGAAGAAAAGCAACATCCCCAGGATTTACTTCTGGTTGCTCTGCAATAGTATCTGCATACAGATCTGTCAAAGATATAAATTCCTCGGGATCACCTGTCACAATTACATGCTGCAAAGTTGAAACTTTGTTTTTAACCTCCCTGGCAAGTGTACGATAGTCAAACTCAGCGTAAGTATCCGGGATAACATAGGCAACAGCTTCAGTAAGCTCACAAAAATAGATGATTTCACTGTTTCGGTGTGAAGGGAGAGCAAAGACAGGCAATGCGCCTAACCTGAATAAAGCAAAAATAACTTCAAAGAACTCAATTACATTAGGAAGGTGAATCACCACACGATCCCCCTTCTTTATGCCTAGTGTCTGAAATCCAGCAGCTAAACGGTCAGCCTCATTATCTAATGCTGCGTAACTGAAACTTATTTCTCCACTTGTAACGGCAATGCGCTCGCCTTGGCTCTTAGCACGTTCACGCAGCATTGTGCCAAATGTTTCCCCACTCCAGCAGTTCTCCTTCCTATAGAAATCAGCAAACTCTTTAGGCCAAGAAGGGTATTTAGTTAGCATCATTTATATATCACATCCTTACTCAGTCCCATAGCAAACAGCATGGTACGAAACTTTGCTGACGTTTCTGCCAATTCTTCTTCTGGGGTTGATTCAGCAACCACTCCAGCTCCTGCGAACAATCGAAGCGAACGTGCCTCTACCTCTGCGCAGCGAATAGTAACTGCCCATTCACCATCACCATTTGCATCGCACCAACCAACCATTCCGGCGAAAAATCCTCGGTCAAATGGTTCAATTTCTCCAATGGCCTCTCGTGCTAGCTCCGTAGGAGACCCACAAACAGCAGGAGTCGGATGAAGAGCAATTGCCAGCTCTAAAGAAGAAGTTGAAGGACGTTTAATCTCCCCTCTTATCACTGTTGAAAGATGCCACATCGTCTCTGTATGCATTAATGCAGGTTCTTCCGGCACGTCCAATGTAAGACAATAAGGCCTAAGAGCAGCAGCAACTGCACTAACAACAACCTTATGTTCATGTAAATCCTTAGTAGATGAAAGTAACTCTGCAGCTAATCGTTGATCTTCCCCAGGATCTTCACTGCGAGGTCTAGATCCTGCCAGTGGATTAGCCATTAAATGTAATCCTGTTTTTGTTACAAGCAGCTCAGGGCTGGCTCCAATTAACGTTCTCCCTGTTGAGAAAGAAACATTTAAGCCAGATTTATCTGAAATATTCTTAGGTAAATCAACGGCGAAAGTATAACCAAGAGTATTATGCTGCGCTAGATTATGAAGCAATTGATGGATATCTACTGTTGTCGATGAAGTAAGGTGCAGTGATCTTGACAAAACAATCTTACTAAGATGACCAGTCTTTATATAATGAATTCCTTTTTCTATTCCTTCTTTATATTGAGCAGGTTCTGGTACAGAATTAATTTCATATGTAGATGCCATCGACGATTGTAATGGCTTGATAGAATCAAATTGTAATGGAGTTGATAGCTTTATCGTTTCAGGAACAATCAATTGGACATTTTTTCTATAATCAAATGGTACTGCTCCTACAACTACTGGATTGCTGTAGCCATGCTCTTTAGCATTTTCTAATACAGCCAAAACACGTTCAGCAAGGCATTCCAATTGGTTCGCTTTTTCTTTGTCACTTAGGATCACAGCAAAAGAACCTTTTCCCAACAGCGTTCTCTTTGGTGAAGCAAAGAAAAAGTCACCAACTTGATAGTCATTTAAAAGCTGTTTTTCTAATACTGCAGAATTACTCTGATGTTTCATATTTTTTATTACCTCCCTTATTAATTAAATAAATGCCCTGCATTTCGAGAACTTTTTAGACTCCTAGAGTAGCTCCACCATCCACACACAAGTCAAGCATTGTAATATGATTGGCTCGATCAGAAGCTAAAAAGAGAACAGCATCTGCTATGTCAGAAGGTTCTGCTATTTTCTTTAACGGAATTCCTATTTTAAATGCTTCCGGTGTACCTGCAATAACAGCTCGTGCTCCATTCTCATCTTTCCACAGAGACCACTGCATTTCAGTATCCGTAGACCCAGGTGAAACTATATTACAACGAATGTTATACTGAGCCAGCTCTAAGCCTAAACATTTAGTAAACATGGTGGCAGCAGCCTTGGAAGCTGCATAAGCCGCCATTGATATTCGAGGAACTTTTGCGGCATTTGACCCAACAACTACAATTGATCCTTTTTGGCGAGGAATCATGTACTTACTCACAGAACGAGATACATTAAAAACCCCTCTTGAGTTAACTGCAAAAGTCTTCTCCCAATCCTGATCACTAAGTGAACTAATTAAGCCCATACGTAACACACCAGCGACATTGATTAAAATATCAATAGGACCAATATTACGTTCAATTAAATCTACAACTGTATTAACAGCTTTACTATCACTGACATCTACAAGAAAAGCCTCTACATTGCATCCTTGTGACTTCAATTCGTTTACAAGACTATTAAGTTTTGCTGCATTATGATCTAACATAGCAACAACTGCACCGGATTCAGTTAATGCCCGAACGATAGACTCTCCAATGCCTTGGGCACCTCCTGTAACAAGTGCAATCTTCCCTTTCATTTTTAAATAGTTCATCTTACCATTTCCTTTTTTTCAACGTTGACCGATAAACTAAAATATGACGCTATCCTCAAGAATAAAAACATAATTTGAGTTACTCATGATATTATTGCATATTATTATTTAATATCAGAAATTAACATAACTCTAATAAAGTTACAGTGATCGTCCCCCCATCTTCTATTATGAATACTTCTTTCAAATAACATATTGATAATAATTATCAATATCATTATTTAATATAATACCAATTTAGAAAATACCAGTAAATGGATATTTCCCCAAATATCAATGTATTTTTTTCGATAATATTCTCTAAGTAGAATTCTGCGGCGAATATGGAGTGTGAAATTTAACGTTATATTATATACCATATAATTCACCCCCTACTACAAAGAACTAGGCATGCAAATTTCCCCTAGTTGACTGCATAAATTAGTCAAATTATGCAGTCAACTATTGAAAAAGCAAAAAAGCAGGCAAAATAGCTTGCTAATTTTTTTATCTATTATTAAGTTATTTTGTCTTTGCCAAAAAAGACTCAGTTAACATAAAAAAGGGCTTACATCTCTGCAAACCCTCGAATTTACTGGTGACACACCGGGGAATCGAACCCCGAACCTACTGATTAAGAGTCGTAATTTGAGCATATTTTCATTATGGTCGATTGTCGGATGTGTTGATAGTACTGCATGTGTTAAATGATTACTAATTAACATTACTGCTTGTTATTGTTTGTTGTGGCAACGGTTTTGGCAACGATAAGATTGAAGCAACATATCTATTTAAATAATATTTTCCTTGATTATAATATGCAAATTTCAATAATTCGCCCAGCCATTGCGTTGGGCTTTTTTCATGATTAAGCAGGAATATAATGTTATTTGTTGTAAATATAATTTAATATCTTAATAAAAGAGTGAGGTTAAAACGTGGGTAAAGGTTTTTGGATTTCAGTTGCCGCTATATTAATAATAGCAATGGTGTCATTTGCTATTTCGGAGAAAAACAGAGAAGATGAAGCAAATAGTAAAATAATAAAGGACATGCCAACAACATACGCAGAAGGATTAAATTATTTAAAACGATCAGATTATGAAAAGGCATCCCAAAAATTTTCATTATTTCATTATAAAAATTTAGACAAATCTGTAATTGATTACAAAGAGAAAAATTTTCCTAATGGAAAGCACCTTTACAATTACGCCAATGCAATGTTTTATGATGGTAAAGCCGAATTTAATTTTGTTGACAAATATATGGCTGAAATCCCAAGTGATTATTCAGGGGAATTTTCAGAAGAAATATTAAAAATGAAAAAGATAGATTGGGCGAAAAAAGCTGATGATAGAGCAAAGATTCAAGTAGATAATTTCATGAAATCCAGGCAATAAAATTAAACTCCCCATGCTATTAAGCCGGGAGTTTCTCTATTTTGCAACATTTACTAGCACAGATATATCCTTATTTATGATATAATAATCATTATTATGTAAACTAAATTATAAATAGAAAGTGGTGGGAACATGAAATCAATGTGGAAAGGTCTTTTGTCTTTTGGCTTGGTAAATGTCCCTGTAACAATGGTTAAGGCTACTCGCTCTAAGACTATTAGTTTTAACCAGCTCAGAAAGAGCGACTATAGCAGGATACAATACAAAAAAGTTGCTGGTGACGGTGCAGAAGTACCAGCATCTGAAATCGTTAAGGGTTATAAATTGTCTGAGGATAGATATGTCGTTATAAGTGATGCTGATTTGGAAGCTATCAGCCCAAAGGCAAGCCGAATTATAGAGATCAGCGACTTTGTAAAGCTTGATGAAATCGACAACCGTTATTATGATAGCTCTTACTACCTTGTACCAGATCAAGGGGCTAGCAAAGCTTATGCTCTACTCCTGCAGGGCATGGCTGAGTCTAACGTAGTCGGAATTGCTAAGTTTGTTTTGAGAAA
>NZ_JAJHJB010000023.1:0-82188 GCF_020819555.1 Pelosinus baikalensis
CGCCCGCACGGTTCTGTGAGGGTTGCGCGTCGTGAGACGCGCTTCTACTCGACCAAATGTCAAAGGCTGACAAATAAGGGCGTCCCTAACTGTCCTCGCAGGGACATTCATCTTAGTTGCAGTTGTACTCCTCTTGATCCGGAGCAGCGTCCGTCACACTGTTAAAGCGATGATCATGCCCAAGAACCACGCTCGTTTCACCACAGAATTGGTGGGTATGCTCACCTCCTGCTAAATCAATAGCTGGCCCAGTTGTCACATCGACAAAATGCCAATGAAGAGGTCCGCCTTTTGGATCGGTAGTAGTTTTGACAAAGATACGGTGAACATGGCTGTCACCCGAATAGATTGCCGGTCCAGTTGTTCCAAGGATGCCATGTTGGTGTCCGCGGGCCACATCCGCGATAGTAATAAACGCGTGATTGTGGTTTGTGTTTTCCGCAGCTGCCTGGCATTGACCTTTTACTTCAGTCAAAATAATCACCTCCATGTTACATAATATGTTGCGGAGTTGGCAAGTGTGACTAATCTGACGACGGTGTGGCAAAAGCCAAGCTTTCTAATTTTCACCTGACTTCATCGTCAGGCAGGAATTTGTCATCTGCCAGTGTGCATTATTAGTGAATAAAGCATATATTTGGAAAAATCGCCGGGCGGGGATGCAAAGCCGGTGGAGTAGCTATAGGGATTATATAGGTATGGGAAGAAACCTGACGGATACAAGGGAAGTATTGGGTATTCTTTCGGACTTTAATGAAAAAGCCTTAATAGAGTTTGTAAGGTTCAATCATGAGTTTAGTGAGGGAACTTTTCTGGATGTTCGTGAAGAGAAGGAAATAGACCAGTTAAATGTGACTGAATATATAAATAGGTATTTGGCTGAAAAAGGAATAGGAATTAATGATTTGAGAAGTGTAGGCAATAAATCGCTAAGAGAGGAACTGATAAAGCTTCTGATGGAAAAATCCAACTTGTCCCTAAGAGGGATTGCGGAGACATTGGAACTAAACCGTGAAATGGTAAGAAAGTTGCAAGTGTCAAAGGACCTGTCCCCTTGACATTTTTCATTAGACTGTGTAGATAGGCGATTGGTCAAATGGGCAATGTGTAAATTCAAAAGGTTTCGAGGACACAGAAAGAAAGCAGAAATGTGGCTAGCTGAGGTGAAGAAAAGAGAGCCTGATCTATTTGCACACTGGCAATACCGTAATAGGAATGTTGTAATGAGTTGAATGATAAGAGCCGGATGAGGGGAGACCTTCAAGTCCGGTTCCGTGAGAAGCTAAGAGTGAGATTCCCTTGGCTTACTCGACTGAGGGGGGCGCGTCGTGAGGCGTGCTTCTACTCGACCTCTGTCACCCTTTGAGTTTTCTGTAGCGAAGATTGTAATGAAAGTAAGTGAGAATTTTAAAGCAAAGTAAGTCAAGAAATTGGATTCTGCAATATGATATGCTTTTATACGAGGCGGTGAGAGAATGGAGAACTGGGATAAGATAAATGCGGTGCAACGGGTACAGGATTATGTCGGGGAGCACATAAACGAGCCAATAAATCTTTACATGCTGTCAAGGGAGGCGGGATATTCGCCGTGGCATACTTCGCGGATCTTTAAGCAACTTACAGGAAAAACACCTCTGGAATATATACGTATTCTTCGTCTATCTCAGGCTGCTGTGAAGCTTTGGGATGAGGATAAAAGAATTATTGATGTAGCACTTGATTTTGCTTTTGATTCTCATGAGGGTTTTACAAGGGCGTTTTCGGAAAAATTCGGCATGACACCACAGTACTATCGCAAAAAAACGCCGCCGATTCCGCTTTTCATGCCCAGCCCCATCCGTGCTTATTACCTCATGTTGCAGAAAGGAGAAATGAACATGTCAGAAAAAACGAAAACAAACACTGTTTTTGTTCAAGTGGTGGAGCGACCAGCGAGGAAGTTGATTTTGAAAAGAGGAATCAATGCAGACAATTATTTTGATTACTGTAGCGAAGTTGGTTGCGATGTATGGGGCATACTGTGCAGTATAAAAAACGCTTTGTATGAACCGATCGGAATGTGGCTACCAGAGAATTTGATACGGACTGGAACATCCATATATGCACAGGGAGTAGAAGTTGCCCTTGATTATATTGGAGGAGTCCCAGATGGGTTTGAAATCATTGATTTGCCACCTTGTAAGGTTATGGTATTCCAAGGGTCAGCATTTGAGGATGAGAAGTTTGAAGAAGCCATTGTAGAGTTGTGGCAGGTTATGAAAAACTATAATCCAGAATTTTATGGTTTTAAATGGGCAGACGAGGATGGCCCGAGATTCCAGCTTGAGCCATTGGGAGAACGAGGCTATATAGAAGCAAGACCGGTAAGGATGGTAAAATAAACTTCATAAGAATCTTTCTTAAAACGCCTGAGTAATGGGGCGTTTTTCTTTTGGTAGAGATTCTGGACATTCAGACTTCTTTCGATGTTCCTAATAAGGGGGTGTCAATAACCCCGTCCCCATGACATACAATAGATGTTGTATATACGATTCGGTATGGATCGCCGTGTCGAACCCCTGTCCATGCAATGAGCATAGAGAATAGACAATAGCTAAAGCTGATCAAAAAAGCAATATATACGATAAACTCCTGCAAAGCAGCTTAGCCTTGCAGGAGTTTTGTATTTTAATGGTAAATAGGATAGAAATATGGGATATGTTTTTCAAAGAAAATTTTATGATCGTATATTATGACATGAAACAAAAGAGAGGAGTATTCAAAAGAACCGTTCCCGTGATTTTTTTTGTAAAAAATTTTTAACAGGAAAGAAGAGAATGTAATGAGAAAAACAGTATTAATAACAGGCGGAAATAAAGGTATTGGGCTAGAGACTACACGTCTTTTTGTTCAAAATAATTATAAGGTTATTACAATTGCAAGAGACTATAATAACTTTGAATTTAATAAAAATGATAATGTAGAGAAGATAGAATATGACGTATCTAATGTAAATGGTATAAAGGATTTAGTTAGCAAAATTGGTCATGTTGATATATTTGTGAATAATGCTGGAATAATGAACTCTATTCCATATGACAATTATTCTGAAGAAAATAGAGATAAGATTATGAAGATAAATCTTTATGCACCAATAGAATTTATAATACAAGTTTCAAAATCTATGATTGAAGCGGGTACTGGAAGAATTGTAAATACAGCTTCAATTGCAGGACAAATTGGTCATCCCGATATTTGGTATGGAGCATCAAAAGCTGGAATAATTAATGCGACTAAAAGTTTTTCTACATTATTAGGCCCAAAAGGAATTGTAATAAATGCTGTAGCACCAGGCCCTGTGGAAACCAATATGATGGCAGTGATACCAGAACAGAGAAAGCAATCTATAAAAAATAGTGTATTTACAGATAGATTTGCAAAAGCCGAAGAAGTTGCAAAGACGATATATTGGTTGGCAACAGAGTGCCCAGAATATATTAATGGTACTTGCATTGATATAAATAATGGGGCATTCCCAAGATGATATTTTCAAACTATGTAAATGAGAGAAGAAGATAGGTACTCAAAAGAACCGTCCCCGTGACATATTCCAAACTCTTCGGGAACATCGGCCACTCCGGGCTGTTCAAAAATGACGCCTGAAGCCAAAGGGAACTGGCGGACAAATTCGATAGCCATCATTCCTGACCCTCCGCTAAGATCCAAAATTCGAAGGGGGGTAGTGGGCTCTACGAATTGTGCGGCAGCGCGCAAAAATGACTGAACGCGGCCTGTACGGGTCTCTACTGCTGTTAAGCGTGCCAGCTTGCGAAAATCAAATGGCTGAAAAAGGAATAGGAATCAATGATTTGAGAAGTGTAGGCAATAAATCGCTAAGAGAGGAACTGATAAAGCTTCTGGTGGAAAAATCTAACTTGTCCCTAAGGGGGATTGCGGAGACATTGGGACTAAACCGTGAAATGGTAAGAAGGTGCAAGTGTCAACGGGCCTGTCCCCTTGACATTTTAAACCTTAACGAGAAACAAACCGGAGAGCGTAGTGCGGGAAATCCGCACGCTGCGTTCGACGTGGCGGAGGCTGGAAACGTGACTAAGATAGCCGGACTGAGTTTCATCGTGAAAACGATAAAACTTTTCGCTGGGAAACTTATGGGATGCGCGCCAGTCTTCGACCCTACCCGTGAGAAGCTAAGAGTGAGATTCCCTTGGCTTACTCGACTGAGGGCTTGGGGCTGTGAAGCCCCGGCTACTCGATCTGCGTCTTGTCTCTAATTAAATCCATGTCTCAGCCCATTTTTGAATCTCGTCAAGAGCAAGTTTTAATCCTTTTCCTTTATCCGTTAGCTCATATTCAATTCGAACGGGTATTGTGGAATAAACTTTACGAGTAATCAAACCTTGTATTTCCAGTTCCCTAAAACGTTCACCTAACATTTTATCACTCATTTCAGGGATTAAGTTAGAAATATCTGTAAACTTCATAGGACCTTCCTGTAGAACCCTTAAAATCAGACCAGTCCATTTTTTACCTAATATATTGAAAGCAGATTTATATTTGTTACATATTCGAGTTATTGCCATTTAAAAATCACCCCAGCTACATTTTACAATATACACTTGACAATAGTAAATGAATTTTTGTATAATACTAACTATAAGTATGTTACTAACAAAAATATAGTAGAATTTTGAAAAAGCTTATTACTTAAAATTAATGTAGATAATAATTGATTTTTTAAAAGAGGTGATTTTTGGTGGATTTTAATGAAGTTATAAAAGCAAGAAGGAGTATTAGGAAATTTAAAGCACAACCTGTACCCGATAAATATATTCAGGAAATTATTGAAGCAGGGCGACTTGCTCCATCTGTATCAAATATACAGTCTACCAGATATGTAGTAATTAAGAGTTCTGAAGTGAAAAAAAAGCTAAATGAATACACTGTACCTTTTGTAAAAGATGCACCAGTTGTAATTGTCTGTTGTGCATATAAAAAAGCATGGTTGGAACAAGAAGAAAAATTTTTAGAATTAAAAAATATCGGAGCATTCAAAGATTTCTATCAAGAAACAAAGCAACAAATGGATAACTTTGAGAAAGATGGTAAAGTGGAAAGAATGGCTAATCCAGAAATAGATAAATACTATACGTGGCAACATGCTGCAATTGCAATTGATCATATGACACTAAAAGCAGTTGATTTAGGACTGGGAAGTTGTTGGGTTGGTTTTGTTGATCGGGAAAAGGTTAGAGAATTAGTCAATCTTAATGAAGATTATGAAGTTATTGCACTATTACCAATTGGTTATCCAAGTTATAACCCGTTACCAAGACCTAGGCTATCTATTAAGGATATATTATTGAAGGAATTATAAATATTCACTCTGTTAAAGGATGTAACAAAAGAAGCGGAAAAAATCTAGTCTGAACTAATCTGAACCCCTGAAATGGGACACAAAAGAAAAAGGCACCTCTTATGTCGTATAGTAAATCTATATTACATGAGAGGTGTATTTTTATGGCAAAACGAGCACATTATCCAATCGAAGTGAAATGGAATGCAATCAATATGAAATTAGCAGGCCACAGTAAACATGAGATTATGATAGCTCTGGGAATTAAAAATGATACGCAAATAGAAAGGTGCA
Organism: Pelosinus baikalensis; assembly: GCF_020819555.1. NCBI lineage: Bacteria > Bacillati > Bacillota > Negativicutes > Selenomonadales > Sporomusaceae > Pelosinus > Pelosinus baikalensis. The sequence goes on from NZ_JAJHJB010000023.1 coordinate 5,648, forward strand.
TGAGTTGGTATCGAAATGGTGAAACCCATCGCTTTCACCAACCTGTAGGAAAACAATATACATACAAGAAAGGGATTGAGGAATATTCAGAGCTTGAACGGCTGAAACTTAGAGTCAAGCAGCTTGAGATGCATAATGAACTTCTGGGAAAGTTAAATGGGATCTTAGGAAAATAACAAAAGGCCAATTCTTAGAAATAATTGAATCACTTAAGGGTAAATATTCAATTCGAGAGATGCTAGCCTTTCTTGAGATCCCCAAAAGTAATTATTATCGTTGGAAAATAAACCCAATGATAAAAAAGATGAATATAAACTAATCGAGCTTATTAAAGTCATTTGCACTAAGCATAAAAGGCGCTACGGATATAGGAGAGTTGTGGCAGAGCTAAGAATCAAATATCAGCTAAACAACAACCATAAGCGAATAAGCCGTATTATGGCAGAAAAATAATCTCCGGGCAAAAATCCGTCGAAAAAAATTCGTTCGATACAAGCTTGACGAAACAGTCAAAAAAGCGGATCTAATCAAACGAATTTTCAAAGCGGATGCACCCAATCAGAAATGGTATACTGATGTTTCAACAATTACCGACGGTGAATCCAATCTGTATGTATCAGCCATCATTGATGGACTTAATAATGAAGTTATCAGTAGTATCATAGGACCATCCCTTAATTTAGAACTAGCATTTGAAACGGTTAATCGTGCTATTAAAAATCGGAATATAGATGGTGTCATTCTTCATTCTGATCAAGGAGTATTATATACCTCGCCAAGGTTTCAAGCGTTTGTAAAAGAAAAGAACATTACCCAAAGCATGTCCCAAGTGGGTGTATGCTATGATAATGTTCTTATCGAGTCGTTCTTCTCACATTTGAAGACTGAAGGCTTCTATTCTCAAGATTTTAACGAGACCAACGAACAAATCATTGAGATCGTAGAAGAATACATCTAATATTATAACAATGAACGGTTACAATTAAAACTAGATAAACTGCCCCCAATTAAATATCGGGAGCAGTTCCATACGACATAATCAAGGTCTTCTTTCATTAAGTCCCAGTTTTGGGGTTCAGACTAAATCGTTTTACGATTTTTTCCGCTTCTTTTCTTGCTTCGTATCCCAAAATATAATTTCAAGTGCTGCTTTAATTTTTGCTTTATCTTCTTTAGTCAGTAGTACACCATCAAATAAGACTTCTGATTCGTCAAGAAATCTAATTAAGTCCGTAGGCTGTTTTTGAGAGAGATTAGGTGATTCAATATTGTTACCAAGAAGGTTGTCTATAGTTACTCCAAAGAACTTTGCGAAAATTAGAGCAGTATTAAAGTCTGGTTCACGTCGCCCAGTTTCATATTGTGCATATGTATTTCTTGAGATGTTTAATATATCTGTTAATTGCTGTTGAGTAAGATTCTTTTCTTTTCGTAATTGAACTAAGCGAGTAGAAATCAATTGACTCACCACCTTGAGTATTATTATAAACGTTGCTAAGAGCAACTAAAACTACTTGTTGCTATAAGCAATAAAATTATTAAAAACAATTGACAATGTTGCTTAAGGAAATATATAATAAGAACATAAAGTTGCCTTAAGAAACAAATATAATAAAGGTAGGTGATTAACATGAAACATGATAGGATTTGGCTAATTGATCTTCGTAAGAAGAGGGGATTAACTCAGCAACAAGTAGCAGATTCATTGACAATTAATCGTTCAACATATGCATTAATTGAAAGTGGTTTGCGTAATCCTAGTCCCGATTCTGCAAAGCAAATTGCTAATGTTCTAGGTTTTGAGTGGGTAATTTTTTTTGACAATGAATGGTGCGATAAGAAACAAAAAAGTGGAGGAAATTATCCAAAATCTAAAGCAGCTTAGGGAGGTGATAAATTGTTTCAGAACTTAAATCCTTACAATTCAACAAACAAAGTCTATGAGAATCTTAAAGAAGAGTAAATTTTATTTGCATAATAATCTTGCAAGTGAAAGGAGTGTACAAGTACTTTTACGCCCTAGGTTGGTTACCTATAGTATATCGAAAAGAAAATACTAAATCCATTTTTGTAGACAATCTTTAAAGATCTTCTTACATCCTTGTATTACAAAAAATAGACTGGGAGGCGAAAAATTGATCATTCATGAGTCACTTATCGAATTAAACATGAAGTCGAAAAACAAAGCTGAAATCATCGAAACCTTAGCCCAAAAAGCAAAGTCGCTTGGTCGTATTCGTGATGTTGCAGGGTTTATACAGGCCGTATTTGCCCGAGAAGCGTTGTTTCCTACTGCTATCGGTTATGGTATCGCCATTCCTCATGGTAAAAGCAGCGATGTAGAGATTCCCTTTATCGCTTTTGCCAGAAGCCAGGAAGAATTTCTCTGGGATGGTAGATCCGAACATAAGGTTAGACTTATCTTTCTGATTGGTGTACCGGAAGAGCAAGCCAGTGATCTGCATTTGAAAATTTTAGCCAATATTAGTAGAGGGTTGATGAATGACTCGTATCGGGAGAGGCTGGAACGGGCTATGGATGTATGTGAAGTTATGGAAATATTTGAGGAAATGGGGTTATAAGGGGACGACACACGAGACCGACACACCCCGCCTGCGGGCACCCCTCTCTAGAGGGGAATTAAGTAAAAACCATACAGACACAAATAACACAAAGTAATTCATGATTATAGTTTCCTCGTGTTTCCTTTGTGTTGCCTGGTAACGCGGCACGCAAAGGAGTGCACGAAAAAATAATAAAAACCCTTTGTGTCCTTTGCGTCTTTGCGGTTCCATTGTTTTATCGGTTTTTTAAAGGACGCGTAGCGTTTTTCTAATAAAGGGGGAAATTATTTTGAAAATAATTGCTGTATGTGCATGTCCGACGGGGATTGCTCATACGTATATGGCTCAGGCTGCTTTGGAGAAAGCTGCAATGGGTAGGGGACATGATATCAAGATCGAAACCCAGGGAGCTATGGGGATTGAAAATGAATTGTTGCCAAAGGATGTGGAGGAGGCCAGCATTGTTATCTTTGCCGTGGGTGTGAATGTGGAAGGGGAAGAACGATTTAGTGGCAAGCCCAGCATCACGGTGGAAGTGGGTAAAGCCATTGAAAATCCAATGGCCGTGATCGAAAAAGCAGAGAAGAAGGAGGAACAGGCATGAGTGAACTTGTAATGGATGAACTGAAAAAAGTGAAAAACCATCTGATGACAGGTGTTTCCTATATGATTCCATCCGTAGTGGTAGGTGGTATCTGCATTGCTGGAGCTTTGGCAACGGGGACACCGGGAGCTAAGGGGATGGAGGTTACCAGTGCCTTAGCCAATCACATTTTGAATATCGGTGTTGCAGGTTTTACCTTGATGATTCCGATTTTAGCTGGTTATATTGCCTATAGTCTTGCAGGTAAGCCGGGGGTAGTTCCTGGTATGATTGGCGGTTATCTGGCAAACCAGCCAATTGCCGACAGTCCTTATAAGGCAGGCTTTCTTGGTGCCTTGGTTATGGGATTGTTTGCGGGTTATATTGTGAAATGGATCAAAGGCTGGAAGGTTCCCAGTTACTTACGTCCTGTAATGCCCATCTTTGTCATTCCCATTTTAAGCTCCTTAGTTGTTGGTCTTACTTATATTTATTTACTGGGACAACCCATTGCCGCTGTGATGGGCGGGATTACAGATGGCTTGAAAAGCATCAGCCAGCAAGGGGCTGTCGTCATCGCCATTATTACAGGTCTGATGATTGCTTTTGATATGGGGGGACCCGTTAACAAAACCGCCTGCATGTTTGCTTTTGGATTGATGGCGGAAGGGGTCTATACCGTCATGGGACCGATTGGTATTGCCATTTGTACACCTCCCTTGGGAATGGGGCTTGCTACCTTACTGGCAAGGCAGAAGTATAGCGGGGAAGAGTTAGAAGCGGGAAAAGCAGCCTTGGCGATGGGGATGATTGGCATTACCGAAGGAGCCATTCCTTTTGCTGCTGCTGATCCCCTGCGAGTACTGCCCTCCATCATGACAGGTTCGGCAGTGGGGGCCGTCATTGGAGCCTTAGGTAAAGTGGCAGATCATGCACCTCATGGTGGTCCCATCGTATTGCCAGTGGTTGATAATCCGATGTTTTATATCTTAGGAATTTTTTGCGGCACAGTGGTTACGGCCTTGATGGTGAATTTCTTGAAGGTGGATGTTAAGAAGGAAATATCTAGGCAGGTAGGAGGCGATTGCTTCGCTGACGCTCGCAATGACAGTTAGCAATTCGGGATAAAGAAAAAAGGAACTCTTTGGTAATTGGTACATAAAATGATTCCATAATGGTATTTTGTAGAGGAGATTATTACAATGAATAAAATGAATATACGTGAAGTAATGGATAAGATATTTACCTTGGAAGAGACGGGTTTTCGGACTACCTTGCTCGGAATTGGGCCCATGTCCAGAAATCTTATTGTCGCGTCCTTAGAATTAGCAAAGGAAAAAGATTTCCCGATCCTGTTTATCGCCAGCCGAAATCAAGTAGATGCGAAGGAGTTGGGGGGCGGTTATGTATGCAACTGGGATCAGCGAGGCTTTAAGGAGGCCATTGCAGAGATTGCAAAAGCAGTCGATTTTACAGGGCTATATTATTTGTGCCGCGATCATGGCGGACCTTGGCAGCGGGATAATGAGCGCAATAGTCATTTGCCCGAAGCCATTGCGATGGAATTGGCGAAAAAGTCGTATGTAGAAGATCTGGTGAATAGCTTTGACTTACTGCATATTGATCCGACCAAAGATCCCTATGTGATTGGGAAATCCATTGACATGGAGGTCGTCCTTCGGAGAACGATCAACCTTATTGAATATGTGGAGATGGAACGAAAGCATCGCAACTTGCCGGAGATTGGCTATGAAGTGGGCACCGAGGAAACCAATGGAGGGCTAACCAGTCAGGAGAGTTATGAAATCTTTATTCAGCAGTTGACTACAGAACTGTCTAAGCGAGGACTTCCCATCCCCGTATTTATCGTGGGACAGACGGGGACCTTGACCAGACTAACGGAAAATGTGGGAGAGTTTAATTATCATAGCTCAAAACTACTGGCGGATACTGCAAAAAAATATGGAGTTGGCTTAAAGGAGCATAATGGGGACTATCTGGATGACTATATCATTCTAGACCATCCATCCCTTAATATTACTGCCATGAATGTGGCACCTGAATTTGGCTATATTGAAACGAAAGCCTACTTAGAACTCATTCGCTTAGAAGAAAAGGAATTTGAAAATGGCAGATTAGCTGTAAAGTCAAATTTAAAAAGAGTCATGTCAGAAGAAGCCGTGAATAGTGGACGATGGAAAAAATGGGTGATTGGTGATGATGTACATTTGTCTGTGGAAGCAATTCTAGGGGAGACAGAATTGACAGCAACAATATGTGAAATTTGTGGTCACTACACCTATGAAAATGAAGAAGTAAAGCGTGAAATGATAGTGCTGCATGAGAATATGAAGACGTTAGGGATTGACGGTAACCGTTATGTGCTGGATAAGATCAAAAATTCCATTGATCGATATGTACAATGTTTTAACCTGGAAGGACTGACTAGCAAGCTCCAGCATTAAGGAAGGAAAACGTATTTTTTCTCTATGTGTTAAAGAGGGAGGGGGAAGGATATGAAGAAAAAGCCAGCCGTGTTTTTTGATCGGGATGGGGTACTAAATGTAGATCGAGGGTATATCTGTCGTCGAGAAGAATTGGAATGGATGCCAGGGGCTATTGCTGCCTTACAGAAGCTCTATGAATTAGATTATCTGGTATTTGTCGTTACCAACCAGAGTGGGATTGCCAGAGGTTTTTATCAGGAAGAGGACGTATATAACTTTCATCGCTGCATGGCGGAAGAGGTAGAAAAACAGGGTGCGGTGATTCATTCTTTTTATTTTTGCCCCCATCATCCAGAGGGGAAGGTTGATCAGTACGCTATTCTTTGCAATTGCCGCAAGCCTTTACCCGGCATGATCCAGCAAGCTTGCTTAGAATGGCCTGTTGACTTAGAAAAATCATTTCTCATCGGTGATATGCAGCGGGATATAGATGCGGCCCGAGCTGCTGGGATACCGGGCTATCTATTTTCCTATGGCAATCTGTATGAGTTCATTTTGAGAATTTTGCAGGAGTAGAGGAATGGCTAACTAAAACACATCTTAGTTAGCCTTCTCTGTTGCCAATCGCACTCCCATGTCAAAGGCTTTTTTGCAGTCATGGGGAAATACTTTCAAAAATAATTCAGTCCTGCAAGAAATCTAAAAAAGAACTTGCAGGGTTTTTGTATTTTAATGGTAAATAGAGTAGTAGGCATAGCATTAAATTTAGTCTGCAATATGTGCAGCCCCTATGAATGGGATGGAGGATGAATCATGTACAAATATTTAATTTTTGATATTGATGGAACCATTATTGATACGGAAAAAGCGGTTATCGGTTCGTTACAAAAATTATTAAAAGTAGAGACAGGTATAGATTACCCAGCCGATGAATTGTCTTTTGTATTAGGAATTCCGGGATCTGTCGCCTTACGACAGCTAAACATTGCAGATACTGACCAAGCATGTCTAAAGTGGAATGAATATTTAAAAGAATTTTATAACTCTATACGGGTATTTCCTGATTTAGAGGAAATCATAAAATACCTGCACGACCTAAAAATCAAGACAGGTATTGTTACATCCAAAACGAAACAAGAACTACTTGACGATTTTTATCCATTTGGATTACATGATTATTTTGATTATATCGTTTGTGCTGATGACACTACTAAACATAAACCTGATCCAGAACCTATATTAAAGTGTTTGGAACTTGCCCAAGCATCTCCAGCTGAGACGATTTATATCGGTGATACTGGTTATGATATGCAAAGTGCCCATCACGCAGGTGTTGATTTCGCGCTTGCTTTATGGGGGACGAAAGATCCAAATCTAAATGCAAAGATAAAGTTAAGCCATCCAAAAGAATTATTGGATATTGTAAAAACGGAAATAGAACGAGTCGAGGGACAGCTCAATGACTCGTATGGACAATGAAATCTCAATGCGTTCCTTATAAATAACTATTTTTAAAAAGAAGATAATTACTTCCCTATATTAACTAGAAGCTGTCTCCAATACAAAAGTATGAGAGGCAGCTTCTTTGATGGTGTCCAGATTTTTATTTATGGTGAACTAGCAGGGAACTATTCTTTACGGTTGGCAATTGCCAGCCGCAGTTTATTAAGATTATTGGTGAATTTATCCTGGTTTTTAAATATCATACCCATATATAAAAGATCTACAATTGCCATATGAATCAGGCGTGATGTCATTGATTCTGAAGAATAATTCACTTCCCGGCTCATGCCGTGCAGAACGAGATCAGCTTTTTTAGTAAGAGGCGATTTTAAGTGGCTGGTAATTGCAATGACTTGGGCTCCGCTTTGTTTTGCAACTTCCACGGAATTCAGCAAATCAGTATTAGACCCAGTGTGTGATACGACGATTACTACATCTTCCGGTTCTAAAATGGATGCTGAAATAAGCTGCATATGCAAATCGGAATAGGCCTTTGTTGGTATGCCAAAACGTATGAAACGGTGTTCGATATCAGAGGCAATTACTGCTGAAATACCAAAGCCATAAATATCAATCTTATGGGCATGATCAAGAATAGCAACAGCCTTTTGCAGTGCATCAAAATCAAGTAATTTCAGTGTATCTTGTAAACCCTCGGAAATACTGTTAAATATTTTGGTCCCCATCGTTTCAAATGAATCAGTAGGTTGTACTTCCTGATAGTTAGTTTCCAGGGGGCTCAGTATTTCGCTAGCTAAGGCAATTTTTAAGCTTTGTAAACCATGAAAGCCCAATTTACGGCAGAAACGGGAAATTGTTGCTTCAGCAGTTTTTGTAGCTTCCGCCAAATCAGAAATAGTCATATGAATAATATCATGCGGTCGTTCTAAAATGAAACTGGCAACCCGCTTTTCAGATTTAGTGAAACTCTGAAAGCTGCTACGCAAAAGAGGCAGACATAGTGTTGGTAGGTTTGTTCCAGGCATAGCATTTCCTCATCATTCAATTTAATTTATTTCATTGTATTATTGTAACAATAATGCAAAATCTAGGCAAGTTGTATATATAAATGATAGAGTGTTATCTAAAATTAAAACTAAAATGATTGGAATATATCATAAAAATGTTGCGATTTACGAATAAATCGAATAAAATATAAATTACATGAATCTATCAAAAAATATTTAAGAAATGATATTGAATTATCAATTTTGAGAATGATTTGTAAAAAACGGGTGATGTGTATGGCTGGAAAAACATAAAGGCTACTTGCTTTGGCAGATAGCTGCAAATGAAAAGGGGAATTGATTATGAGTAAACAACAAGTGCTTGAACAAATTTGTAAATCCGGTTTAGTTGCAGTGGTAAGAGCTGAAAACGGGGACCAGGCTAAGCGGATATCAGAGGCTTGCTTGGCTGGCGGCATGAAAGCTATCGAAATGACTTTTACGGTACCAAATGCTCATCATATTATGGAAGAATTGGCGAAAGCCTATTCTCCAGAGGAATTAATTATTGGGGCAGGGACAGTCCTTGATCCTGAAACAGCTCGTATTTCTATTCTCAGCGGGGCACAATATGTAGTTTCACCATGCCTGAATAAAGAAACTGTGCGTTTGTGCAATCGGTATCAAATTCCGATGATGGCCGGAGCTATGACGATAAAAGAAGTTGTTGAATGTATGGAAGCTGGATGTGACATTGTTAAACTATTCCCAGGGGAACTCTTTGGCCCGGCTATGGTCAAAGCCATAAAAGGTCCTTTGCCTCAGGCACAGATTATGCCGACTGGTGGAGTTAATGTTAGCAATGTTCAAGAATGGATTAAGGCTGGCTGCGTGGCAGTTGGTGCTGGCAGCAGCTTAACAGCTGGTGCTAAGACCGGGGATTATGCTGCAATTACCGCAACAGCCAAGAAATTCCTAGAAGAGATTGCTAAGGCCCGGTCCTCCAAATAAACAACGAATAGGACTCTTGAATAATTGGCAGAGTTGCAGCACGAATTGCTTTTTACCAATGACATTCAAAGTAAAAAAGCTCGCAAATTTCGCGAGCTTTTTTATTTCAAGAAATAACAATTAAGGTTTATATTTCATCTGATTTTAATTAAAGATCTGGCAATAATAATATTGGAGGTGATAAATATGAAACAACAAGAATGTAAGCAAGAACAAAAGAAACAAAACAAAAATGTTGAATTTGCAAAAGAGATTTTTAATAATGAAAATAAGAAAAATGACAAGCAGAATAAAGAAAAATGCTAAAATAAATGAAGTGGCTATTGCCATCTTCAAATTGTAGAAAAAAGGTACTTTACACCAGAGGTAAAGTACCTTTTTTCTATAAAACTGCAAAGTAGGAGGTAGCTTAAAAATCTTATTCATGAGTAGTCCCCAAATTAAATATATTATAAAAGAATTTGTAATGTGGGGGAGAAGGAAAATGGAGAAACGCTATCTTACCAGCAATCAGGGGACACCTGTTACTAATGATCAACAATCATTAACTGTAGGTGAATGGGGTCCAATATTACTTGAGGATATTGTTTTCCTCGAAAAGATTTCTCATTTTGATAGGGAGAGGATTCCTGAAAGAGTACTACACGCGAAAGGAGCTGGAGCTTTTGGTTTTTTTATACCCTATAAATCAATGGCTTCATTAACTAAGGCAGATTTTTTACAGGACACAGAGAAGAAAACCCCTGTTTTTGTTAGGTTTTCAGTAGCAGGCGGCTCTTTGGGTGGGGCAGATACCGTGAGGGATATCAGAGGATTCTCCGTAAAATTTTATACAGATGAAGGAAATTATGATATTGTTGGCAACCATATTCCGGTGTTTCCCCTCAGAGACCCGATTCAATTTCCAGACTTAGTTCATGTCTTAAAGCCAGATCCAGTTGCGAATGTCCGAGGTGGACCGATAGCTGCCAGCCGTTTCTGGGATTTCATGTCTCTAAGGCCGGAGTCTATGAATTTTCTTACCTACTTGTTTGCGGATAATGGGACTGTCAAAAGCTATAGAACCATTCAAGGGTATGGAGTTAATACCTATAAGTGGGTGAATATACGGGGGGAGGAAGTATATGTTAAGTATCATTGGGAACCCTGCGCTGGTGTTGAATACATAGACAGTAAGACGGCAGTTTAACTTGCCGGTAGTGACCCTGACGTAGCGAGTAGGGATTTGTTTGATACCATTGCCGCAGGGCATGCTGTCGAATATGAGATGCGTGTACAAATCCTGAAAGTGGAAGATGAATGCAATCTACCATTTGATCCATTGGATTCTACTAATATTTGGCCAGAGGACTTATTTCCATTGATGCCGGTAGGCAGGATGGTGCTAAATAAAAATCCAGATAATTTTTTTGTTGAAGTTGAACAATCTGCCTTTTCTCCTGCGGCCATTGTACCGGGTATCGATTTCTCAAATGATAAAATACTCCAAGGTCGTATTTTTTCCTATGGAGATACGCAACGATACCGTATGGGGTTAATTATTTAGCACTTCCCACTAATATGCCTAGAAGGCCAATTGCTAATAAGATGCAGGATGGAACCATGCAAACCATGTACAGTGAAGGTGTTGCTAACTATTTACCCAATACGTTAGGCGGTGGGATGCCCATGCCAGCACCTGAGATCGGGAAACGCCCTCAGGAATTTGTTTCAGGCAATGTGGCTCGATCAGAAATAACAGGTGATGATTATTATCAAGCCGGCTGCAGATACCGGATGATGTCGGTGCTTGAAAAGAAACACTTGGTCTCAAATATTGTAGAAAATTTAAATCAAGCCTACGAGCCTATTCAAAGGAGAATGATTGAACATTTTATGCAGGTAGATCATGAACTTGGCAGCAGAATTGCACAGGGGATAAATCTGAACATATAAATTTTGATGCTACCCTGCCTACGAACTTAGGCAGGGTAGCATTCATTGTTCAGGCCCCATTATTTATATTGAGGTTTTTTTATTTCATCTAAATAACTATAAACAGTTACCTTAGAAATATTTAATTTTTCAGCAACTCTTTCAATGGCTCCTTTGATTAAAAAGAGTCCTTTTTTATCCATAAAATAAATTAACTCAATTTTATCTTTTCGTTTTAAGTGCTCGATTTTTGTATTACCGATGATTTTATCTATTAAATCAACCACAATTTCCATTACATTATCAAAAGGCTCCACTGCTGTTTCGATCTTTTCTTGTTCAGCAGCCATAAATTCATCTAAAAAGTTTTTAATATGATTTAGTTTTTCTAAATCATAATTTATACACAACGCTCCGATTACTTTATCTTCGGAATCTCTAATGAGTGCAGTAGAAGATTTTATTTTTCTGCCATCTTCCGTAATGGTAATATAATTTGCATTATAATCATTATCGAATTTTTTAGATAGGAGAACATCTTTCACTAGGTGATCAAAAGATTGTCCAATTTCACGTCCCGTTACGTGATTATTAATCGTATACACTACTGAATTTTGAGGAATTGATAAATCATGGATGACCACTTCGCAGTTTTTACCGAAGGTTTTAGCGATTAAATTTGCTATAGGTATATATGTTTCTAATTTTTTGTTTGTGTACATCATTGAATCATTCTCCGTTTATATAAAAACTTATATAAATATCTTGATTTTATATAAAAAAATATATATTATATAAAATATAAGGTGATTTATATGTATATTATATAATTTTTTATATGATAGTCAACTATTCATCAAAAAAATATACAAAGGGGTTGTTATGATGCATTTTTACTGTTCTCGATGTGAAAAGGACTATCCAATTGAGGGGCTTGACTATCAGTGTGAGTGTGGCGGACTTTTTCAATTGTATAAAGAAGAGGACGAAAAGATTACGGCAACCGTATCCTTAGGAGAAGTTAAGACTCCGATCATAAAAAGGATTTTACAGGGAAGGGAAATCTATTTAAAGCTGGATTATATGCAGCCTACAGGTTCTTTTAAAGATCGTGGAGCCTTTGCCGTGATTAATAAATTAAAGGAATTAGGCATTAACGAAATTGTTGAAGATTCCTCTGGTAATGCAGGGGCTGCCTTTGCCGGATATTGTGCTGCGGCAGGAATCAAGTGCAATATTTATTTGCCAGAGAGTACATCCCCAGGAAAAATTAAACAAATTAATGCTTATAAGGCAAACGTAGTGAAGGTTCCAGGGACACGTGATGACACAGCTAAAGCAATATTGAAGGCTGCTAAAACCACGTATTATGCTTCACATGTATATAATCCCTTGTTTTTTGAAGGTACTAAATCTCTTGCGTTTGAGATTTATGAGCAAATAGGCATTCCGGATTATATAGTAGTTCCTGCTGGCAACGGAACGATGTTATTGGGAATTTATAAAGGATTTAAAGAAATGGGACGACTTCCCCGCATTATTGTTGTACAAAGCAGGAATTGTGCGCCAGTATTCAGCAAATTTAAAAATCAGTCAGTTGGTGAAATGAAACCAACTGCAGCGGAAGGCATTGCTATTCAAGAGCCAAAGAGAATCGACGAAATGATAGAGGCTGTAACAGACAGCAAAGGTGATATTATTGTAGTGGATGATGTAGAGGTAATCAAGGCTCAGGAAATGCTTGGTGAAATGGGAATTTATATAGAAGTCACTTCAGGAGCTGCAGTCGCCGGAATGCTGCAATATTTTAAAGATGGATATGATAATAAACTCAATATTGTTGTACCGTTAACTGGTATGGGACTCAAAAAATAAGGATTTAACAGAAACAAATGTTGGAGGTATGTTGCATGAAAATGGTTAGTACGCCCTATTCTCTTCAATCCAAGGGGCATTATTCTCCTGCGGTAATCCATGGCGATCTAGTGTATGTATCAGGTCAATTACCAATTAACTACGCTGTAGGTGAAACGTTACCCGCGGGAGGCATAGAAGAACAAACGCGGGTAGCGTTAAAAAACCTGGATGATATACTAAAACAGTGTGGAAGCTATAAACAGCAGGTGCTTAAGACTACGGTATATATTTCAGATATCACGTATTGGTCGGCTGTTAATGAGATATATATAGAATTTTTTGGAGATCATAAACCGTCTCGTACTATCGTACCAACTAATACCCTTCATTTTGGTGCACTGATTGAAATTGATGCGATTGCCGCCTGTTAATGACAAAACCTTCCGAAACTCCTGCCAGATTCTATCAGGATCTGGCAGGAGTTTCTTGTAATCCAACGATATAATTAACAACTACGAAAATTTTTTCGCGCCTTCCAGAGTTGGCGAATAAGAATTGCCCCCAATACATCGATTTAATAAAAGTATGAACATCATCACACTCGTGAGAATTACCATATTCAAAAATAATTCAAAGATTGTCAATGTACAATCTGTATTATGCATATTCTTATTCAAAGACAGAATGTTTTTGGAGGTAGAGGTGTTACATGTCAGAAGAGATTCTAGAAGTAGAAATGAGCAAAGACGAATTAGAACAATTGATCATGGACCTCCCAAGAATTTTAAAAGATCTTGAGCAAATGACAATAGAGAATACTACGAAAGTAAAATAATGTTGATCATACAAAGTTTTCAGCAGGACTTAGCATTTAGTAAAGAGAAGCTGTTTCTAATCTACCTTATTGGTAGACTAAGGACAGCTTCTCTTTTGATAGGAAGAAGTTAAAACCTGTGTTTCAAATGAGACAAATAGCCGTATCCTTTAAGAGAAATGGAGGTAATGGGATGTATTTAGCACAATATCCTCGGCGACGGTATACAGAAGGTCACACGCCGCTGGAAAAATTGGAACGTCTGACTGCTGCTGTCGGAGGGGCGAATATTTATATAAAGCGTGATGACTTGCTTGGTTTAACCGGTGGCGGAAATAAGACGCGCAAGCTGGAATTCTTAGTTGCCGACGCTCTAAAACAAGGAGCAGATACACTGATCACATGCGGTGGTATACAATCCAACCATTGTCGCTTAACGTTAGCTGCCGCCGTGAAAGAAGGACTGAAATGTCGGCTGATATTACTGCCATATACCGATAACCGGAATCAGTGTTTTAAATTCGAAAGAAGTTCTGCAAAAGCGTATAGCAGAAATAATCGAAAAAATAGCAGATTATCTGGGAGTTAACGTTCCGATACCTCAGGAAGCAGTTAGCTTGTTTGATGAGTATTTGGGAGAGGGATATACAGTGCCTACTGCTGGAATGATTGAAGCTGTCAAACTAGCGGCTAGGACTGAAGGGATTTTGCTTGATCCTACCTATACCGGGAAAGCAATGGCTGGGCTAATTGATCTGACTAGAAAAGGTTATTTCAAAAAGAGTGATAACGTACTTTTCTTGCATACTGGTGGTTTACCAGGATTATATGCCAATATGCCATTATTTCTAGAAGATTAGAATTGTATTAATTTTTTTGTACTTAAGGTAATACCTTTAGAAGAGTGAGTAAATATGGAGGGCTAATGTGAAACTAACAGTCTTAGTTGATAATAATACTATCATTGATAGATATTTTTATGCTGAACCCGGAGTATCCTATTTTATCGAGTGTGATGATGAGAAATACTTGTTTGATACTGGATATTCAGATCTATTCCTGCGAAACGCCACTAAAATGGGTATTAATCTATTAGCATTAGATGGAATCGTTATTTCACATGGTCATAACGACCATACATGGGGGCTAGGCGAATTAGTTAAGCTTTATTCTGAGGCTGCAAGTGAAGGATATGGGTGCAAGAAACCTACAATAATCGCTCATCCTGACGCGTTCTTAGAGAGAAATGTAGATGGGCTTGATATTGGACCAATGTTATCTAACAATCAATTCAAGAGAACTTTTTCATTACAACTTAGTAAAGAACCTATATGGCTCACTCCTAAAATTGTATTTTTGGGAGAAATTGAACGAAATCATTCTTTTGAGATAGGAGATCCAATTGGCAAAGTGTTGCGGGGCGGTACTTGGGAAGATGATTATGTACTTGATGATTCTGCGTTAGCATATATATCCGATAATGGGTTGGTGATCATTACGGGGTGCTCCCATGCGGGGATTTGCAATATTATCGAATATGCTAAAAAAGTATGTAATGAAGAACGAATATATGATGTAGTTGGCGGGTTCCATCTATTAAATCCCTCCCAAAGAAGGCTGGGCAATACTGTTGAATATTTTAAAAAGTGCCAGCCTCATGCTATCCATACATGCCATTGTACCGATCTGCGTTCCAAAATAGGTTTAGCAAAAGCCGCAACTGTTGAAGAGGTTGGGGTGGGCTTGGTGCTAGAATATAAATGAAATCATAAATACAGATAGAAAACATGCCTGGATAGGTCAACCCAGGCATGTTTTTTTTCGATCACTTTTTTTAGATAAAGGTAAGTAACATGATGAATTGTTCGTCTTCCCGAAGGTCATAGCGAAGCAATCTCCTGCTTGTTAAGAAGCTGCTAGATATTTATAGATTTAAGTGATACAATAAATTAATGATATGATCGGAGGTGTGCACCTATGGAAAAGATTCTGCAGCAGTTACTAGAAGGTCAATTAGAAACAACTAAGGAATTGAAGAGGTTATCAGATGGACAAAATAAGCTATTTGATGGACAAGTTAAGCTATTTGAAGGTCAAGCTAAGTTATTTGAGGGTCAATCTCAAATAACACAAAGATTAGATACCATTGAAAATAGTTTAGATAATATTGATAGTAGACTCGCAGAAAATGCAAGGTTTATCTCTGCCTTATCTCAAGATGTAGCACGGACAGCAACTAGAGAAGACATTACTACCTTAAGTGCCAGTATAGAGACTTTAAACACTCGATTATTTAAGCAAGAGACTGAGTTAACACTACTGAAAACTGTAAGATAACAATCAATTAACAAAAGACTTTTATAGTAACCTGCTGAGAATATCGGCAGGTTTTATCGCATGGACCTTAGGTGGTTTTGGAATTGTGTTCACGATTGTTTCCTTATGGGTAGTAGATATCGTTCATAAATTGTATATTTCCTTCTTTGGATGATTCATCCTATTTTCTTAACTGAGGACATAGATATGATGTTGGCTTGTCCACAGTCTAAATGTATAGTTGCAAGTTTGCTAATACAGATGACGAATATAGGACTGAAAGAGTTAAGAAAGACCCAATAGACAGTAAGAAACTGTATGTTGGGTCTTTACCAGTTAAGTAGGTTTTAAGAGGCAAGCTTAAATTCTTTGAAATCGGCTTAGTTTTTTGTAATGAAAATAAGTTAGAAATACTTATTATAGATTTTTAAAATAACAAAGTCAAAAGTTTTGCTTAAAAGCTTCAATAAATTCCATATATAAATTTTTATGATCCGCTCTTTTTACCTCCGGTTCATTTAGCTTGATGATATCTCCGTTTATACACAGCATTTTAATGCTGTAAGTACACACTATTTCTTTATGAGTGCATTTATCTTCAAGTACATTCAATACCGTTTCGATTTTTATAATATCCTTTTTGAAATACTCAATCATATTGATTTGATCAAAGGTTAAGCAAAGACTAATCAGACTGGTGGTTGTCAAATACCATGCTTTGAACAAACAGTTGTCATAGTTGTTATGATCGATGAATTCTTCAAGATACCAATTGCAAATACAACTATGTTTATGGTTCAGTGCTAGATTCACTCTGGCTTTTACCCATTCAGGAAAGGAACTTAGACATTTGTCTTTTTTCTCCATAGAAACCCCTCCTTTTCTATAAAATTTTTGAAGGTAGTAATTATATGTTTTTAGGCATAAAAAAAGCACCTGGAGAAGAATAGGAAGCAAACCAAGGTAGTAGAGTCAGATAAATGGATTGTGAAAGCATTTTTATTAATGTATAATGTATAATTATACGTTAAGGGAGTGGTATAAGTGCTTTATCGTAAAGCTACATTCAAAGATGTAGAAACCATGTACACATTAATTAACGCTTATGCTGAACAAGGATTAATGTTAGGGCGTTCGCGTAATATGCTGTATGAATGCCTGCGGGACTTTGTTTTGGCAGAAGATAATGGAGAAGTTGTTGGCATGGGGGCGCTGCATTTAGTGTGGGATGCGCTTGCGGAAATTAGAGCAATGGCAATCGCACCTCATGTCACGAAATCAGGCATTGGTCGCAGCATTGTACAGGCACTAATTGAAGAAGCAAAAACCTTAGAGATAAAGACGATCTTTACCTTGACCTATCAGCCTGGATTTTTTATAAAACAGGGTTTTAACGAATTATCAAAAGATCAATTGCCTCATAAGGTCTGGAAAGAATGCATTAACTGTACTAAGTTTCCCAACTGTGATGAAATTGCTCTGAACATAGAAATATAAGAAAGAATGGGTATTACTCGCAAAAGAGTAATGCCCATTCTTTTCTTTGTAGAATCAGAATATTTAAGTTAGAATTGCTCTAATGTGATGCAATCGGAGCACTTTTTTTCTGCAGTGCGTTGCTTGGCATGAACAGAGCAACAACAGCTAGAACCACCAATATAATGGCAACGAAGTTATAAGCATCTCTGTAAGCGAGAATATTGGCTTGCTGGATAAGCTCCTGATAGATTTTGGCTATTGCCATGGTGGACGCCTGAACGGCTGGCACACCCAAGTTCATAATTGATTGAGTGTAGTTTGCAATTGCGCTTTGATAACCAGGATCAGCAGTGGTCAGATGCTGTACCAGATGTGCTTGTTCGATCTGCTGGCTGTGTATGAGTTTGTTCGTTACCAGCGCAATGCCAATGCTGCCTCCTAAATTACGCATTAAAGAAACAATTGCTGAGGCATTACTGCTGCTTTCTGGAGAAATTTTCGAGAAGGCGAGGGTACTGGCAGGTATAAATAGAAAGGGAATACCGACTGTTTGCAGGGCACGTACAAGGACAAAGGTGCCGTAACCCGTTTGCGGTGTTACGAGCCCAGTTGCCCACATGCCAACGGCGCTTAGCAGCATGCCAAAAGAAATGAGATACTTTGCCTGAATTTTATTTACCAGTTTACCAACAATGGGCATCATAAACAAGGTGGCGATCCCGCCTGGTGAAAGTACCAAGCCGGATAGTGTCGCGTCATAACCGAAGCTTGTTTGCACCAGCATAGGTAATAACATGGCGCTTGAGTAAAGAGCAAAACCAACAAAGAAAATCATAATGCAGGGTAAACTAAAACTGGGAATGGCAAAGAGCTTTAGCTCAACTACCGGGTTTTTCTGCCGTAATATCCAAAAAACAGCTAGAATAAGACCGACAGCGGCAATGATCGCAAAGATTATGATAAAGGAGCTGTCAAACCAATCTTCCTGTTGTCCTTTATCTAGAACGATTTGCAGGGCTCCGAGACCAAGGGCAATTAGGCTGAGGCCAATATAGTCGATAGAATCGACTTTTTGTTTTTGTGCACTGGGTGGGTCTACAACCAAGCTATTGACGAGAAAGGCCGCCAACAGGCCGACAGGCACGTTCATAAAAAAAATCCAGCGCCAGCTAAAGTTATCCGTGATGAGACCGCCTAGCGTTGGTCCCAATATGGGAGCTAATACTGTTGTTATTCCTGTAATGGCAAAGGCCATTCCCAGCTTTTCCGCGGGAAAACTGTCTTTGATGATGGCCTGCTGGCTAGGCTGCAAGCCGCCACCTGTTAAACCCTGCAATAATCGAAATACAATTAGCATAGGCAGCGAAGTGGCAATACCGCATAGAAAAGAGGTAAGAGTAAATCCTAAAATACAGAAGATGAAAAAGTTCTTGCGTCCCATCAGGGCGGATAACCAGCCGGATAGGGGTAGAATAATGCCGTTGGCTACCAGGTAGGAGGTAAGCACCCAGGTGCTTTCCTCTGAACTGGCGCCCAGTGAGCCGGAAATGTGAGAAAGTGCAACATTGGCAATCGTTGTATCCAGTACTTCCATGAAGGCGGCAAGACTAACGGCGATTGATATCAAAAGAGGGTTTACGGGTCTTAGTGTATCGTCACTCATGACGATATCCTGCGTTTGCTGTGTGAACCGTTGGTATTACCGACATGCCAGGACCTAGATGAATGCTATCTGGCAAGTTGTCAAACACGATTTTTACGGGAACGCGCTGTACGATTTTAACAAAGTTCCCGGTAGCATTCTCAGCCGGGAAAAGAGAAAAATGGGAGCCTGTACCAGCTTGGATGCTGTCTACCTTACCGTGCAGCTTCACATTAGGGAAGGCGTCAATCTTGATATCAACGGATTGTCCAGGCTGCATATGTTCTAACTGTGTTTCTTTGAAATTGGCAACAACCCATAAGTCTGTGCCGACTAAAGAAGCTAATTGGCTTCCTGCCTGCACATAATTGCCGATTTCTACACTGCGGTTTGTAATACGCCCATCGATAGGAGCTATAATTTTGGTATTTGCCAGATCATTTTCAGCTTGTGCAAGATCCACTTCGGCCTGTTTTACTTGTGCCTCTAATTGCTCACTTGTGCCTTTGGCTGCTGCGATCACGCTAGGTGCTGTATTGGCTGAATGAAGACCAGCGCGCATTTGATCCAACGTGGAGCGAGCTGACTTTTCTGTTGCGACCGCTTGATCCAACTGTTGCGAAGAGCAGGCACCAGAGCTGAATAAGCTTTCCATGCGTTGTCTATCGGCTAGTGTTTTTTCCCAAGTTGCTTGTGCAGATGACACCTGAGCGATTGCCGCATCAATGCTAGAGGGAGCAGAAATAGCAGCCGTCTCCAAGTTGCTATGAGAAGCATTAGCCGCTGCTTGAGCGGCAGCCAATGCAGCCTTAGCCCGGTCCCGCTTGATAATATAATCAGTAGGATCAATTTCCAAAAGTACATCGCCGGACTTTACTAACTGATTGTCTTGCACATTCAAGGTTTTCACATAGCCTTGTACTTTCGGGCTTAATACTACTGTGCGGCCGTCAATACCGGCATCGTCTGTTGATACTTCACCGTGTTGTGAATAGTAATAGGCGCCGACCCCGCCAAGTACGAGCAAAAGTACGATCATAAATTTAATAAATTTTGTAGTAACTTTCATAATATCACCTTTTCCTAAAATATTGAGATTTATATACTGGAGCCAATCATAGTAGGATTTTTTAAGAGAGGGCAGTTGTTTTATAAGGAGAGTAGTGCAATAGGCAATGTTAGCGAAATGTTTACCTGGTAAACATTTCGCTAACATTGTCTTTATTTTTCGATTCTATCAATGTACTCTTCGATTTCATGCATGATATCATGAAACATAAGTAATTCGGATTCTTGTAATGAATTGAACTTCTTAATAATGCCCTGATCTAGTTTTTTGTGAAATTCAATATGGCTTTGAAAAGACGCATGGCCTTTTGGGGTGAGTGTAAAGAGAACCATTTTTTTATTGTCCTTTGCTTGATAGCGATAGATCAGTTCTTTTTGTAAGAGTTTGCAAATAATCTTAGGAACGGCCCCCTTCGTAATACCTAGCTTATTGGCGATTTTTGTAACGTGGATCCCCGGATTTCGACCAATAATGTCAATCATGTGGATTTCAGATGCATACAAAACTTCGGTCCCAAAAATTCGTGGTTCTATAATTAATTCGGAGGCCTTATGGATTATTCGCAACATTGTTTCCAGTACATACTGACTTTGGTTAGGCATTTACTTACTTCCTTTGCTATTATAGAATACAGTTTTTTATTTACATAGCAATAGTATACCAAGTAAACAATAGGTGTCAAGTATTAACTTTATTGCACAGTAAGTATGATCGGATGATAAGCAAAAAGTTCATTCTATATTCTGCAAAAAGCGTAGCAATGGCTAAATGCTTGAAGTCGTGATAGAATTGTCATAATGTCGGATTCATTATGAACAAGAAAGTAGGAAATAATAGGATGCAATTTGCGATAGCAGAGAAATTTCACGAGAAGTATCTAGAAGATGTAGCGATGGAAATTAGTCAAGACAGTCTATGGAGAAAGAGGCTTTTTGAGGGGCAATACCATGAGCAGTTCTTAGCAACATATAAGGAATTAGAAGAACTTCCTTGTCAGCTATGGACTATCTTCTCCCAATATGGCTTAGAATTTTTAGTTTCAAAAGTTCAATCCTGTCCTGAAACATTTGATGAAAACTTAACCATCTTCAAATTTCAAGCAAAGGGATTTTCACATCTAGTGCGTTATTCAGGTAATGGTCGAAATAATTTTGAATGAATTTAGTTTAGTGAAATAAGATGTAATCCATAAATGGTGCAATGGTTTTTCATTGATCCAAAGGAATGGGATATTCTTATTAATTGTAAAGCCGCTAATCATCTACCTTTTAAGGAAGAATTAGCGGCTTTTACGATGTAGTTACATCTCGTTTGTTATATTACAATCTTGTTTCATTTTATTTGATTAAAGTTAGGAATGTGTTAGTTTGCTGTTATTGTTTTTGGTATTTTACAATATTATAATTAGGGACAATAGTAGAAAATATTAAGAGGTGGTAATAATGAAAAAACAAAGTATCGTGATGTTAATAATGCTCTTTTTTATGGTAGGTTCGGTTGCAGCTTCTTGTGCCAGTAAAATACAACCAGCTGAGGCGTTGGATGTTGCTGCTATCAGCGTAGATGAATTTTTTCCAAAGAGTGAAGGAACATTCGTCCTCAAAGATTTAGAATCAGGAAAAATATTTAGTTATAACAACGAGAGAGCCAAAGAGCAAAGAGCCCCAAACTCCACCTTTAAGATTATGAATTCATTAATTGGTTTGCAGGTAAAAGCCGTTAAAGATGAATATGAGATTAAATATTGGGATGGCACTAAAAGGACATTAGATAACTGGAATCAAGATCATACTCTTGGTTCTAGCATGAGAAATTCTGTTGTTTGGTATTATCAAGAGATGGCTCGGGATATCGGTGAAGGGCGTATGCAGGAATGGCTGGACCGGTGTTCCTACGGTAATCGTGACATTAGCGGGGGCATTGATCGGTTCTGGCTCAGTAGCTCATTGAAGATTTCTCCATTTGAGCAGATTGATTTTCTTGAAGGGTTATATCGGGAAACTCTTCCCTTTGATAAAGGCGTAATGAAAACCGTTAAACGGATCATGATTCAACAGGAAGGTGATGAGTACATACTATATGGAAAGACAGGAAGCTCAGGACTTGAAGATGGCTTATCAACAGGTTGGTTCGTAGGTTTTGTTGTTATAAAGGGACACCCTTATGTATTTGCCACTAATCTTGATAGCCAGGAAGAATTTGCAGGTCCAGCCGCTAAAAAGGTGACGATAGGGATTCTCCGGAAATATAATTTGGTTACACGATAGCAATCGGTAGTTGCCAGACCCGGTAAGATGCAATCGTAGTCAGTTATAGCAAGAAGAGTCATTTTTAGTATTGAAAGAGCAGGACTAAAAGAGTATAGTAAAATAAATGACTGTGACTATGGAGGGTTGGTTTTGCAATTACGTGCTTGTCTTATAGTGGAAAGAGGAGAACCTTACGAAGCCGGCACTCGCATCGAACTTCTTAACGGCGAAGTGTACCTTGGTCGCTCCAGTCTTGATCAGCAAGTAGATGTGAGCTTTTCCAATCAGCTGATATCTCGTAAGCATTGCTATATTGTACATAATGAAGATGATGTAATACTGTGCGATTTAGGGAGTAAGCATGGCACAATGATAAATGGAAAAGCAATCACTCCTTATGAAAAGTATATTCTTCATACAGGAGATACAATCAGCTTGTCTATGGGTATCGTGGCAATCCGAATTGTCAGCGCTTCCAAGAATGAAGAAACAATGGATTTAAGTCAAACCCAATCCATGTCTTTGAGAAAGAATACTTCAATTGCTGTGGAGTGTGCTAAGTGGGAATGCCATATTGACGGGCAGCTGGTTAGCTTGACGGAAAAAGAATGGCGCTTCTTTAAGCTGCTATATGATCATGCCAATACAGTAGTGACCTATGATGAAATTAGGGCGGCAGTATGGCCGGAAAGAATTCTTGGCAAAAGTGCACTTCCTGATGCAGGAATCGATGAAATCAACGTGTTGATTTATCGTGTGCGCAAAAAACTGGGAAAACGAGCCGAAATGTTAAAAGCAATGCGAGCTCGCGGATATGTGCTGAAATTATAAGATTATATTAGAGAAAGAAATTTGAAACAATTAAGAACCCGCGAATATGCGGGTTCTTTTGTACGTAGAGAAGGTATAATTTTCTGGAGGATGAAGCAGTAGTTCGTCATTGCGAGCATAGCAAGCAATCTCCTGCTTGTTAAACATTTTCTTATAGTAGAGAGAATATAAAGTTTTACTGATAAAATTAATAAAATGTTAACTTGAAAGTAATAGTTAACGTTATTTTTTGTGTTATCTTTTAATTACAGATACAAAAATTGTTTTAGTTCGAGAGTTGCATAAGTGAATCCTGTCAGTCATAAGTAAGACGTTTGTGTTAGGAGGAGAATTCTATTGAGTTATTTACATCTTTCAGAGATCAAGCTTGGAATGACTCTTAATCAAGTACTGGTAAGTCCAAATGGCAATATGGTTCTTGGTCAGGGGACAGTGATGAATGAGTATTTACTATCGTGCTTAAAAGATTGGAACGTGAAAGGCGTCGATGTGATCGAAGAAGCTGCTGCTGAATTTAATCTTGCTGAGATTGAAAGAATGATTTCTGATATCGTGATATCCTTAACTGATAACGCACCAATCGAAACCCATTTGCAAAGCGCTGCCCAGGTACATTCTGAAATAGAAACAGAATTAAAAGGCTTGCTTAATCGAGTATGTTGGGAAGATTGATGGGGGAAATGCACTGTTGATTTTCCATGACCTAGCAATGTAGAAACCCTGTAGTGCCGAAGCACAAAAACCTTCGCGTCTTCGCGGTTCAAAAGGTTTTATTTTTTTTAGTACGCGTCAGAGTTTTTCTTATAAGGAGAGGATTTTTTTGCAGAAGCCATTAAAGATTCTAATTAGTGATGATTCCTTATTATTACGAAAAAAGCTAAGAGAAGAGTTAGAAAAACTAGGCTGTCAAGTATTTGAAGCTAAAGATGGACAAGAAGTGGTAGAAGCATACTGCCAATTTTGTCCTGATGGAGTATTTATGGATATTGTGATGCCAAAAGTCAGCGGAATTGATGCTTTGAAAAAGATTAAAGAAATACATCGTGAGGCAAGGATCATTATGCTTTCCTCAACAGGTACTGCTGCCAATTTATTAGAGGCTCTTAAATTAGGTGCAATTGATTTTATTCAGAAACCGTACAATAGTAGTCAAATCGTGAAAGCGGTAAATGACATCATTCGAAAGGAGAGCTAAATGTTTAGTCAATTTTTTGCTCAATATATATTAAATCAAGGATTGTTAACACCAAGTCAAGTGCAGGAAGCTCTTGAAAATAGACGTGCAGTACAAGTGAAATTAGGCGTATTGGCCATTAACCAAGGCTTTCTAACTGCTGAGCAAGTAGAGGAAATTCACAGGTTGCAACAGCGGA
This sequence comes from Pelosinus baikalensis, assembly GCF_020819555.1. Taxonomy (NCBI): domain Bacteria; kingdom Bacillati; phylum Bacillota; class Negativicutes; order Selenomonadales; family Sporomusaceae; genus Pelosinus; species Pelosinus baikalensis. The sequence continues at coordinate 30,247 of NZ_JAJHJB010000023.1, forward strand.
TTGATAAACGATTTGGTGAGATAGCCTTAGATGAAGGCTATTTGTCAGAAGAGCAATTGATCACTTTGCTAGATACTCAAGAAAATGATCATCTCAACTTTGGCCAGACATTGGTCGATAAAGGCTACATGACGTTAGCACAGCTGGAGAATGTCTTAGAAGAGTACAAAGCAGAAGGCAGCTTAGATCAACAGTCCGATATATCCTATCTTAAAGAACAGATTCGGACTCAATTAAAAATTCCTCAAGATGATGAGAATGTAGAATTGTATTATGATTACATATCACTTTTTCTTCGAGCTATGGTTCGCTTTTTAGATACCAGTCCTTTGCTGGCAGCAATTACTTATGAACATGATTCGAATCAATGGTTTGTTTCACAAAGCATGACGGGAGACATCATTTTGCATAGCAGTTTTACTGCCGAAGAGAGCGTATTATTGGAAATAGCATGCCGATATAGTGGAGAAAAAATTTGTGAAATGGATGAGCTGGCTATTGATAGTGCAGGAGAATTTCTGAATGTTACCAATGGTCTTTTTTGCATTAATCTTTCCAACATGGGACTCGATCTTGATTTACATCCTCAACGAGTTACGAGAGGTGCTGCTTTAAGGGGGAAATCGAATTATGCAGTGGCGATTGATACCGACTTTGGCAGGATCAATCTAGTGATGGCCGGAGCGTAATCGTTTTTCTTATAGAGGAAAATATACGATCAGTGCGAATACTTTTCTTATAGCAGAGAGGAGTGACAAAATGGAGAAAAATAGTGAAGTTTTAAATCATAAGGTGAAAGCGGTTATTTTTGATTTAGATGGAACGTTAGTGGACAGTGAACCTAATTACTCCAAAGCAGATGATGTGTTATTGGGGGAATATGGGATACAAGCATTGAGTGAAGAAATGAAGAAGAAATATGTTGGCATTGGAACACGAGAAATGATGGAGGATATCAAAGGGATATATGGGCTCAATGAGTCGATCGATATTTTAGTAGCCAAAAAGAATAAATATTATCTTGAGATTGCCAAAGAAAATACGATTGTTTTTCCTGAGATGTATCGGTTTTTACAATTTCTAAAAGAAAATAACTATCCTTTAGCTATTGCTTCCGGTTCATCTCCAGAAATCATTGACATGATATTAGCCATTACGAATTTGGCAGCGTACTTTGATGTAATCCTATCGGCAGAAGAGGTGGCGAAAGGAAAACCTGCGCCAGATGTATTTTGGGAAGCCGCCAAACGGCTGGGCGTACCCTTTGAAAATTGTTTGGTAATGGAGGATTCATTGCATGGAGTGGAGGCGGCGAAAAGTGCTTCTATGTATTGCATGGCATTACCTTACATGATGGAGGAGCCTTTTGATGACAGCTTTCTCATGGCAGATGTGTTGTTTAAACAGGGAATTATTGGATTCCGGGCAGAAGAAGCAATTGATTGGCTGCGAAAAAACAGCTAGAAATCGAGTGTTCCTGTCTTGTAATATATATTTCATATAGATAGGCGGATAAAAATGCTACATTTTTATCCGCCTATTTTTTTAAGCATAGAAAAGTCCTTTAAGGAGGACGTTAACACGTTCAAAAGCTTTTAATTTTGTATAAATTCTTTTTATCGTGGCAATAATAGGCTCATTACGTTTGTACCTAATGAGGTAAAGATGGCTTATGTAATTGGTTGTCTCATGGCGGCACTGAGCTTTTTATTAAATAAGATATTATTAAAATATGTGGGAATGAAAGCGGTTATTAGCTATAGTCCAGTAGTCGAAGAAGTAACGAAGAGCCTTTGTTCTTATTATCTAGCTGCAGATATTTTAGTGACTCACGTGGTATTTGGAATATTAGAAGCAGGTTATGACTGGTATAATACCGCCGATGGAAAACGAGGTAAATGGGCCGCATTAGTCAGTATTATCGGCCATAGTCTATTTGGATGTTTGACTCTTTTGGGACTATACATAAGCAGCAGTATTTGGATTGCCATACTCGTGGCAAGTTGTGTACATGTAATGTGGAATGTTACCTTAATCCGTTTGTCGTCTTAAAGATGAAATACCACCTCTTCTCAATGCGGACTCATTATCGAAAAGGAGGAAGCCCTTTTATGAAAATATTTTATAATTGTGCCCATTGTGGGGCTGCGATTGATGTAATTGAAGTAGATCAAGTTGATGAAGTTAAGTTTGGTTTTGATTGCTTGACGGCTGAAGAGCGTCAAGATATAATAAAAGTTGATGTGAAAGAAAATACCATGCATGTTCATTCCTTGTGCGATAAGTGTATAGAGACCTTAGGACTTGATGAAAAAAAAGCGGTTCAACAGCAAATCAATTTTCTACATTAAAAAAATGGATTAAATCAATAAGGTTCGAAGTATAATGAAGTAATGATGCAGGGCTTTAGCAACAGCTAAAGCCCCTTTTTACCTTTTCACTTTAAGACTCCGAACGGTTTTTTCTATGCACGTAATTGTACAGTATGAAATGCTTTCTTATAATAGGAAGAGGTGCTATGAACAAATTATTTGAAATTATGAAACAAGATCCTGGAATGAAGCGGGTTATTGCCGTTTCGCAATTGACTGTGAGTCAAAGTCAAATCTATGGCGTAACAGGTGTGCAAAAAAGTGCATTATTAGCAGCCGCGTATCAGTCTGCTCCTAAGCCTACTGTGATTGTTACTGGTAATCATGAGTCGGTAGAACAGCTGCGCGCAGATTTTGCCACGTTGCTTCCCAATACCCTTGTTCTCGAACTGCCGGCTTTAGATATTATTACATTTACAGCGGTTGCAAAAGGTGTTGAGTTAGCAGCTCGGCGCATGGATATCTTGGGGCGTCTGATCCGAGGGGAAAATATAATCGTTTTAGCCACGCCTGAGGCAGCAATGCAAAGAGTACTGCCCCGAGAACACTTTGAAAATAATCGCATTACAATTAGTAACGGATCAGAAATGATACGTGAAGACTTGCTGGAGTCGCTGGTACGTTTTGGTTACGAACGGGTGGATCAAGTAGAGGGGCTCGGTCAGTTTAGTGCCAGAGGCGGTATTGTTGATATTTTCCCCATCAGCAGTAAAGTCCCGATTCGTTTAGAGTTATTTGGTGATGAGGTGGATTCCCTGCGGGAGTTTGATCTTGCCTCACAGCGATCTATGCACGCGGTAGAGCAAGTGGATATTCTTCCTTTATCTGAGATTGAAAAAAGTGGAACTCCAACGGTGTTTTTATCTTATTTACCAGCGATTTCAACCATTGTGTTTGACGAGACTGCTCGCATCCGCGAACAGATGGGCAAACTAGTGAAGGAAAATCCAGAGATTAAGAAAAGCACCTTTATGTGGTCAGATATAGTAACGGTGGCAGTGCATTACAATGTGTTATATATTTCCTTGATGCTGCAAAAGATTCCTTATACCCAGCCTAATGAAATTATTAGTATTACAGCCAAAGGTATTGTTCCTTTTCATCGTCAAATGGATATGCTGATTGCTGAATTAAAAAATTGCCAGGAGCATAAGTCTTATCCTATCATTTTTATGTCCAATCAAGAGAAGGCCGTATCGTTGCAACATACCTTGACGGAGGAAGGTATTCCTGCCGTTTTTTCTGATGTCATCCATACTCTGACCGAAGGTACTGTATTAATAACAGTCGGACTACTCTCAGCAGGCTTTGAACTGCCTCAAGCCCATCTGCTGGTAATTGCAGAAAAAGATATTATGGGCCGCCAGAAGAAAAAACCTCGCCCCAGAGTAGGGAAAGGTCAACAAATCGCTTATTTTCGTGATATCAAGATTGGCGATTATGTAGTACATATCAATCATGGGATTGGCAAATATGTAGGCGTAGAAACTCTGATTGTAGGAAATGTACATAAGGATTATCTGCATATTCGTTATGCGGGGGAAGACAAACTCTATGTCCCTACGGATCAGGTACATTTACTGCAAAAGTACATTGGTTCTGAAGGTGATGCACCTCGTTTAAATAAAATGGGTGGCAGTGATTGGCTAAAGGCAAAGGGCAAAGCAGAAAAAGCAGTAGCAGATATGGCGAAAGAATTACTGGAGATCTATGCACAAAGAAAGGTTGCATCCGGTTTTGCCTTTGATCCTGATACGCCTTGGCAAAAAGAGTTTGAGGATGCCTTTCCTTATGAGGAAACACCCGATCAGCTCAGTGCTATTATCGAAATTAAGGGCGATATGGAAAAAAGCCAGCCTATGGATCGTTTATTATGCGGTGATGTGGGATTTGGCAAAACAGAGGTGGCCATTCGCGCTGCTTATAAAGCTGTCATGGGCGGTAAACAAGTTGCGATACTTGTACCGACAACTGTGTTAGCTCAGCAGCATTATCAGACGATTAGTGCTCGCTTTGCTGGCTTTGGTCCAGTAGTAGATGTAATTAGCCGCTTTAGGAATGCAAGAGAGCAGCGAGCTACTGTTGAGGCACTAGCCAGTGGACAGGTAGATGTATTAATTGGTACCCATCGTATTTTACAATCAGATGTTATATTTAAAAATATTGGACTGCTGATTGTCGATGAAGAACAGCGCTTTGGTGTAAAACAAAAAGAAAAATTAAAAAAATGGAGTGCGGGGATTGATGTATTGACATTAAGTGCGACTCCCATTCCTCGTACCTTGCATATGTCATTAGTCGGTGCAAGAGATATGAGTATTATTGAGACTCCGCCAGAAGAACGATTCCCCGTCCAAAGCTATGTAGTAGAATACAATGAAGAAGTGATGCGTGATGCAATTAAGCGGGAATTAAAGCGAGGCGGTCAGGTATACTTTGTCTATAATCGAGTACAGACCATTGATAAAATGTACCGCCGCTTAGCAGAGATGCTGCCCGATGCTAAAATTCGTGTAGCTCATGGACAAATGCCGGAAGAAATGTTAGAACAAGCTATGCTTGATTTCTATGAAGGTACTGATGATGTATTATTATGTACAAGTATTATTGAAAATGGTCTTGATGTGCCAAATGCGAATACGATTATTGTATATGATGCTGATCATTTTGGTTTGTCTCAGTTATATCAAATGCGAGGGCGGGTAGGACGATCCCATCGTATGGCTTTTGCTTATTTTACCTACCGCCAGGATAAAGTACTGACAGAGGTTGCAGAAAAGCGGCTGCAGGCAATAAAAGAATTTGCAGAATTAGGAGCCGGTTTTAAAATTGCTATGCGTGATTTAGAAATCAGGGGAGCTGGTAATTTGTTAGGGTCCCAGCAGCATGGACATATTGTAAGCGTAGGTTTTGAAATGTACTGCCGTTTACTGGATGAAGCCGTACAGCAGTTAAAGACAGGGCAGACGTTAGAAGCGCCTGTTGAACCTGTGCTGGAATTTAATGTAGATGCCTATATAAGTGGCGACTATATTAGTGATGCCATGCATAAAATTGAAATATACCAGCGGATTGCTGCCTGCAGAAATGAAAAACATATTTCCGATCTTGTGGATGAATTAATTGATCGTTTTGGGGAACCGCCTAGTTGTGTATTAAATTTGCTTGAAGTGGTGAAAATTAAAAATTTCTCCAGGGCCATTGGTATTCGTTCTGTGATTCAACAGCCCAATTATATAGAAGTAGCATTTATTGATAAACCAAATGTTAAACCTGAGCAGATCATGGCATTGAAAGAAGCATTTCCTGCTCGTGTTATGATTTATCCTGAAGGTATTCGACTCAAGACCGTACAAATTAGCAATGATAAATTACTGAATTGGCTAGTCAAAGTATTTACAACTTTGGTTTCCTAAGAAGAAAAAGAGACGGTAATCCTAAGATCCCTGTATGCAAATGAAATTTTTGTATTATATACCTGTTTTTAGAAAATTTTAGGTATCATGTGTGTGAATAAAAAAGTCTCGTAAGATATATACTATCACTGAAATCAGATGTCAAAAACTGTAGAAAAGGGGGGATACTGGTGAAAGCCACTGGAATTGTAAGAAGAATTGATGACTTAGGCAGAGTTGTAATACCTAAAGAAATTAGGCGAACACTTAGGATTCGCGAAGGTGATCCATTGGAGATATATGTTGATCGAGAAGGGGAAGTGATCTTAAAGAAATATTCTCCAGTAAGCGAACTAGGTGATTTTGCAAAGGAATATGCCGATTCGTTATATGAAGCAGTCGGCCATATCATCTTAATAGCGGACAGAGATACGATAGTTGCTGTCGCTGGTTCTTCAAAGAAGGAGTTTATGAATAAACCGTTAGGATCAGCTCTGGAAAAAGTTATGGAAGATCGTAAAGCGGTTTTATTGAACAATCTTGCAGAAGCCAAAGGCTCTAAGGGCTCGATTATTGACTCTGGTGAAGAAGAAGAGGTATCAAAATTTACTGCTGAAGTCATTGCACCGATTATTGTAGAAGGGACTTCCATTGGTGCAGTGGTTATTTGCACGAAGCAGCAAGGAGTGCAAATGAGTGAAATGGAAGTAAAATTAGCAGAAACTGCTGCAGGATTCTTAGCAAAACAAATGGCCACATAATAATGAAAGTTGTAAAAAGTAGCGGACACAGATTCGCTACTTTTTTGTTCTTTCTTCGCGTCTTTGCGGCTTAAAATATTTTATTTTTACAAAAGAAGTATTAGCAGTAATTGTATTTTGCGATAATATAATGTTCATCTTCTGAATAAGTAGTAATAGGAATGCTTTAGGAGGAAGAAATTACGTGAGTAAAGATACATTTTTAAAAGGGGCATTCATTTTAACCCTTGCTGGCGTTGTGGTAAAAATAATTGGTTCGGTAAATCGCATCCTTCTCTCCCGTTTATTAGGGGGCGAAGGAATTGGATTATACCAGATGGCATATCCAATTTACTTACTAGCCTTGAGTATTTCATCTGCCGGTATTCCGGTGGCTATTTCTATTATTGTTGCTGAGAAAGTGGCCTTATCTGACTTTCGCGGTGCAAATCGGGTATTTCGCATTTCATTAGGCTTATTAACGATAACGGGAATTGTTTTTACATTTCTATTATATTTTGGTGCTGGATGGTTGGTTGAAAATCAATTTGTACGTGATCCTCGTGCGTATTACGCGATTGCTGCTTTGGCTCCAGCTATATTCTTCGTTACGATTTTATCTAGTTATCGTGGTTATTTCCAAGGATTGCAGATGATGACACCTACAGCTGTATCGCAAATTTTTGAACAGCTGATTCGAGTCGTAACCATGGTATTTTTAGCTTTTTACTTATTACCCATTGGTCTTGAATATGCAGCTGCTGGTGCCAGTTTTGGTGCAGGACCTGGTGCCTTAGCCGGCTTAGTGGTATTAATGTACTATTATTGGCGGCATAGTACCGCATTAAAAGCAAAAATAGCAATGCAGCCGATTATAAAACAAGAAGCAAGCGGGAAAATTATTTCGCGGATTGTAAAATTGGCCCTGCCTGTGTCACTGGCAAATATTATGCTGCCAATCGTGTCTAGCATTGACTTGTTAATTGTACCGGCGCGGTTAGAAAATGCCGGCTATACGGTAGGTCAGGCAACGGAATTGTTTGGATACCTGACGGGCATGGCAATTGCTCTTATCAATGTACCCACTATTTTGACGGGATCATTGGCATCTAGCTTGGTCCCTGCCATATCGGAAGCCTTTACTCTGAAAGATCACAAGCGAATCTATCAGCGCACAGCTATGGCGATGCGATTTGCCAATTTAATTACCATACCCAGTTTTGTCGGGATGTTTCTGCTGGCTACACCGATATCGCAAATGCTGTATGGTACGCCCAATGCTGGAGTACCAATCGCCATATTATCAGGTGGTGTCATTATGCTGGGGATTCATCAGGTTACGACGGGAGTATTGCAGGGATTAGGGTATACAGCGATTCCTCTTATTAATATGATGATCTCCGCTGCTGTAAAAATTGTTATGAGCTGGACATTAACTGCGATACCTTCTTTTGGCATAAAAGGCGCTGCTTGGGCGACAAACGTTGATTTTGCCTTGGCTGCTCTTTTGAATATGTATTTTGTATATCGCTATGTAGGGTTTAGCATCAATATAAAAGATACGATAAAGACGGTTGCTGCTGCCATTATTATGGGCGCTACGGTTTTGTTAACCTATGATGCGGTGATGTTAAAAACCTTGCATAATACAATGGCAACCTTGGCTTCTGTTTGTATAGGTGGTATAGTATACAGTATTGTTCTTTTATTATTAGGAGGTATAGAGCAGCAGGATATCGAAAAACTACCTAAAATAGGTAGCAAAATAGCTCGTTTATTAGGTAAAATAGGTATATTACGAAAATAATAAAAAATTTACTTTAATTATGAATATGAGGCGATAATGTGGGAGAAATTACAATTGTAGGATTAGGACCCGGTTCTTTTGGTCTTATCACCGTAGAGACCTTAGAATTATTAAAGACTGCAGAAAAATTGCTTTTGCGTACTGCAAAGCATCCAACTGTAGCAGCAATGTTGGAACGTGGTATTGCATTTACTAGTTATGACTATGTTTATGAGGAGAAGACGTCATTTGAGGAAGTTTACGAGACGATCGCTCATGACTGTTTACGTCAGGCAGCACTGGGAAAAAAAGTAGTATATGCTGTACCAGGCAGCCCTCTTGTAGCAGAGAAAACAGTGATGCTAATTCGACAATTGGCAGGTGAACAGGGGATTGCCGTTAGGATTTTGCCTGGGATGAGTTTTCTGGAAGTCTTATACACAAGACTTGCCATAGATCCCATTGAAGGCATTACGGTACTGGATGCTGCTGATTTAGCATCCCTGCCTCCAGAGTTAATGACTGCTTTAGTGGTAACACAAGTCTACAATCATTACGTTGCTTCAGAGGCTAAACTGGTGTTAATGGAATATTACCCCGATGACTATGAAGTGATCGTTGTGAAAAATTTGGGATTACCAGATGAACAGTTACTAACAGTACCTTTGTTCGAAATGGATAGAGTGCAGGAGATTGATCATCTTACCAGTGTGTATGTGCCGCGCCGCAGTACTGCAGTTAAACGGTTTTCATTAGATCCTATACTCGATGTGATGGCTAAGCTTCGCTCGAATGAGGGATGTGTATGGGATATTGAGCAAACCCACTCCAGTCTTAGACGGTATATTGTGGAGGAGGTTTATGAAGTCCTAGAGGCCATTGATTTACAACAAGGAGAATTATTATGTGAAGAGCTAGGAGATTTGCTATTACAGATTGTATTTCATGCCCGCATTGCAGAAGAAGCAAAGGTATTTACCATGCAGCAGGTAATTGACGGCATTTCAGAGAAAATGATACGTCGTCATCCTCATGTATTTGGTGATACAAGCGTCCGAGACGCAGGCGAGGTGGTGCTAAACTGGGATGCGATAAAAAAGCAGGAGCACGGTCATGAGAGACCGTCTGTGCTTGATGGTATACCGAAGGGACTGCCAAGTCTCATGAGAGCTTACAAACTACAAGCGAAAGCTGCTAAAGTCGGATTTGACTGGGATAGGATTGAGCCTGTGTGGGACAAGATATATGAAGAACTGGAGGAACTCAAAGATGCCTGTGCCCAAGGACAAGCTATTAACATGGAAGCTGAGTTAGGAGATGTAATATTTTCAATTGTAAATTTGGCGAGATTTTTAAAAATTGATGGTGAAGTTGCCTTAAATACCACCAATAATAAGTTTCGCCGTAGGTTTTTATACATTGAAAAGGTAATGAAGGAAAAAAAGCTAAAATGGGAGAATATGTCACTAAAACAGCTTGATTTTCTCTGGGAAGAGGCGAAAAGTAACAAAATATAAAGAATTTGGGATTTTTTTAGTATTTTTTTAAAATCTAGACAGGAATAAAAAAAATGATAGCGAATAAGCTATTCGTAACGATTTTTCATAAGGAGGCTATTTTTGTGAATAAAACTGAATTAATTGCAAGTGTTGCAGAAAAAGCGGGTTTGACTAAGAAGGATGCTGAGAAAGCAATCAATGCTTTATTTGTTAGTGTTGAGGAAGCTTTGGCACAACAAGATAAAGTCCAAATCATTGGATTTGGAACTTTTGAAGTAAAAACACGTGAAGAAAGAAAAGGTCGTAACCCACAAACAGGCGCTGAAATTACAATTCCAGCATCTAAAAATCCAGTTTTCAAAGCTGGTAAAGGCTTAAAAGACGTAGTAAATAAATAAATTTTAGATAAATAGAAACCAGGTTAATATAACCTGGTTTTTATTTTAAGGAAGTGAAGTATATGATAAGCAACATATTGGTAGTTGATGATGAGCCTTCAATCGTAGAACTAATTGAGTTTAACTTGCAAAAAACAGGTTACCACGTCCTCAAAGCAGAGAATGGCCATGAGGCATTGCAGTTGGTTAGAACCAATAAGCCTGATTTGATTATACTGGATCTAATGATTCCCGATATTGATGGTATAGAGGTATGCCGCAGATTGAAAGGACAGCAGGAAACAGCAGCGATTCCCATTATTATGCTGACAGCCAAAAATGAAGAAGTGGATAAAATTGTGGGCTTAGAGTTAGGCGCAGATGATTATATGACCAAACCTTTTAGTCCTCGGGAGCTTATGGCTCGCGTAAAAGCAGTGCTAAGGCGAAGCCATAAAGACAGTGTACAGCACGATGGCGAGTTAGTTGTTGGCAAACTACGATTGAATTTTTCCAGTTATACGGCATATTTAGATCAAGAGAAGCTAGAGCTTACTCCTAAGGAATATGAGTTATTGAAATTATTTATTACAAATGTGGGCAGAGCCTATACACGTGAGCAATTACTGGAGAAGGTATGGGGTTATGAATATTTTGGTGATACTCGTACGGTGGATGTACATGTACGTCATCTAAGAGCAAAAATGGCAGCTGAGCCGAAAGTGGCAGAAGCAATTGAGACAGTTCGAGGAGTTGGCTACCGCTTTAGCGAAATTTAACAAAAACATAATAATTGCATAATAATAAGTACCTGCATTTTGTGGTATATTTTCTATATCAATATTTATCTGATGATTAGTTTCGATATATGAAGAATCGCCTAAGTGGCAGGAGGACATCTATGGATTATAAAATTCATGTGAATAAGCTAAAATTATACTATGGAGATGCATTGGCATTAAAGAAAATTTCTCTTGGTGCGGAAAAAAACAGCTTGTTAGCTCTGATTGGACCTTCAGGCTGTGGTAAGTCCACCTTTATCAAGACGTTAAATCGTATGAATGATTTAATCGCTAATGTAAAAATAGAAGGCGAAGTCCTGTTAGATGGGGTCAATATTTATCATCCCGATACAGATGTAGTGCTGCTAAGGAAAAGAGTGGGGATGGTTTTTCAAAGACCGAATCCGTTTCCCATGTCGATTTATGACAATATTGCATATGGCCCCCGCATTCATGGCATCACTAAAAAAGCACAGCTGGATGAACTGGTAGAAAAGAGCCTGAAGGGGGCAGCTCTTTGGGAAGAAGTACGAGATCGTCTCCAAAGCTCAGCTATGGGCATGTCAGGTGGACAGCAGCAACGTTTATGTATTGCAAGATTATTGGCAATCGAGCCGGAAGTGCTGTTAATGGATGAACCCTGTTCAGCTCTAGATCCTATATCAACTATGAAGATTGAAGAATTGCTCTCAGAATTAAAACAGAGATATACTATTGTTATGGTTACTCACAACATGCAGCAAGCTGCTAGAGTATCTGATTATACGGCATTCTTTTTGAATGGTGATCTAGTAGAACATGATCAAACAGATGTCATATTTACAAGACCCCAGGATAAACGTACGGAAGACTATATTACTGGACGATTCGGATAATGGAGGCGAGAGCATGACGGTCACCAGACAAAATTATGATCAAGAGTTAGAAGAGTTGCGTAATGATATCTTAGAAATGGGCACCCGCGTTGAACTGGCTATTGGCCAGGCTGTAGCTTCTTTAACGACCCAGGATATAGAGATGGCTAAGCATGTAATGGCTGGTGATGACTACATTGATGCCATGGAAAGCAGTATTGAAGATAAATGTATGGTACTCATTGCCAGGCAGCAGCCTTTAGCAAGGGACTTGCGAATTATCGGTACAGGACTTAAAATCACGACAGACTTAGAGCGAGTGGGAGACCATGCTTTTGACATTGCTAAAATTGCCTTAGGCATTGCAGAACAGCCCTTGATTAAACCGTTGGTAGATATCCCACGGATGTCGGCAATGGCACAAAAAATGCTAAGAGATTCCTTGGCTGCTTATATCAAGCTTGATATTGCTTTAGCAGAAAATGTATGTGCCGCAGATGATGAAGTAGATGATATTTATCATCAAACCTTTCGTGAACTTTTAACGTACATGATGGAAGATCCCCGTAATATTACACAGGCAACTCAGTTATTATTTGTAGCACGCTATTTAGAGCGAGTCGCTGATCATGCTACCAATATTGGAGAATGGGTTATTTACCTAGAAACAGGACAGCGAATGCGCAAAAAATAAACTGCCAAATCGGCAGTTTATTTTTTATATTATAATCTCATAGCCGCTTCAGCGGCTAGTGGTGAGCGTTCGCATTCATCATGCTGCAGCGTTACTTGGAAACAAAGCTTGGACCCTCGCATTTTTTCACTGGCATACACCAAGCCATTGGACTGACTATCCAGATATGGATGGTCAATTTGGGCAGGATCACCAAGAAGAATGATCTTGGTACCTAATCCCGGGCGAGTGATCACTCCTTTGGCTTGGCGAGGTGTAGCATTTTGCATTTCATCAAAGATGACCCAGTATTTTTGTAATGATCGACCTCGCTGAAAGGCGAGTGCTTCTGTTTGAATCGTATGCTTGTCAAATAAAATTTGGATGGTATCTTCCGCTTGCATTAGATCTTTGCTATCATCGAGTGTATTTCCATTCATCAGGGTAAACAGATTATCTCTGATGCCTCTCATGAAAGGACTTACTTTATCGACTTCTGATCCGGGAAGAAAACCAATATCCTCATCCATAGGGACGTTAGGACGACAAATCAGTATGTGATTATAATCTCTGGGGCGGCACTCAAAGTGCTGATGTAAGCCTACAGCTAAGGAATAGAAGGTTTTAGCTGTACCGGCTGGACCTTTAATAATGACTAAAGGGGCTTCACTAGCGCTCATCATAAGACATTCTTGCATGAAAATCTGACCGATGTTACGAGGAACAACGCCAAAGGGATTGTGGTGCTGATAACGTAGATGGACGAGTTTTTCACCGTCAAAGCGACCTAAAGCTGTATGACGGTCATTATCTGTAGAACGAATCAGAAAAAATTGGTTGGTTTCTAAAGATGTGTTTATCAATATCTGAGCATTTTCATCATAGGTGAATAAAAGAGTAGGATCAATGGTATTTAAAACATCTTCATGAAAGCGATTAATGACTTCTGAGGTAGTATAAATGGTGCCTCGGCCAGTATATTGCTCCTCGATGCTGGCTACCTTTTCATTGCGGAAATCTTCAGCGTGAATCGTAAGAATAGTTGCTTTTACACGCATATTGGTATCGCGGCTAACTAAAATCGGGTAATGACTACTTTCAGCTAACCCTTTACACACCTGCAGAATACGGTTATCGGGTTTGCTTCCTGGCCAATTAACAGGAATTTTAGTATCTAGATGATTGGTTTCAATTCGTAAGATGCCGCCTTGATCATTTAAGGGGACTCCCTTAAGTAAATTGCCCGTGGCGCGTAGGTTGTCAATAATGCGGCTGACTTGACGGCTATTGGCACCTCGTTCGCTGCTTTCCGATTTGAAACGATCCAGTTCTTCTAGAACTACTTCGGGAATGATTACAGTGTGCTCGTTGAATGTAAATATTGCGTTAGGGGAATGTAGGAGAACATTAGTATCAATAACGTAACATTTATTCAATGTAATCCTCCTCTATTAAAAATTGCTTCTTATGTTTTATTATATGCAGCAGCAAGAAGATTGAGTTAATATGTAATGAGATTTTTACATGTAGAATGTTAAGAAACTGGATATTCTAATTAGGAAGAACGAAATGCTGTTACACCAAGTTAATTTTTGGCAGTTTAGACTTAACAATTTCTTAACAATACCTTAACAAAGGAAAATTAGGAATGGGTTACAATTTAACTACAAGAAGTCTTGAAGTAGCTTTTCATGCTAGATAGGCTTAAAGGTTGGCGTAAGCTTAATCTTTCTTCAAAATAGGAGGATTTGTAATGCAATTAGTAAGTAAAGAACATAAAACGAAATTATTATATGATCATTATATGAGGTATCTATTTATTGCCAGTGCAAGTTTGATGACGATTATTATTGTTACAATTATTGTTTTTGTCGGCGGGCAGGGGCTCTTGACCTTTAAAGAAGTAAGTCCTTTCGATTTCTTCTTTTCAGCAAAATGGGATCCCATGGGGCTGGAATATGGTGCCTTAAGTTTTATCGTGGGTTCTTTAGCAGTTACGGTACTATCAATTTTATTAGGAGCGCCTTTGGGATTAGCTGGTGCGATTTTTATGGCGAAAATTGCTCCAGCTTGGTTGAGCAAAATTATGAGACCAGCTACGGATTTATATGTAGCGATTCCTTCTGTAGTGTATGGCTTTGTGGGCCTAACTATTATTGTACCTTTTATTCGAACCTATTTTAATGTAAATATAGGCTTTGGTTTATTAGCAGCTTCGATTATTCTAGCGATTATGATTTTACCTACGATTGTGAGTATTTCAGAAGATGCTCTTCGAGCGGTACCAAAGAGTCTAGAGGAAGCTTCCTTAGCTCTAGGAGCAACAAGATGGCAAACGATTTGGCATGTACTTTTACCTTCTGCGCTGCCTGGAATTTTGACCTCGATTATTTTAGCTATGGCAAGAGCGGTAGGGGAAACCATGGCAGTTCAAATGGTAATTGGCAACACGCCACAATTAGCTACATCTTTATTTATGCCCACCTCTACGCTGCCTAGTGAAATTGTTGTGGAAATGGGCAATACTCCCTTTGGTTCAGCCTGGGGAAATGCGTTGTTCCTAATGGCGTTTGTGCTGTTAGTGCTATCATTGTTAATGATTCTGATTATTCGCCGAATTGCCAGAAAGAAGGTGATCTAAATGTCTGCGAAGGTTTTTGATAAACTAGCGACGCTGCTAATGTGGCTGGCAGGTATTGTAATCTTAGGTATATTGGCTGCTTTCTTGCTCTTTATTTTGTATAAAGGTGTGCCTGTGCTGTCATGGGATTTTATTTTTGGTAAATCCAGTGATATTCAAGCAGGTGGCGGTGTAGGAGCTCAGTTATTTAACTCTTTTTACATTTTACTTTTATCCCTCTTGGTTTCCATACCATTAGCCATTGGCGCAGGGGTGTATTTAGCCGAGTATGCTCATGATAATAAACTGACGGATTTGATTCGGTTGAGTACAGAGAGTTTGGCAACGGTTCCGTCCATTGTATTAGGGTTATTTGGCATGATTATCTTTGTCAACGCATTAGGCATGGGTTTCAGCATTATCGGTGGAGCTTTAACATTAATGCTGCTTAATCTGCCTGTTCTAGTCAGAGTGACGGAAGAGGCCGTGCGAAATGTCCCCGTGCATTATCGTGAAGCAAGTTTGGCTCTTGGTGCTACGAAGTGGCAGACGATTTGGCGGGTTGTATTACCAAATTCATTGCCTGGCATTATTACAGGTATTACTCTGACTGCGGGGAGAGCATTAGGAGAAACAGCGATCTTGATTTTTACAGCTGGTACGACAGTTGGGCGGCAAATTGTCAATTTTGATGTGACATCAGCAGGCGAAACCTTAGCTGTACATCTTTGGTATGTTATGGCTGTGGGACTTGTACCTGACAGAGTGGAAATTGCGAATGGGTCTGGAGCATTATTAGTCATTACAATTCTTATATTAAATTTATTGTTTACCATACCAAGTAGAATCCTACAGCGCAAATTAGGTGCTGGCGGACATTAGAAAGAGTAAGATGTTGTAATACATCAAGACGAGGATTTAGGCGAGTTTTAACTTGCTTAAATCCTTGTTTTTTTATAAGCATAGAAGCATAAGTTTTGCGAAAAAGATAAGATTTTATGAACCACAAAGGCACTATGCCGCTATCGCGGCACACAAAGGAGTGCACAAAAAATATATAAAAAACCTTTGTGTCCTTCGCGTCTTTGCGGTTCAAAATGTTTTAATTTTTAAAAGGACGCGCAGCCTTTTTCTTATGCAGGGCTAATAGCGATTGCTGCTGCCTTTGGAGGCAGTGGTCTCTATTTTCATATTTAGTAGTAAAAAAATACATTTTGGTAAAAGCTATAATGAAATATTGAGGAGGTGGCGGTATGGGAAAACGTATGATCAGTAATCTGATTACAGGAATCAAAGATGTACTGGTATATCAGCCGCCAGATCAGCCTACTCCTTTTGTTTTGGTTGAGCCGCGGACGGAAAAAGAAGAAATCGATGGTGAATTTTTCCCCTCTGCTGCTGTCACAGAGGGCATACGAGAGTTAGAGTTCATGATCAATTATGCGAAAAAATTAGATGCGTTTATGCAAAAAAGCAGTAAGGATTTGCGAAGTAAAGAAAAACATGAAGTAGTCAAGAAAATTAAAGCTGAGTTTGAAATGATACAGACTGAGTGGAAGGAAATTAAAAAGCATACAATAAAGAATCACAGCATTGACGGTATGTACAATAATACTGTGATTAGTACGGACATTAATGAAAATCAGAGCATGCTAGAATCCATTTATCAGCTGCCTCTGAATAAGGATGTGGTAATTCGGAGTATTACCATTTCAGATCAGCCTAAGATTAAAGTTCTGATTGTATTTATGGATGGACTTATCGATAAGAAAATTATAAATATGACCTTACTAGAACCTTTAATGTTCATGAAGAATAGTAAAGAGCATGTGCAAGGGGAAGATTTTATCAGCTTTGTCATGGAAGAGTGCCTTCCTAGTGGTCAAGCCTCAAGGATAGGAAGTTTTAAGGAAGTGCAGCAAGCGATTAATACTGGCGATGCAGTAGTGTTTTTTGATGGGGCTGGAGAAGCTGTAACGGTAGAGACAAAAGGGTATGAACATCGCAGTATTGGCAACCCTACGACGGAACAATCAGTTCGTGGATCGCAAAATGCATTTACAGAAGTATTACGTGTCAATACAGCCCTTATTCGAACCATGCTTCATGCCAGTGATCTGGTAACCGAAATGATTCCTATTGGAGCAAGAGGACATTCTAATTGCGCTGTTATGTATATCAAGTCAATTGCCAATGAAGAACTGGTTGAAGAAGTCAAAAGACGTGTTAATGGCATTAGTACTGATATTATAACGGATTCGGGTATACTAGAACATTTTATTGAAGATTTTCCAAGAAACCCATTTCCTCAAACCTTATCAACAGAGCGGCCAGACCGAGTAGCAATTCACTTGTCAGAAGGGCGGGTAGCTATTTTTATCGATGGCAGCCCTTTTGGACATATTCTACCTGTCTCCTTCTTCACTTTAATGCATTCATCGGATGATTTTAGCTTGAATCTGTATTATACCAATATGCTTCGTCTGGTTAGATGGTTTGGTGCGTTATTATCCTTACTGCTCCCTGGTTTGTATTTGGCTATTAGTACCTTTCATCAGGAAGCGATACCTACAGAGTTATTGTTATCCATCGCTGCGGCCAGAGCACAAGTACCCTTTCCTACAGTCGTCGAAATTTTGTTTATGGAGTTTTCTTTTGAGTTAATTCGTGAAGGCGGACTACGGATTCCGGGTATACTAGGCTCGACCATCGGTATCGTAGGAGCGTTGATTTTGGGACAGACAGCTGTGACAGCTAAGATTGTAAGTCCCATCATGGTAATTGTCATTGCCTTGACTGGTTTAGCATCTTACAGCATTCCTGATTATCGATTGGCATCAGCGTTTCGCTTATCTCGATTTGTATTTGTGTTGTTAGCAATGTCCATGGGACTCATTGGCGTTGCCTGTGGCTTTTTACTGTTTATTGCTATGCTGTGTTCTTTAAAGTCCTTTGGCATGCCTTATTTGGCGCCACTAGCACCTAAGACAGTGAATGGAGGAGATACGATCTTCAGAAGTTCTTCCTATCATCAAAAGCGCAGACCGGATGCTCTGAATACTAAGGACGAGATTCGACAGAAAAACACTAGTAGAACTTGGATTACAGATTCATCGAAAGGAGGCAACGATCATGAATGATCTGTATCCCGGCAATTTAGGCGTAGCAGATGGCATTGCTCTGGTATTTGGTATTGTGATGCCTCGTGTATTCCTGTCTACCATTTCGAATCTCATTCAGCAAGATGGATCTATTTTATGGCTGGCAATGGTGATTTATACAATCATTCCTCTAATTATTTTGTACATGATGGCCTATGTGCATAAGGGCATAACCGGAGATATTTTTATGGTGTGCCAGAAGCTGATCGGTACAATAGGCGCATGGGGGATATTATTAAGCTATAGCATTATGTTTTTGAGCAACGGTGCCCTCATTTTACGCTTGTATTCCGAATATACCTTGCTGACTGCTTTGCCGCGAGTGGAGTTTCAAGTGGTTATCGTGTGGTATGCAGTATCAGCAGGTATTTTATGCTACTTAGGAATTGAAGCCTTGACGCGGACGAGTTATATTGTCATGCCTTTTTCCATAGCAGCAATCGGAATGATACTGCTGCTGTTAATACCTTTTTATGTTGTGTACAATCTTACTCCGTGGCAAGGCAATGGCGTTATGCAAGCTGTACAGACAGGCATTAAAGGGGCAGGATATAATGTAGGGGTCTTAGCGTTAGTTTTTTTGGCCCCAGCTTTTCAAAATACAAGGACCATTAAGAAGGCAGCTCTTTATGCGTTAAGTTATGCAGGAATGCTGCGCGTTAGTTTTATCCTTGTTTATACTATGATCTTTGGTAATGCTGTCGGTGCAGAAAAGACAATGCCGCTTTTTGAATTGGCACGTTTGGTGTATCTGAATCAATACCTTCAAAGGATTGAGGCTTTATTTATTGTCGTGTGGGTGGTGTTTGGTTTATTAGCCGTCGCAGGCAGCCTATATGTTGGTTTATATCTTCTTGCTGTATTATTAAAACTGCCCACACTAAGACCCATCGTGCCATTAGGAGCGATATTAATTGCAAATTTAGCAATGATGCCCCCTGATATTGGTTATGTTTTGGAAGTGGATCAAAAACTAATTATGCTATTTGATGTTGGTATCTATGTTTTTCCTGCCCTGTTATTTATCATGGCATGGTGGAAAAAGAGGAGGGGGAAATTGTGTACATCCGCCTCATATTAGGAACCATGTTACTGAGTATGGGAATATTTCTTTCTGGATGCAATGGTGCTAGAGAAAGTGAGGAAGTCGCTTATATCGTTGCAATCGGTATTGATAAAGCAGAGCAAGAGGGTATGATTAAAGTAACATATCAGATCGCCAAGCCTAATGTGGAAGGGAACAAAGGAGAGGGGGAAAAAGATACAGTTTTAATAAGCAATTCGGCTATAACCATAGCAGAATCTCTTAATTTACTCAAATCTACTACAGCTTTGGTGCCTTCTATGTCCCATGTTAAGGTATTAGTGGTGGGCCAGGAACTGGCGCGTGAAGGATTGGCTAATATGTGGGGATCGCTGAAGCGTTATCGGGAATATCGCGGGTCTATGTTTGTTTTAGTGGCAAAGGGGACGGCGAGAGATTTTCTAGAAAGGAATAAACCTAGTTTTAATATATCTGCATCGAAGTATTTTGAGACCATGCTTGATTCAGGAGTAGAAACTGGATACTATTTACGTGTCAGTTTTCACCAATTTTATATCAGGCTTAAAAGTAATAGCGCAGAATCCTATGCAACATTTGTAGATATTAGCGATTTGTCCGGTAAAGGAGAAATTGCGACCCCAAAGGTAGCTGGCAGCAAAGTTGACGGTTATACTGCTGGCAAAATACCGCTTCAAGGTGGCAATCCTATACAATTTGCCGGTACTGCCATATTTAATGGTGACAAGATGGTAGGTACATTAAGTACTACAGAGACACGTATGATGGCGATGTTGTTAGGAAATTTTAATAATGGCTTTCTTTCAATGGAAGATCCTCTTCTCCCAAAGAAATTTTTAAATGTGAATCTGCGATTGGGATCTGCACCTAAAATTAAGGTGGCTCTGGAAGAGGAACGTCCAGTCATCGATATCAAGATTATGTTAGAGGGTGAAATTACAAATCTTCCTTCGGGGATTAACTATGAACAGGAGAGTTATCTTCGATTGCTTGAGGAGCAAGTAAACCAAGTATGTCATGAGGAAATGGCAAATATGATTCAGCATACCCAGGAGCTTAAATCAGATGTAATAGGTTTTGGTTACTATATAAGACCAGAATTTAAAAATTATCAAGATTACTTGCAGTATTCTTGGTGTGAGAAGTATAGTCAGGCAAAGGTAAATATTACAATTGATACAAAGATTCGTCGTACGGGCTTAATGATACGAACCTATCCCGTAAAATAAAGTTTATAAGAGGAGAAGGTAAGAATGGATTATATGTTTTTAGCAGCGGCGATATTGTCTGGCTTTCACGGATATACTTTCTCTCAGTGGTTGTGGAAGAATGAAAACATGGTTGGGGCAGTTGGGGTATTGCTGTTAATCTTTATTTGTATAGGAATGCCGATTTTTCGCATAATGAATAATGGACAATGAATGTATTTAGGTTTTTCGACCATACTAATAAGTAAGAAGACTTGTGCTAAATGGAGGTCAAAGTCCATTTGAAGCCTAGTCCTACTTATCCGCTGGATAAAGTAAGTTAGGAGGTAGACAGATGCATAATAAAAGATGGTATGCTGTAATTGCCTTGGTACTAATCTTCGTTTTTGCTGCGAGCGGGTGTTCTCTTATGAATCCACAGTCAAAACCAGAGCAGACTCCTGCAGCGCCGCAAAAGCAAGCAATTGAGGGAAACGAACCTGAGATTTTGGTGTTTATGCATGAAACAGGTGAAAAGAAGAAAATGAAAATGGAAGAGTATGTGGCTGGCGTGGTAGCAGGAGAAATGAAGAATGATTGGCCAGTTGAGGCTTTAGCGGTTCAAGCCATACTCGCGCGAACCTTTACCCTGCAAGCAATGGATGAAAAAGGTGGAGTCCCTGCAAGAGGAACTCAGGCATCGACAGATATTAAGGAATTTCAAGCATATGATGCAAAGGCCGTAAATGATAATGTTAAAAAGGCTGTTGAAATGACCAGAGGTATGGTGATTACCTATCAAGGAAAGCCGATTCAAGCTTGGTTTCATGCTTCTGCCGGTGGTATCACAGCGACAGCGAAAGAAGGGCTTAACTTTAAGGATGAGGAACCTCCCTACATTCAATCTGTTACCTCTCCTGATGAATTAGCTCCTAGCGATGTGAAAAATTGGACGGCTTCGTTTACGAAAAAAGAAATGATGGATGTTATGACCAAGATGGGGAAAACGGCTGATACTATCGAAAGTGTAGAGATTGGGAAAAAAGGACCATCGGGTCGTACAACTACTTTACTAATTAACAAGAATCTGGAGCTATCTGCTCCAGAGGTAAGGGTGGGGCTTGGCAGTACAAAACTTAAATCCATGTTGTTAGACAAGATAGAGGTTACCGGTGACGCTATCGTCTTTAGCGGCAAGGGATATGGACATGGTGTAGGATTGTCCCAGTGGGGAGCAAATAACTTAGCAACAAAAGGCAAGAAACCAGAAGAGATAGTCGGGCAATACTTCAAAGATGTAACAATTGAAAAACGTTGGAACTAATCAAAAACGGCCAGATTTTCTTCTGGCTGTTTTTCTATGCAATATCCATAGAATTTCTTGGTATAAAGATGTAGTAAAATGCAAAAAATAGTAATTGCAGGAAGGAGGAGTGACATGAGAAGGATGAAATGTCCTAGGATTCGGAAGCTATCAGCCGATAGACCTGACGCTTCCATACAACAAGCTGAGAAGGAATTAACAAAATTACAGAAGATGACCAGACAAAGCACTGTATTTGGCGAAGAGATAGAAGATCTTGTTGATCAGTTGCGCCAAGTTGCGGCTCCCTCCTCTGAACCCTTTATCTTTACAAGTATTTTGGAAGAAAATAAAAAATTATTGCAAAGCATTTTTAAAGACTGCGGCGATATTGAATTTCGTAATTTTGATGCGGGCGGGAAGAGTGCATTACTCGTTTATCTTGAGGGTATGGCTGATACTTCCAATTTAGAAAGAAATGTAATTAAACCGCTGATGAGTCAGACGGGACCCGATAATCCGAATACAGGTAACCTATCCGAAATTTTTACTACGATGAAAAGTATTTCAGAGCATATCTTAGGTGCTTCTTCTGTGAGTGTTTTAACTAAAGCTAGCGCAGCAATTGAGGCAGTGATGATGGGAAATGCTCTTCTTTTAATCGATGGCCTTTCTGAGGGGTTGAGCATTTCTGCTATTAAATACGTGAAACGTAATATTGGCGGAGCCAATAATGAACATATTCTTAGGGGACCCAATGAAGCGTTTAATGAAGGCCTTACAGATAATATTGTTTTGATACGCCGCCGCTCTCGTGATACCAATATTAAAGTGCAGATACTAAAGGTAGGGGAAAGGACGAAGAATTCAATTGCTTTACTGTATGCAGCAAATTTAGTAAAGCCAGGTTTGGTGGAAGAGGTAGAGCGTCGCATCAAATTGATTGACACGGACAAAGTATTAGCTTCAGCTAAGATTGAGGAGTTTATCGTAGATCATCCATGGTCACCCTTTCCTCAAGTGCAAACAACAGAAAGACCAGACAAAGTTCTTGCGGCACTATATGAAGGAAGGGTAGGACTCATCTTAGATGGTACACCTGCTACACTGCTAGTTCCCTGTACTTATAACGTCTTGATGCAATCACCAGATGATTACACGATACAACCAGTAATCGCCAGTTTAATTCGCTTGACTAGAAACGTAACCGCTTTTATTGCTATTTATTTACCGGCTATCTATGTTTCTGTAGTCTCATACCACCCAGGAATGTTACCGACTACTATGGCGATTTCTGTAGCAGAGTTGAGGGCGCGTACTCCCTTTCCTTCTTTTTTAGAAGCCATTATGATGGAGATCTTATTAGAAGTGTTCCAAGAAGCTATCGTTCGTCTACCCCAAAGATTGTCTGGTGCTGCCACTATGCTTGGCGCCTTTATGGTTGGTACAACGATAGTGCAAGCTGGGTTAATTAACCCATTGTTAGTAGTGGTTGTTGCTATTACCGCCATTTCCTCTTACTCTATGCCTTCTTATACTTTTAATTTGGCCTTGCGTTGGCTGCGAATCCCCATGCTGGTTTTAGCATCTATATTAGGACTATATGGCGTCATAATAGGAATATTAGCGGTAACAATACATGCATGTTCCCTGCGTAGTTTTGGTGAATCCTATATTGGAGGATTGTTTGATATCACTCTTTTATCCGATTGGAAAGATGGTGTAGTCAGGCTGCCATCTAAACTACTAAAAGAAAGGCCTAAAGAATTTGGTTCTAAGGATCAAACTAGGGGCGGTGAGGAGGATGGCTAATCTCGAAGCGAAAACAAGCATGTCAGCATTTCAGTTAGCAATTGTTTTATTTGTGACTTGTATAGGTGCTCAGATTATGCTGACCCCCCGCGCCCTAATTGAGCAAGCGAAGAATGGATCTTGGATAAGTGTAATAATTGGTGGAGTACTTTTTTACATAGCTACATACTTGATGCTAAGGTTGGGTAAAAAGTATCCGGATGAGACGATAGTAGAGTATGCCCCACGAATTTTTGGGCACATGGGTGGGAGTTTTGTAATTACTTGGTTCAATCTTGTATTTTTTTTACAAGTTGTAACCATATTCTCTGGTGTAGGAAAAATTATAACTTTTTACATGTTTGATCGGACACCACCTGAGGTAGTAATTTTAGCTCTATTAGTGTTATGTACTTATTGTGCGCTGCAAGATTGGGGAACTATTTTGCGTATACATCAATTCTTATTTGTTATAGCCTACAGTATATTACTCATCGTATGGCTGACCAGCATTTTAAACTTCCGGCCAGAAAATCTGCTGCCTTTATGGCCAGTCGATGTAAAGGGGGTTGTTGCTGGGGGCATTTCTACATGGGGCATGTACGGTGGCTATGAATGTGTGCTGTTGTTGCTTCCTCTGGTCTACAGAAAAGTGAGTCTTAGTAAATTAGCAAAAGAAGTTGGTTTGGCCTTTATTGGAGTGACTTTATTGTTTTTGATTATTATCATTGTTATCATTGGAGTCTTAACGGTTGAAGATGCTAAGAATTTACCTTTTCCAGCTTTAATCGTCATTCGCAGTGTGGAATTGCCAGGTACATTTATAGAACGTTTGGAAAATTATTTACTTGTGACTTGGATACCAGTGGTGTTTGATACCTTGGCGGCTATGATGTTTTTTATGGCACAAATATGTATGCGGCAGTGGCGTCACGCTGATCATCGTCCAGCCCTATTACTGCTAGTACCCATAATCTACGTAGGTATTGTGCAAATTGATAATCCCCAAATATATGACCAGATGGGTAAATTGACAATGTGGGTAGGTATAGCATTTTCTTTTGGGGTGGTTCCCATGGCACTGTTACTCTCTTGGTGGCAAAAAGGTAAGGTGGGAAAGGACTGTGGCTAAAAAGAAGTGGATAAGTTGCTTGCTGATAATTTGCACATGTATCGTTACAGCTGGGTGCTGGGATATGCGGGAATTGCAGGATCGTAATTTTGTATTGGCAGTGGCAATTGATAAGGCAGATGAAGTGAAAGAAGTAGAAACCTTTGTCCAGCCCCATGGTACGAAACGGTATCGTGTAAGTTTACAAATATTAAAGTTTGCTTCGGGTGGGGAACAAGGGGAAGAGACTAAAACCTTTATCAAATCCAATACAGGTGAGTCTATTTTTGAAATGGTTCGAGACATGTTAGGACAAAGCAGCAAGTCTCTATGGTTTGAACATATACAAGTAATTGTTATTAGTGATGCAGTTTTAAAAGAAGTGGGATTATCGGAAATTTTGGATTTTTTCAAACGGGATGCAGAAATGCGTTCTCGGATTAAAATATATGTTACATCTGGGAAGGCCCAGTCCATAATTGAATTTACCCCTCCATCAAAGGAACCTGGTGGTGTCTATCTAGCCAATATTATCCGCCTACATAATAAAAATATTCATGTTGCTGGAGCACGCACCGATCTTGGGTATACGATTCAGTATTTTGATAATAACAGTAATGTTCTTTTACCGCGGATCGAAATGGCTGATAAAGTGGTAAAGCTAAGTGGTTCTGCTGTATTTAATAAGGATAAGTTTATTGGTTATGCAGATGAGTATGCTGTGGCAGGTCTGAAAATTATGCTAGGTAGTGAAAAATCTGCGGTTGTTACAATTGACTCTCCTAAAACCCCTGGACATCAAGTAATATTCGAGCTCTTTCGTCATGATACAAAGCTAACACTTCATGTAGAAAATGGGGTCATTTATTATACCGTTGATATTACTATGTATGGAAATGTTGGAGAGCTTCAAGGTGATATTAGCCTAAATGATACTCTGGATCCAGAGTATCTCCGTATTCTGGAAGTAGCATTTGCGGAAGAAATTAAACGTAATATTTACTATGCAGAGAAAGTTTTTAAAAAAGATATGAAGGTAGACCCTGTCGGTAGCTTTGCCAGTAAATTAAAGGTCCATGAACCGAATACCTGGGAACAGGTAGAAGACCAATGGGATGAGCTATATCCTACCATTCCTTTATATGTTTCTGTAAATGTGACAATAAGAAATATTGGTAGTCATAAGTAGGATGTATAAGTATAACAGGTTCTTTAGATTGTCTGTAGCGAGGTCATGCTGTGGAGGTGGT
Organism: Pelosinus baikalensis; assembly: GCF_020819555.1. NCBI lineage: Bacteria > Bacillati > Bacillota > Negativicutes > Selenomonadales > Sporomusaceae > Pelosinus > Pelosinus baikalensis. The sequence goes on from NZ_JAJHJB010000023.1 coordinate 56,211, forward strand.
GGCGTTTTGTTATCTTTAGGGCATTTTGTAATCGGTAAATGGTCTAAGGTTTGTTTAGGGTGTATTCTTATTATCACGATCAGTCTGTTAATTGGTGGCTGCTGGGATCAAAGAGAATTACAGGAAAGACTATTTGTTTTAGCAGTGGCGATTGATAAAGCTGATGAGGGAGGAGATACTAAGGAAGAAAAAGAAAAAAAATCTATTGAAAACTTTGTGCAGCCTCATGGCAATAAACTTTACCGTCTTAGTTATCAAATACTACAGCTAACACCTGCAAGCGGCAGTGGCGAGGGAGCAAGAAAGGCATCAATATCCACGTATGTTATTTCCAGTACTGGTGAGTCTATATTTGAAATGCTGAGGGATATGTTAGGACAAGTAAGTAAGGGTCTTTGGTTTGAACACATTCAGGCCATTGTGATTAGCGAAGGAGCTGCTCGGCAGGGTGGTTTGCAGCCCCTTATTGATTTGTTCCGCAGAGATGCTGAAATGCGCTGGTTGATAAAACTCTTAATTACTTCAGGTGAGGCGAAAAAACTTCTAGAATTTAAGCCACCTGACGGTGAGCCAGGGGGGATATTTTTGTCTGACAGTCTGCACTTATATGAGAAAAATCCTCATGTCCCAGGCTGGATTCCAGGTTTAGGAGAGACTTCACAAGCAATTGATAATAAGAAAACAGTGCAAATCAGTAGGGTTGAATTGGTGGAGGATATCGTCACAATAGGTGGAACTGCCTTATTTAAGGAGGGCAAATTTGTTGGGTATATAGATGAGTATGCCACTAAAGGAACGGCTTTTTTTGGTGCCACGGAAAAGTCAGCCATCATTACCATTGAATGCCCCGACCATCCTGGTAAGATACTTGCCTTTGAGCTTTTTCGTCATGAGACAAAATTAACTGCCCATGTCAACGGAGAGGATATTTACTATACTCTGGACATTGGGATGAAAGGTAATCTTGGTGAAAGTCAATGTGGCAATCAATATGACACAATGGATGATGAGGCGATTCATAAAGTTGAGCTATTAGTAGCGGAAGAAGTAAAGCATAATATATTATATGCTTTTCATATGTATCAAGAGCTACAGGTCGATCCAGGAGATTTTGCTGCTAAACTAAGAGCCTATCAGCCATTAGCTTGGGAAAGAGTAAAAGAGCACTGGGATGAGGCTACATTCCCTAATGTTTCTTTATTTCCTTCTGTTAATGTAACAATAGAAAATATTGGATCTCACAAATAAAAGTAAGCAGTCTTTTGCCTGCTTACTTTTATGCTACAAGGACACTTTATCCCATGATTATACTGAACAACCAGAATGCGATACCAGCTGCAATATAGCCTATGGCTGTTTTATGAGCCATATTCGCTTCACGTGCTCGAGCATTATGCTTATCTAACAAATTTCCAAGATGCCACGAAGCTCCAGCAGTAAAGAAAAATACCAGTAGAACCCATATACTGGTTTTATGTACGATTTGGAAGGCTAATTTTTGCCAAAGATAATAAAAGTAGGCTTGATCCATAGTTAGAATACTCCTCGTATATAAATATCTTTTTAGTATGCCCATATTCTCCTGCGCCATGACCTATAATGGGATTAAATTTTAAAGTCTCCTTACATCATAGTCTTACTTTGCCAGTACTATTCTCTAAGCCAAGGGCATATACATACAATAAAAAGTTAGCATAGGGGAGGATTTTCTGTGACGATAGATAATAAAACACCTACTTGGCGGCATCAAATTACATTGGTTGATCGTGAGGAAATGACAATTGATGGTGTGCTCAGTTTAGGAAGTTATGATGAAAAAGAAGTCATTATGGAAACCGAGCAAGGTGTGCTCATTGTAAAGGGTGAGGGACTAAATATTAAACAGTTAAATTTAGATAAAAGTAATATTGTGGTAGAAGGATTGATAAAGGGTGTTTCTTATGATGACACTTCTCATAATAAAAAAGGTTTGTTAGAGAGATTCTTAAAATAATAATACCTAAAAACCTGCAAAAATGCTAAGGCTTGGCGTAAGCCAAGTTTTCTTTCTAAACCTAGAGCGTATAAGTTCTGTAGTTGGAAAAATATAAAATTTATGAACCACAAAGGCGCAATGCCGCTATGCGGCACACAAAGGAGTGCACAAAAAATATAAATAAAAACCCTTTGTGTCCTTTGCGCCTTTGTGGTTCGATTCGTTTTATGTGTAAGTAGCCGATCTGTGCTTCGTATTCTTCGCGTTTTTTCTTTATGCCACATGATTTAGCAAAAATGCAAAAAGAGGACGTATTTCCGCTATTGCGGTGCGCGAATGTAGCACTATGTGAATTGTTTCGTGTTACATATCGCGCTTTTACATGTTTCGATTCTTGGGTGAGAGGAGTATTGTCTTGCGGCCCAGATTGTTGGTCCTATGGCGTATTGGATTGGTTGTATTTGTGATTCAGTTGGTTATTTATAGCATCATAGGCTATGGAATTTCCGGGATACATAATAAGTCCTGGGAGAAGTTTAATGGGAACTCCTATGTTATAGCAGATGTCGACAATAAGGTACCTTATGGAGAGTTGATCAATCGACGTGCCCGCCAGGCTGGTATAAATGGCCAAATCGTTGCAAGTCTGATTCATGCAGAGAGTTCTTTTCAACCTCGAGCGCATTCGCCCGCAGGAGCTTACGGATTAATGCAGATTATTCCTAGTACATGGCGCCAAGTGAATGAGCAAGCTAAAGTGTGTGCGGGGCGCCATCCTGGAGAATGTACGGTTGAATGTTATTATAATGAAGAGCTTAACATTCGTATTGGAACCTTATATCTTAGTCAATTAGTAAATAAATACGAAGGAAATATGGTATTGGCTTTAGCTGCTTATAATGCTGGCCCAGGGGCAGTAGATAAATATGGAGGAATACCGCCCTATGATGAAACGGTGAATTATGTAAATCGTGTAATTGGCTATTGGTATGAATTATCTTCCTATACTATGCCCTGTACTATTTTTGCAGAAGAACAGTGGGAATATATTCGTACTGCTATAGGGTGGTGGTGCATGGTTACCTTGCTGGGAATTGTATGGATAGCTGGGAGATTGCATCGCTATTATCATTCATGGCGCTGGAGGTGAGGCAGTGCAAATAGAAAGTCAATTCTCAATTTTTTTATCTACGGTTGCTACAGGTATAACATTAGGAGTATTATTTGATTGCTATCGAGTATTACGCGGTACCTTTAGGCCGAAGGTTTTAATAACATGGGTTACAGACTTACTCTATTGGTTAATTGCGACGGCTATTGTATTTATTGCTTTAGTGCTGAGTAATTGGGGGGAACTTAGGTTTTATGTGTTTTTAGGAATCATAAGTGGTGTTGGCTTATATTATCGCCTATTAAGCTTATATGTGATCCGTTTATTTACTGGTATGATTAAGGTGACAAAAAGTATAATTGCATTCGTAAAAAATATGTTTATTGTGCTTATTATCAGACCAATCTCTTTGTGTATAAAAATTGTGAGTTGGCCTTTCCGATGGATTAGCAGCAAAATAAAAGCTTGGTATCAGGTTTGGTATCCCAAACCGCCACTTGATGAGAAAAAATAAAAAAGTCTATGAAAAAAAGAGGAATGCATTCACTAATTGGCGAATAAAGCTGTCTGATACATAATAGTATTTTATATGTGGTGGTGAAGTGAGTGCGGAAACAGCAAAAGTATCGTGTGAAATGGTTTAAACTATTTCTATTTGTATTATGCAGTTATTTTATTTATTTAACTGTTGGTCAACAGAGTCAACTTTCCTCTATTCGCCGTGAAAGTCAAGCCACACGTATGCAGCTTGAGCAGTTACGAGAGGCTAATACTGCATTACAAGAAGAGCGTAAAGCATTACATGACCCTAAATATGTAGAAAAATTGGCTCGTGAAGAGCAAGGATTGGTCAAACCAGGAGAGATTCCTTTCATTTCGGTGGAAAAAAATAATTTATAGCGGCTTTTCTTGACACCTTTTCAGTGTCAAGGTTATAATATGGATGAAAAACATAGTTTTTTAAGGGGGAAGTTTGATTAGTATGTCCATTGAAGTTGGCAGTGTGGTTGAGGGCGTTGTGACAGGTATTACAAATTTCGGAGCATTTGTAGAATTGCCTGGAGGAAAAGTAGGTTTAATTCATATCTCGGAAGTTGCTGATGTATATGTTCGTGATGTGAAAGATTTCCTGAAAGAGCAAGATACGGTAAAAGTTAAGGTTTTGTCAGTTGATGAGCGCGGGAAAATAGGGTTGTCGATTAAGCAACTTCAGCCGCCAAGTCCAAGTCCAGCTCCTAGTCCTATTCCCAGGAGAGCACCAGCCAATGATAATCGGCGTTTTGGGAAAGTGAATGCGCCGTCCTTTGAAGACAAGTTGACTAAATTCTTAAAAGATAGTGATGAACGTCTTGGAGATTTGAAACGTAATACAGAATCCAAACGTGGCGGTCGTGGCGCTGCTCGTTCTCAGTAATAGTTCATCAGAGCATTTCAATTTGAAATGCTCTTTTTGATATACATTCTTTAATTTATCACAGCCTAGATACTGTATGGGAAAAATTTCCTTATGTCTCGACAAAAATAATAGTATTATAGTTCAAAAAAACCACCTGACATTGTAGTTGTCAGGTGGTTTTTTACCTTTTACTCTACTTTTTGTCGGAATTTTTGTTTCATAGTGGACTTATTCAGACAAAGATTGAATACCAATATATGTAAAATAATAATATGTACTTGATGCGGGCTATCTATCTCCTGTTGGTATTATATGAATAGAGGTGAATCATTATGCCAAAAGTAACTGTTATTACCTTACCAAATGAGATGCTAGATGTACCACAACCAATAACTGAAAAGAAACAAGCACCTCGACAGTTGTCTTTTAAGAAGATTTTTTACAAAGGATATTGTGTATTGCTGTCTATCATGCAGACAGAAAATTGGTTTATCAATATTTTATCCTTTTTATTGGGACGAGTTACGATTATGGGGGACATTGCACCGATTGGATTGGCCTTTTTTGCTGCGGTAGCGCAACTGCAGAAAAAACGAGCTTTTACGGTAGGACTGTGGTGCATTGCTGGGGTCTTATCGGCAGGATATTACGTAGAAGTTGGCATTTATATTGCAACAATGTTCTTATATTTTTTGTGGGCAGATAAGCTGACACGATTGCACAAAAAAATAATGGCTGTGCCTTTATTGGCATTTTGCGTGATCATATGTTATGGATTCGTACTCAACCTATTTGCGCAGACAACTCTATATAGTTTCTTATTACTATTATTTGATGCTGGTACTTGTATGGTGTTGTCCTATATTTTTATGTATGGGGTGCCGCTTTTAATAGAGAAGCAATCGATCTATTCACAGCAATATGTGACCAGTGAACGTCTCAGTTGCATGATCTTGCTGCTGGCAATTGCCGTGGCTGGACTGGGCAATACCATGGTTTTCGACTATAGTATTCGTAATATGGCAGGTTGTCTCTTAATTATGGTGATGTCTCTTGCCGGTGGTCCAGGACTTGGTTCTTGCGTGGGTGTAGTGGTTGGACTGGTCATAGGGTTAAGTGATGGCAATGCAACGCTGACTGTATCCGTATATGCGGTAGCAGGTGTTTTAGCAGGAGCTTTTCGTGGATTGGGAAAATTTGCAGTCATATTAGGATTTATATTAGGAAGCACCATTACTATATTATATTTTGGACAAGATCAGCAATTATTGCGAATACTAAGTGAATGTGCAATAGCAGGGGGATTGTTTATCTTTTCACCTAACAAGGGATTAGCCGGTTGGTGCGATCTTGCCTTTTCTTCTCCTTCGTCTGTATCTGCAGTCGACAATTCACTGCATGTACAAGAAACGGTATCGAAAATTAAAAATATTGCAGAGGTATTTCATGAGTTGGCTGGAACCTTTGGCAGTATTGTTGAAGATACGAAAGGGAAGATTCGGGATGATGAATTAGCCAAAACACTATCTGCTGTGGGGGAGCAGTTATGTGTGAATTGCAGTAAAAGATCCCAGTGCTGGGAGGCTGATTTTTATCGTACCTACCATGGCATCTTAGAGCTGTTGGGACAAACAGACATCAAATCTATGCCTGTGAGCAAATTACCAAAAGTGTTCCAAGAAAATTGTATTCGAAAGAAAGAGTTAATAGAGACGATTGGCTTGGTAACTGAACGGAATCTTACTGCATCCTTTTGGCAAAAGAGAATCATTGAGCAGCGCCAAATTGTTACCGAGCAAATGGAAGCTACTAGTGTGATTATTAGTAACTTGGCTTATGAAATCGGTAAGGTTGAGCGTTCAAATAAGGCTCTGTCTCTAGTATTGCAAGAAAAGGCTGCTATGCTGGCATGTTCTCTTACAGGAGTAAGGGTGACAGGAAAACAAGGGGGAGCTGTAATCGAGGTCAGTAAAGCTCCATGTAATAATAAAAAAGAATGTGTGAATACTATTTTGCCTTTAGCATCGAGTATCATGAAAGAGAAATTAATGCTAAAAGCGGAATGCGGCGATGCCAGCAAGAAAAAAAGATGTACCTTAGCTATGAAAGTGGCGAAGCGGTTTCAAGTGGAGACTGGTATTGCTAGCTTTGCTAAAGAGGGACAAGGGGTATGTGGTGATACCTGCACGGTAATTCCTTTATATAAAGGAAAGATAGCATTGATACTGAGTGATGGTATGGGAAGCGGTAAGCAGGCAGCTCTTGAGAGTAATATGGCAATAAAATTTTTGCAAAGACTATTGTCAGTTGGTTTTGATATTGATATAGCAGTAAAGACGGTGAATTCTATGCTGCTATTGCGTACTCCTGATGAATCTTTCGTGACTCTTGATATGGTAGTGATTGATACCTATTCAGGAGAGGCTGAGTTCTTGAAGATTGGAGCGGCGCCGAGCTTTATTAAGAGGGTTAGAGAGGTTATGACTGTAAAATCATCATCGCTGCCAATTGGTATTTTACAACAGATTGAAATTCAACCAATAAAAGAAATGGTAGTCGAGGGTGACTTTATCATTATGGTTAGTGATGGAATTGTGGATGTTCCCCAAAGTAGCTTGGATAAGGAAAATTGGTTAGCTAATTTTTTACGAAGAGGAGTCAATACGAAACCTCAGGCCTTGGCAGAGCAGATTCTCGCTCAAGCATTACTGATGTCTGGCAATCGAGTACATGATGATATGACAGTTATGGTTGCAAAAGTGGCTCAAAATACAGACGTGTAATGACAAGTATATAAATTCCCAAGGCGAATCCAAAGGATATTACCAATGAATAAAAATAACCCAGGATATACTGGGTTATTTTTATTGCAATTGCAGGAAAATATAATAAAGCGAGAGAATAAATAACACTGATTTAGTAGAGTTATTAATGTTGAAAATAGTATGGGCGGTGTACATACGTGACAATCTCATTGGAGCAAATGGTTTCTTTAGCGGCACTAGCAGGTGAGGTTATGTTAAAAAACGGAGCAGAAACCTATCGAATAGAAGAAACTATGGACCACATGGCCAAAGCTTGCGGTGCCAGCACTGTGGAGAGCTTTGTCATTCCTACAGGTGTCTTTTTAACAGTAACCGACGAAGCTGGTCATACCTTAACTGTAATGCGGCGGGTACGAGACCGTACAATTAATCTGGATCGGATTTCAAAGGTAAATGAGTTATCACGAAGCTTAGTAGCCCAGCGCATGGGATATGAGGATGCTAAAGGGATTTTAACCAGTATTAGCAAAGAACGGACGGGATTTTCCTTATTGCCGTCTATGTTAGCTTCAGGGGTCATTGGGGGAGGGACTGCGGTTTTGCAAAATGCGCTTTTTTTTGAGACATTAGCTGCCTTTGCAGCAGCTATGATCGTGCGCTATATTGCTCATATCGTCTCTAAATTACATGGTGTACAATTTTCTTTTGAGTTTCTTGGTGGTATGGCTGTGGCTTTTTGTGGTGTACTCCTACACTCGATCTGGCCTCATTTACGACCTGATGCTGTCATTATTGGTGGTATTATGCCTTTAGTCCCTGGAGTAGCCATTACCAATGCTATACGGGATGTGATTGCCGGTGATTTGCTAAGTGGAATGTCTAGAGGGCTGGAAGCTGCATTGACAGCAGCAGCCGTAGCTATGGGTGTGGTAATTATATTGGCACTTAAGGTATAATGAGGTGAAGCTGTGTTAATGGTAAAAATAATAGCGGTGCTATTAATTTCGGCATCCGTGGGTATATTATATCGTATTCCTCGCAAATTATTACTATATGTTAGTTTCGTTGGTATGGCTGCCTGGCTGATCATGTATATTACGATGAGCTTTGGCGGCAATGGAATATTAGCTGATTTCTTGGCGAGTGTAGCAGTCGGGGTAATAGCAGAAATTTTGGCACGGATTCTTCGAAAACCGGCGACTATTTTTATTATTCCTGGTTTTATTCCCTTAGTTCCCGGAGGTGATGCTTATATGACGATGCTTTACATGGTGGAAGGGAATTATGTGGATGGTGTAGCAAAAGGGATGCAGACGATATTAACGGCAGGAGCCATTGCTTTTGGCATCTTTGTTAGTTCTACTATTTTTCGCTTGATCAAAAATTATAACTTGGAGAGTTGCAGCACTGATGTTAGAAAAAGTTAAAGCATGGATAGATCGACATGGATTACTAGAGCAAGGAGATACGATTGTAGTGGCTTGCTCAGGCGGCCCAGATTCATTGGCGTTGTTACATATCCTTGCTGCGTTTCGCCCAGAATATAATATGAGTATGGTTGTTGCCCACGTTGATCATATGCTTCGTGGAGAAGAATCCGCCATGGAAGCGGCTTTTGTAGTGGACTTTTGTGCCAAACGCAGTCTAATATGTTATCATAAAGCGATTGATGTACCTAAGTTTATGAAAGAGGCGGGCATGTCTGGAGAAGAGGCTGCTCGGATAGTACGTTATCGGTATTTGCGGCAGGTTGCTAAAGAGGTAGGTGGTGCCAGGATTGCTACAGGACATCATCGGGACGATCAGGCGGAAACCGTATTAATGAATATGCTGCGTGGATCAGGCAGTGCTGGGATACGAGGGATGCAGCCAATGAATGGTGATATTATTAGACCGCTGCTATCGGTCAGCAGGGCTGATATTATGGCGTATTGTAAAGCCAAGCAGCTAGAGCCTAAATTTGATAGTTCGAATTTTGAAACCAATTATTTGCGCAATCGTATTCGTATTCACCTTTTACCTGAGCTGGAAAAACAGTATAATAATGCTGTTAAAGATTCGTTGTGTAGAACTGCAACCATTGTTGGCGATGAGCATGATTTTATCCAGCATACAGCTAAGAGTATTTGGCTGGAAGTTGTAAAAGAAGAGAATCATTGCTTACTGCTTGTTGCAAAGCAGATGAAATTGGTACATATTGCCGTTACGCGTGAAATAATTCGCTTAGCGATTGAAAAAAAACAAGGTTCTTTAACAGGAATAAGCTTTTATCATGTGGAAACTGTGATAGAGATGCTTTTTCATGGGCGAGTGGGAAGTATTTTACAGTTGCCTGGTGGGTTGACAATTCATAAAACATATGATGGACTACACGTAGGAGAAAAGCCATTTGTTTTGACGAATCAAGTAGCCTATTCTGGACAAGAATTAACAATTCCTGGTATTACCCAAATTCAGCAATTGGGTATACAAATCAGCGCAGAGCTAACCGCGACACGGATAAAAAGTCAGCTCAATGTGGCTGTTTTTGATGCAGATGAGCTATCATTACCTTTATTTGTTCGTACTCGCCGTGTGGGTGATCGTTTTATCCCTCTTGGTTTTGCTGGGAATAAAAAAGTGAAAGATTTTTTTATTGATGAAAAAATTCCTCGGGAAGTGAGAGATTTTGTACCGATCATTTGTGATAAAGGAGGTATCCTTTGGATTGGAGGTTATCGTCAAAGCCGACGTGGCGAAGTCACCGATAAAACGAAAACATTTTTACAATTAAGAATTTTAGAAAATGCAATAAAAAATAATTAAAATTTTAATTGGTTTACATTTTTTTATTGCGTAATATATATAATAAAACAGGAGGAACGATAGTGATAAATGATGTAGAAAGAGTCCTACTCAGCGAAGAGCAATTAGCGGCGCGTATAGTAGAACTAGGGGCAAAAATTACTGCTGATTATGCTGGCGAAGAAATCTTAATGATTGGGGTGTTACGGGGAGCTGTGCTGTTTATGGCGGATTTAGCCAGAGCAATTAAAGTTCCGGTAGCGATTGATTTTATGGCAGTGTCCAGCTATGGTGCAGGTACCAGCTCTAGCGGCGTGGTAAGGATTCTCAAAGATCTTGATGAAAATGTGGAAGGTAAGCATGTTCTAGTGGTAGAAGATATTATTGATTCAGGTTTAACTTTGAATTATTTGGTAGATAATCTTAAATCTCGCCAGCCAGCCAGTATTAAGATATGTACACTTCTTAATAAACCAGATCGACGTAAGGTAAATGTGGATATTGCATATAATGGCTTTACTATACCCGATTATTTTGTAATTGGATATGGACTTGATTATGCTGAAAAATACCGGAATTTACCCTTCATCGGAATTTTAAAACCCGAAATTTATCAAGACTAAGTTTTATTGTTAATTATTAGATTTGATGGTATAATATTTCACTATGGAGGCCAAAGGACATGACAATGCCTATGGCAGGAAAATAACGTTGGTGCTTCAGTGAGAGGAGGGCTACTTTGAATAAATTTTTTCGAAATGTAAGTTTTTATTTGTTGATTATTATCATTGCTATTTCAATAATTGACTACTATTCCTCACGTACAACGAATAAGCAGGAAATTAGTTATACTCAATTTTTACATCAAATTGAGGAACAGAAGGTTCAGAGTGTCACGGTTGTCGATAAAGATATTCGAGGCAAACTGACAGATGGTACTGAATTTACCACAATTACGCCGAATGATCCTACACTTATTAATACGTTGCGAGAAAAAAATGTTGATATTAAGGCTGAACAGCCGCCTCAACCACCATGGTGGACAACAATTTTTTCTTCTATTTTGCCAATGCTGCTGTTAATTGGGGTATGGTTCTTTATTATGCAGCAGACACAAGGCGGCGGAAATCGAGTGATGTCTTTTGGCAAAAGCCGGGCGAAGCTTCATGGTGAAGATAAAATTAAGGTCACCTTTGGCGATATGGCTGGTGCTGATGAAGCAAAGCAAGAATTAGAAGAAGTGGTTGAGTTCTTAAAACATCCTAAGAAATTCAATGATTTGGGAGCTCGTATTCCCAAAGGTGTATTGTTATTTGGACCTCCGGGTACAGGTAAAACTCTATTAGCCCGAGCAGTAGCTGGGGAAGCAGGAGTTCCCTTTTTTAGCATCAGCGGTTCTGACTTTGTGGAAATGTTTGTTGGTGTCGGTGCTTCCAGAGTACGGGATCTGTTTGAACAAGCAAAAAAGAGCGCGCCTTGTATTGTGTTTATTGATGAAATCGATGCTGTAGGACGTCAACGGGGTGCAGGTCTCGGCGGCGGACATGATGAGCGGGAACAGACATTAAATCAGTTATTGGTAGAGATGGACGGATTTGGCGTCAATGAAGGAATTATTATCATTGCTGCGACGAATCGCCCTGATATTCTTGATCCAGCCTTACTGCGTCCTGGTCGCTTTGATAGACAGATTGTCGTTGATAAACCAGATGTTAAGGGGCGTCTGGAGATATTGAAAGTTCACACCAAAGGTAAGCCAGTAGCAAAGGAAGTAAGTCTTGATGTACTGGCGCGCCGTACACCTGGTTTCACGGGTGCGGATTTGAGCAACCTAGTGAATGAAGCTGCTCTTTTAGCAGCACGACGTAACAAAAAACGGATTGACATGCCTGAAATGGAAGAGTCTGTTGAACGTGTTGTTGCTGGACCTGAGCGTAAAAGTAAAGTGATTAGTGAACGTGAGAAAAAACTCACTGCCTATCATGAAGCAGGTCATGCCTTAATTGGAATGCTGCTGGATAATACAGATCCTGTGCATAAAGTGTCGATCATTCCTCGCGGACGAGCTGGCGGTTATACATTAATGCTGCCGACAGAGGATCGCTATTATGCTACACGTACAGAGTTACTGGAACAACTCAGTGTATTATTAGGTGGGCGTGTGGCGGAAGCTGTTGTTCTTAAGGAAATCAGTACAGGTGCGCAGAATGATTTAGAACGTGCCACTGATTTATCACGTAAAATGATTACCGAATACGGTATGAGTGAGAATTTAGGACCAATTACTTTTGGGCACAGGCAGCAGCAGCAGGTGTTCTTAGGAAGAGATATTTCTCGTGACCGTAATTACGGTGAAGAAGTAGCATCTTCTATTGATAAAGAAGTGCGCAGATTGATCGAAGGTGCTTACAATAAAACAGAAGCAATGCTGCAGGAAAATATTGAAAAGCTTCATTTGATTGCTGCTGCTCTTATTGAAAAAGAAACACTGGAAGCTAGCGATTTGGAAGAACTGTTAGCGAATGGTCAAATTTCTGAGAAATCTGAAACAGAGAAAATCGCTCTTACGAAGAGTGAGAGCGTTGAGGATACTGGTAGTCAAGCAGGACCGAAAATCGTATATATTACTCGTTCCTAGTTTTGAAAGGGCAGGTGTAAACCTGCTCTTTTTTCTTTTTGTAAGTATAAGTAGGTGAAAAAGATGCGAATTATGAACCACAAAGGCACAATGCTGCTGATGCGGCACACAAAGGAGTACATTAAAAAAATATAAATAAAATCCTTTGTGTCCTTTGCGTCTTTGTGGTTCGATTCTTTTATGTATTTTTTAGGACGCCTAGTATTTTTCTTATAATAGGTATTGGTATAAGATAGACTGTCCGTTATAATAGAACTATCAATTGGAGGTGTTTGGGTATGAGTGAGGTATTATTGCATTATACGCGGGGAGGCAGGGTAGAAAGCAGGCACCATGCTGATGTCGCTGTCGTAGATAGTACAGGGAAGATGGTCTGGGAGCTTGGAGATGGTAAGAGGCCGATGTTTTGGCGATCGGCTGCAAAACCCTTTCAAGTATTGCCTCTTATTGAGCAAGGTGGCGTAGAGCGATTCCATTTAACAAATGAAGAAGTTGCTTTTATGGTATCATCCCATAGTGGAGAGTCTGAGCATGTGAACCTTGCTTACAGTCTATTAAAAAAGATTGGCTTATCAGTTGATTCTTTGGCATGTGGGGCAGCCAAACCTATGAGTAGTAAAATGGTGAAGGAATTAATGCTGCAGAATTTGCCCTACCAGGCGGTACATAATGCTTGCTCAGGTAAACATAGTGGTATGCTGGCTTTGGCTCAAATGTTTAAAATCGATCCTGCAGGATATACCGATCTTTCTCATCCAGTTCAACAAATTATGTATCAGGCTGTTGCTGATAGTGCAAATTTGCAAAAAGATGAAGTGGATACAGGAATTGATGGCTGTGGTGTGCCCGTGTTTTATTTGCCATTGTATAATATGGCTTGGGCCTATGCTCGTCTGGCTAAACCAGAAGAGGGGCAATGGGGAGGGCGTGAGACGTCAGTACGCCTAATTCGTGATGCTATGCTGGCTCATCCTCAAGTGGTGGCAGGAAGTAAACGCTTTGATACTGTACTCATGAATATTACGAAAGGACGTATCTTAGCTAAGATTGGGGCAGAAGCGGTATATTGCCTTGCATCGGTACCCGATGGTCTGGGTGTAAGCTTTAAAATTGATGATGGAGGCTTTAGGGCCATTACCCCTGCGGGAATAGCAATATTGAAAAAATTAGATTTATTGTCAGCGGCTGAATATCAGGCACTAATCGAGTATTTTCCACCTATATTGAAAAATCACCGCGGTGATGTAATTGGCACCGTAGAAGCGGTAATCTAAATAAAAAAGCAACAACTTGGCTTATGCCTTACGTTGTTGCTTTTTATGTTAGATATTCTAGATTTTAGAAACGACGTTCATCATCATCATCATCATCATCTTTGTCCTGAGGTCCGTTATGGTGAGAGCCATGTTCTGCATTCTTGAAGTCCTTTATGAATGTTTCCGCATCAATTCCTAATTGAGCTGCGACATCTGACCAGGTATTATTGATCTTTTTTAATGCGAGTACATCTTTAATTGGCTTTTTACTAGCTGTAGCTAGCTGGCTTGCCATTCCAATATCATGAGGATGGTAGCCGTCTTGAAGCAGGCTTAGGGCAGCTTTTTTATCGATACCGGTTCTTTTGTTAAGCTGATCGGAAGCCAAGTCTTGATGTGCGGTTTTTATTTGCTCTTTTGTAATACCTAGAGAATCAGCAACATCTTTCCAGTTATTATCAGCCGTTTTTTTGCTTATGACACTGTCAATGGATTTGTTGCCGGCTTTGGCTAGAAATGCTGCCTTGCCAATATCTTTAAAGCTCATGCCATTATTGTTATACTTCAGTACAACGGATTGTTCAATACCGAATGTGTCTGAAATTTGTTTGGATGCGATTTGTGGGTCCAATTGTTTTTTTGTTTCTTTTTGGTGATATGCTGAAGGTGTTTCTTGCGCCTCTGCCGCTTGGACAATAAAAGGACTAGCAGCACCTGCTATAATAAATGTACCAGCAACCATAGCGGCAATGCTTTTTTTATTTACTATTTTCATATCAGATTCCCCCTGTACAATTGTCAGCCGTATTGGCTGCTGAGATCAGTATACAAAGAAGATATGACGAAGATATGACAGTTGTTCTTTATTTTATAATAGGGAGTGTGAAAGTAAAGGTGGACCCTTTGCCGACATGGCTATCTACGCTGATTTCACCTTGCATGGCGTGTACCAGTTTTTTAGTAATGGCAAGTCCAAGACCTGTACCACCATAGGTGCGAGCTCGTGATTTATCAGCACGATAAAAGCGATCCCATATATATGGGATATCATCAGGAGATATGCCTAGTCCTTGGTCAATAACAGAAATGGCAACTTGATGTTTTGTCGCAGATAAGTGAATCGTGATAGTGGAGTCTTCAGGTGAATAGCGAATGGCATTTGTCAGCAGATTGGTAAATATTTGTCCTAAACGAACTGGATCGCTCCATACATGGGGCAATTGCTCTGGTATATCCGTTTGCAGAGTAAGATGTTTGGGATTAAGTAAGGTTTCCATCTTAGTTGTTTCTGTTAATAACCAGGCTTGCAGATCCAATCTTTCGCAAAGTATGGATAATTCGTCTGCTTCTAATTGCGATAAGTCAAGTAAATCTCTAATTAAGCGGTCAAGACGCTGGCTTTCTTGCAAAATCGTAGCAATATAGCGTTGCTGCTGTTCTGGTTTAGGAGCTAAACCGTCTAAGATTGTTTCAGATAAAGCTTGGATAGAGGTTACGGGAGTTTTTAATTCATGAGAAACATTTGCTAAGAAGTTTCGGCGGTTTTGTTCAATTTCAGCTAAGGAGTCCGCCATACTATTAAAGGTGCGTCCTAAATTGCCGATTTCATGATTGCCGATTGCCGTAGTGCGGCTATTATAATTGCCGTCTGCAAAATTTTTGGCAGCTTGGCTGATATTCGCAATCGGTTTGGTAAGGCTGCGGGCAACAAGAAATCCGGCAAGGATTGCGGTAATAATGCTGGCGAGCAAAGAGTAAAGTAAAGTCCTTTCTAAAGAGGAGACGGTTTTGTTTACACCCATAATAGGAGCATCTAAAAAGATTACAATGGGTGTAGGGGCTTCTGGTATGGCAAAGGTGACAACAATAGAAGGATCTCTTCGATAGGTAGGGCGTATCCACGAATGAGGGCTGTCAGTAAACAAGTCAATGTACTCTTGCCGATCCTCTTGAAATCGTCTCGACCAATTATTGGGAGGCTGACCGGCAAGAACAGTACCTTTTTCATTTATTAGCCAGATTCTTCCTCCGGCGAGTTCACTAATTTTGTCAAGGGATTGATTAGTAGGAATATTGCCAGCTAAGAGATTAGGTGTTAATAGTTCTACCACTGCCCGGCCTTTAAATAATAGATCTTGCCGCTTGGTATCTACAGCATTGGATCGGACTAGATAGGACATAACCAGTGTTAAGGTGATTGTACTTAATAAGATGATCCCAATGTGAGAAATAAGTATTTTGCTGAAAATGGAGCGGATCATTTGCCTAGTACCTCAAATTTATAACCGATTCCCCATACCGTATGAATGTAGCTATAATTTGAATTATGTAATTTTTGGCGCAGACGCTTAATGGTTGCATCTACTGTACGGTCATCTCCGTCAAAGTCATAACCCCACACATTTGTAAGGAGTTGCTCCCGAGAAAATGCAATCTGGGGGTGGCGGGCGAGAAAAAATAACAGTTCAAATTCTTTAGGAGATAGGGAGGCTGAATGTCCGTTGCACTCGACTCCTTGTGATGCAGGATTAATAGAGAGCTCATTAAAATCTAAGGTAACTCCATTTTGTTGTAATAAGCCGCTGCGGCGCAATACTGCTTTAATTCTCGCTACTAATTCTTTAGGACTGAAGGGTTTTGTAATATAGTCATCCGCTCCCAAGGAAAAACCAGTGATCTTATCGGATTCGGCGCTTTTAGCCGTCAAGAATATAACCGGTACGGAACGTTGAATGGTTTGACAAATATCCCAGCCTGATAGTTTTGGTAACATCACATCAAGGATTAATAAGTCAGGCTGTTCTTTTGTTTCTATGGCAATGGCAATATCACCATCTTCAGCCGTATAAACAATAAAACCCTCCTTCTCCAAATATAGTTTTACGACTTCACAAATAGCAGGTTCATCGTCAGCTACTAAAATTTTGATAGACATATGTTCACCTCTATCGTATTAATATTTAAAAGCAGTATTTTTTTACCATATACTAATATTCTAATAGTATATATCATAAGGATAATAAGTCAATCATGGAGAATGGAATAACAAAAGTCAATAGGTAATTTTTAGTAGGAATATTAGCCACAGGGCACAGAGCATACCCCCTTTATACCTTCTGCGGTTCATTACATCGTATATGTTTAGAGGTCGCGAAGCAGTTTTCTTATGATCATGGCTGTATAAGCTTTTAATGTATACAAATTTGGAAAATGATAGTATCAATCTAGTACCTTGTCAGCCTTAATCCAGTGGATACTAACGGTCTATTCTCCGCACCCCTTCGTTGTCGTCGGTCGGCATACTCCCGGTATGCTTCCCTCCTCCGCCTTGTGTTGCGAAAAATAGCCTCGCTATTATCCTACCGTTTTAAAGCTGACAAAGTACTAGATTGACAAGAGGTTAACGAGAAGACTATTATGGAATTAATAATTATGAAAGACAAGGAGAGTGCACCGTGCGTACTAGCATTTTAAATATGTTGCGTAATTATTCAAATGAATATCTATCAGGTGAAGAAATTAGCAGGCAGCTGGCAGTATCTAGAACCGCGATTTGGAAACATATCCAAACTCTTAAGCAAGGGGGATATGAAATAGAAGCTCATCCTCGCCGCGGTTATCGACTAAAAAGTGTACCTGATTTTTTATTGCCTGATGAAATTCGTGATCAGCTACAGACTAAGACCTTAGGACAAAAGGAAATCTTTTACCTTGAGAATATTGACTCTACTAACAATGAAGCAAAGAAACAAGCTAATTTAGGATGTCATGAAGGAGCTATTGTACTGTCGGAAATGCAAAATGGCGGTCGAGGCAGAATATCTCGCAGTTGGTTTTCTCCTGCAGGTAAAGGTATTTGGCTATCTGTGGTATTAAGGCCTCCCTTTCACCCTTATGATGCACCGAAGTGTACGCTGCTAGCTGCCGTGGCCGTAACAAAAGCGATTCGAAGCGTTACTCAGGTGCAATGTGGCATAAAATGGCCTAATGACATTTTATATGAAGGAAAAAAAATAGTTGGTATTTTGACAGAAATGAATGCTGAAATGGATGCGATTAATTATGTAGTAATTGGTATAGGAATTAATGTGAATATTAGTCAAGAGGAATTTCCTTTAGAACTTAGGCAAATCGCCACTTCTCTATCTGTTGCAGCCGATAAGCCGATACCCCGATTACCTTTATTACAGGAGATTTTATCTGCCTTGGAAAAAGAATATCATAAAGTTATTCAGCATGGCTTTGTAGAAATGCTGGATGAATGGCGTGAGCTATCTGTTACCTTAGGACAAACTGTGGATATCATTGGGGCAAGTGAAAAGTCTAGCGGTTTGGCAGTAGATATTGATAAGGACGGAGCATTGCTGGTTGAAATAGAAGGCAGGATAGAGAAGATTATTGCTGGTGATGTTTCCATACGGCCTCGCAGTAAAAACCTGCTTTGAGTAAATCCGTAATTCCATCTAAAAGTGATATCTTTTCCTTTGTATAAATAAGTTGCAATAATATAGTTATACTAGAAAGAACACTGGTTAAGTCAAAGTCTTCCTTTATAATATGTTGACAGGATGACGAACTGTTTATATACTGTCATGTGTGGGTTTTATCTTGAGTTTTTACGTAATTTTACAATGGGAGGCTAGACTCGATGCTATTAGTGTTTGATATAGGTAATACCAATATAGTACTTGGAGCATACGAAGGGGAAGAATTATTACAACATTGGCGGGTGTCAACTGATAGGCAAAAAACAGGCGATGAGTATGGGATGTTAATTAATAATCTGTTTGCTTATGGTGGACTTAGTATCAAAGATATTTCTGAGGTTATCATTTCCTCCGTAGTACCGCCTCTTGTTGTACCCTTGGTCAAAATGTGCCAACGGTATTTTAAGGTGGAGCCTCTAGTGGTAGGGGCTGGTATTAGAACTGGTATTTTTATCAAATACGAAAATCCCCGAGAAGTAGGAGCTGACCGTATTGTAAATGCAGTTGCTGCACATCATAAATATAGTGGTCCTCTTATTATTGTTGATTTTGGTACAGCAACTACCTTCTGTGTCATTGGTGAAAATGGTGATTATTTAGGTGGTGCTATCTCTCCTGGTATTGGTATTTCTACTGAGGCTCTATTCCAAAGAGCAGCTAAATTACCGCGGATTGAGCTGGTTAAACCGAAAAGTGTTATTTGCCGTAATACAGTTACTAGCATGCAGTCCGGTATTATTTATGGATTTGTTGGACAGGTCGAGGGAATTGTCAAACGAATGAAAGAAGAAATGGATCAAGATGCTTATGTTATAGCAACAGGTGGCTTAGCTAACCTGATTGCACAAGAAACTTCTGTAATTAATGCTGTGGAACATTTTTTAACATTAGAAGGATTACGAATTATTTACGATCTTAATAGATAGACAAATGGATGATAGGTACTTGGTACTTGGAGGGGTGCTTGGTTTTCAGCCAGGCGGCGAGTACCAAGTATCAATTTTAATTTAAATACAATATAGAACGTATAGGTTTTTAGAATAAACGTTGAAACGCGAAGTTGTGAAGATATACGAAGAACACGAAGATGTTTTATGGGGGACCTTCGTGCGCTTCGTGTGTCCACCTTTTTTAATTTTAGTAAGGAGTAGTTAGCGTATGCAAATTGGTAATATTAAATTAGATAATCCTGTAATTCTAGCCCCGATGGCTGGTGTTACAGATCTGCCTTTTCGGCTATTGGCTAAAGAAATGGGCTGTGGTTTGGTGTATTCCGAAATGGTTAGTGATAAAGGTTTATTATATGAGAATTGCCAGACTTTGCATATGCTTCAAATTGATGAACGGGAACGCCCGGTGGCTATGCAAATATTTGGTTCCGATCCGGATAGTATGGCAAAAGCTGCAATCCATGTCGAAAGATCAGGTGCTGATATTATTGATATTAACATGGGCTGTCCAACTCCCAAAATTACGAAAAACGGCAGCGGCTGTGCATTAATGTGCCAGCCAGATTTGGCATATCAGATTATGGCGAGTGTAGTAAAAGCCGTACATGTACCAGTAACCGTTAAAATTCGCAAGGGATGGAGTGAAGACTCTGTGAATGCAGTAGAGATGGCTAAGCTGGCTGAGAAAGCAGGAATTGCTGCAATTGCTGTTCATGGTCGTACTAGAGAACAGTTTTATACAGGTGAGGCCGATTGGAATATTATACGCCAAGTTAAAGAGAGTGTAGTGATACCCGTAATTGGTAATGGGGATATTCGTACGCCTTATGATGGGGAGAAAATGATGGATCAAACGGGCTGCGATGCCATAATGGTGGGGCGGGGGGCACAAGGAAATCCTTGGATCTTCCGTCAAATAACCCATTATTTAGCCTCAGGAGAGATTTTACCGCCACCGAGTGTGGAGGAACGTTTTTCTCTATTGCTAAGGCATTTAGATATGTTAGTAGAACATAAAGGTGAATATATCGGAGTTAGAGAAATGCGCTGTCATGGAGCATGGTATACAAAGGGAATGCCTCATTCCGCTGAACTGCGTCTAAAATTTAATCAAGCTGTGAGCAAAGACGATTTTATTGCTGTATTGAAGCAGTTTTCGTAATAGTAACGGTGGGTTGGCTTATTTATATTTGTTAAATTCGAAAAAAAATGCTAAAATATGTATGTGCACAACCTTGTGCACATATACTATATATTAGATTAGATAAATCAATATTCATCATATACAGATTGAGTTTGCATTGGGATGTAATGTAGGAGAGGATAGCAGATGTTATTGCGGATTGGTGAAAAGATTATAAATCGCCAAAAGATCAACCAGATCATCGATGAAATGTTCAATTTACGCAGCCAGGGTTTTTCTCAGCAGGAAGTCGCTAACCGTGTTGGTATCGACCGAACCGTTATTTCTAAATTGGAAACACTAGGAGAAGTTCGAAAGGGTGGAAAAGTGGCTTTAGTTGGCTTTCCTATTGAGAATTGCGAAGAGCTGCGATTAATGGCTAGACAGGAAGGAATTGATTATTCCTTCCTGCTGTCGGAACAGGAACGCTGGGATTTTGTACAGAAAAAAAGCGGTATTGGTCTTTTTAACACCATTATGGAAATCATCGCTACATTGCGTAACTATGACATTGTTATTATATTGGGTTCAAATCTAAGAATTAAATTAATGGAGACCCTATTGGATAAGGAAGTTATTGGTATACAAATTGGCGAATCTCCCATTGCAGAGAATAAATATGTAGATCCAGAGAGTATTAAAAGTATTGTGCAGCAGTTGTTTAGATCATAGAGGGAGTATACATATTATGAAGCGGGTTATTAGTATCAGTTTGGGGTCGTCAAAGCGCGACCATCAGGCTATGACCGAATTTGGTGGAGAAATGTTTTCCATTGAGCGGATAGGAACAGATGGAGATAAAAATAAGGCTATACAATTAATTAAGGAACTAGATGGCAAAATAGATGCATTTGGCATGGGCGGGACAGACTTATACATATATGCTGGAAAGAAAAGATACACTTTTAAAGAATCAGCCCGAATTGCTGCAGCAGCTAAACATACTCCCATTGTTGATGGCAGTGGTGTTAAAAATACTCTTGAACGAAGAGTCGTACAACATTTGAAAGAAAAAGAAGGCATAACCTTTAATGATAAGCAGGTTTTAGTTGTTTGTGCAGTAGATCGATTTGGTTTAGCAGAAGAATTAGTAGCTGCAGGCAGCCAAGTGGTATTCGGTGATTTGTTATTTGGTTTAGGATTGCCTATTCCAATTCGTAAATTGGGGACTTTGGCAATATTGGCGCGGGTGATAGCGCCTATTATAACGAGACTGCCAATTGAAATGTTTTATCCTACAGGTGAAAAGCAAACGCAAAATATTCCGCGTTTCAGTCAATATTTTGAACAAGCAGAATTCATAGCAGGAGATTTTCATTTTATTCGCAGATTCATGCCAGCGAGCTTAAAGGGGAAATCCGTTATTACCAATACTGTTACCCAAAAAGATGAAGAATTGCTTCGCGACCGGGGAGTAAAAACATTGATCACGACGACACCGGAAATTGGTGGTCGCTCATTAGGGACAAATGTATTAGAAGCTATTTTGGTTACTCTATTAGGTAAACGTCCAGAAGAAATTACGGCGGTGGACTATGGACGTATTTTGAAGGAATTAGAGATTATGCCGCGAATTAAGCGGCTTTCTGATTGAAAGGAGAATATTTCATGGAAAAATTTGCTTTTATCGTACATCCGTTCATTGCGAAAGATGTTAGTCGTAAATTTTCATTTACTAAAAGTTGGCCGGATGGCTTGGTTGAAGGGGTATTAAAATACATTCCTCCCTTTAAAACTTCACATATCACAGGTGTACAGTCAACCCTATCACAAGGTGAGGGCTGGTTTGTTACTTGTCCGCTAACATCGCGGCAAATGGTAGAGATGCCTGAACGTTATGTAGTGCAAAAGATTATCAAGGCAGGAAAAGTAGCAGAAAAGCTAGGTGCAAAGATCGTTGGGTTAGGCGCCTTTACTTCTGTGGTGGGGGATGCAGGTATAACTGTTGCTAAGAATCTAAATATAGCTGTCACCACTGGTAATAGCTATACTGTTGCTACTGCTCTTGAAGGTACAAGACAAGCGGCTAAAATTATGGGTATTGATTTAGAAAGAGCCAACGTATTAGTTTTGGGCGCGACTGGTTCTATTGGTGCAGCTTGTGCTCAAATCTTAGCGAGGGAAGTACGATATCTAACATTAGCTGCACGCAACGAAGAAAAGTTGGAAAAACTTGCTGAACAAATTTTACGTAAAACAGGTTTAGCTGCAAAAGTAACTGCAAATACTAAATCTGCTTTAAAGTCTGCTGATATTATTATTGCTGTAACAAGTGCGGTAGACACTATTATTGAACCAGAGGATTTAAAATCAGGCGCAATTGTTTGTGACGTAGCCAGGCCTCGGAATGTTTCCCGGCGTGTAGCTGATATGCGCAACGATATCCTGGTGATAGAGGGGGGCGTAGTTGAAGTCCCTGGTGATGTTGATTTTGGAATCAATATTGGTTTCCCTGAAGGTACGGCATATGCTTGTATAGCTGAAACTATGATTTTATCATTAGAGCAGCGGTATGAAAACTTTACGTTAGGTCGAGACTTAACAGTAAAGCAGGTAGAAACAATTGAGAACTTAGCTAAAAAGCATGGTTTTAAATTAGCTGGTTTTCGCAGTTTCGAAAAAGCAATTACAGCAGATGAAATTGCAACGATTAAAGCAAATGTAGTTATTAATAAACAAGAACAGAAGAGAGGAATTGGTTAGAAATCATTGACAAATAGGATGTTTATACCTATAATTAAGTGCATATTAAGTTGGGCTTCTGACCTGCTGCCAAAAGTGTCAAGTTATTCACTTGGCACTATTTATATTGTCTCGTAGATCGATATTTAATTATTGCAATTTTTGATGATTTTGTAGTAGCAAAAGGGACTATACCTAGAATAAGATAAATCGTTAAGAATCAAAATAAAAGGAGAGCAGAAAGCATGGCTGAAAAGCAATTTATTCTCACTGCAGAAGGATTAAAGAAGATAGAGCAGAAATTTGAATATCTAAAATCCGTGCGTCGTCGGGAAGTCGCTGAAAGAATTAAACAAGCTATTGAATTTGGTGATATCAGTGAAAATTCCGAATATGAGGATGCAAAAAATGAACAAGCCTTTATTGAGGGCGAAATCATAACATTGGAAAAGATGCTCCGAAACAGCAAGGTCATTGATGAACAGGAAATTAAAACGGATGTAGTATCCATTGGGGTTACAGTTGTTTTAAAAGATTTAGAATTTGGTGATGAATTTGAATATACTCTTGTTGGCTCAGCAGAGGCTGATCCAGTTGAATTTAAAATTTCGAATGAATCACCTGTAGGGCAAGCAATCTTGGGTCAAAAGATTGGCAGTATTGTTGAGGTAAATGTGCCAGCTGGTATTTTAAAATATGAAGTAATTGATATTAAACGCAATTTATAATATTCTTCTTTTAAAATGCCAAAATGGACGAGTTAGGGGAGAAAGCATAAAATGACAGAAGTGCAGAATCAAGAAATTGAAAAAAGTGAAGAATTAAATGAACTGATGCGTGTTCGTCGAGAAAAAATGACAGCATTTGAAGCACAGGGAATTGAGCCTTTTGCTCGTAAATATGATGTTACGATCCATGCTAATGAAGTACTTGCTAATTTTGAACAATTAGAAGGTCAATCAGCAAGAATTGCCGGCCGTATTATGGCCGTGCGTGGGCACGGTAAAACTAGTTTCGTTCATTTGATGGACATGTCTGGTAAAGTGCAAGCTTATTTTCGTCAAGATGTTGTTGGCGAAGTTGAATATGATAAATTCAAGCTTCTTGATATTGGTGATATTATAGGAATTGAAGGCGTTATCTTTAAAACCCAACGCGGAGAAATTAGCTTAAAAGCAACTAGTTTTGAAATTTTAGCAAAGTCTCTTAGACCGCTGCCTGAAAAATGGCATGGATTAAAAGATGTTGAAACACGTTATCGCCAGCGTTATCTGGATCTTATTGTGAATCCAGAAGTTAGAAATACATTCGTGACTCGCAGCAAGATAATTAAATCCTTACGGAGCATCTTGGATAAACGCGATTACTTAGAAGTTGAAACTCCAATGATGCATCCTATAGCGGGTGGAGCTGCTGCTCGTCCTTTTGTTACTCATCACAACGCATTGGATATGAATTTATTCTTACGGATTGCCCCTGAGTTATATTTAAAGCGTTTGATTGTTGGTGGTTTTGAAAGAGTATATGAAGTTGGGCGTGTATTCAGAAATGAAGGTATTTCCGTTAGACATAATCCGGAGTTTACTATCGTAGAACTCTATCAAGCGTATTCTGATTATCAAGACCTCATGCGGTTAACAGAAGATGTTGTATCAGGTATAGCTCTAGAAGTATTAGGCACTACTCAGATTACCTATCAGGGTCAAGAAATAAATCTTGCTCCACCTTGGAATAGGCTGACTATGACTGAGGCGGTTAAGAAATATACAGACGTTGATTTTGATGCTGTTGCTACCCTCGAAGAAGCGAGAGCAATTGCTGATAAACTAGGTGTGAAATATGAAAATAAAAATGGTATTGGTGGAATATTAAATAATGTCTTTGAAGAAAGAGTAGAAGAACATTTAATTCAACCTACCTTTATTATTGGGCACCCTACAGAAATTTCTCCTTTGGCTAAGCGTAATAAAGAAAATCCTGAAATTACGGATCGCTTTGAAGTATTTGTCTTCGCACGTGAATTAGCAAATGGGTTTTCTGAGTTAAATGATCCTATTGATCAGGAAGGACGCTTTGCTTCTCAAGTAGAGCAGCGTGAATCAGGCGATGATGAAGCTCACATGATGGATCATGATTATGTGAATGCTTTAGAATATGGCTTGCCGCCAACAGGTGGTTTAGGTATTGGTATTGATCGTCTAGTCATGTTGCTGACCGACAGTCCTTCCATTAGAGATGTATTGTTATTTCCTCATATGCGGCATAAAGAATAAGTAAAAAAGAAGAAAAGCGAGCGCTAGCTCGCTTTTCTTATAAGTAAAAAAGTATATTAGGTGCGAAAAAATGAGATTTTATGAACCACAAAGGCACAATGCCGCTGATGCGGCACACAAAGGAGTGTACAAAAAATATATATAAAACCCCTTTGTGTCCTTTGCGTCTTTGTGGTTCCATTCGCCTTATCGGTTTTTTAAAGGACGCGTAGCGTTGTTCTAAATGAAGAATAATTGTTAAAAATAAAAGATAAGAATATTGACAAGATAGCACTAAAATGATAAAATAATATTCGCGTTACAGAAACATGTCAGATGTTGGTAACATAAAAAGAAAAAATAACGTTGACATGACGAAGAATGCGTGATAATATATATAAATGTCGGCGGTTGAAAAACTTCCAAAAGTTTATCAATGATCGAATGTGTTCCTTGAAAACTAAACAATGTAAGTAAGGTTAAAATAAGCCAGATGTGC
>NZ_JAJHJB010000024.1:0-77184 GCF_020819555.1 Pelosinus baikalensis
GGTTTTTCTAGCCCATAATGGATAACCCTTCTGTAATATATCTTACAGGGACAGGCTGTTTGTCCCAAGATGGAAGAATTAAGAGTCCTAAACTACAATTCTTATTGGGATAAAAGCAACTGCAGATTGACAAGAAACCTAAAACCGAAATTTGCTGGTAAAATAATGCTTATAATGTAAAAATATAGAAGGATTTAGCCTTTATAAAGAGAAGCTACCCATATGAACTTAGTTAGTAAATTTATGGGCAGCTTCTCTTTTAGTTAGTTGACATCCCGATAAAAGGAACCTGTCCCCGTGTCCCTTCGAATACTCTGAGGAGGTTAGTCGGATTAAGAAGTTACAAACACACTTGAAGATTTTATCACCAGATATCCCGAGAGAATTATCCGAAGTTACATTTCCAGATAGAAGGATTTGTGATGAGGACTATTTCGAAATGGGAATAATCAGTAATTGTATAATTGAGAATGAAGTGGCAACGCATGTGTTTTTTGATAAGGTCATATTTAAAAATGTTGTCTTCCAAAAAGTTAATTTTAGCGGATTAGAATTGACCGATGTTATTTTTGAAAAGTGTGATTTATCAAATGTAGACTTTAATGAAGCCAATATGCATCAAGTCGAAATGAGAAATTGCAAAATTGTAGGAATAAATTTAATGGGAGCAACATTGCGCAATGTGCTATTTGATAACTGCTATGGGGATTATGCTAACTTTCGTAATGTAAATTGCAAACAGGTGAAGTTTCATAACAGTTCATTAGCCAATGCCGATTTTTATACATCGACATTACTCAAGGTGCATTTTTCTAATTCAAGTTTAGAACAGATACAGCTATCGGGTACTAAGCTGGCAGGCATTGATTTAAGTAGCTGTGAGTTTAGACAGATTGGTGTTACCATCGAAGATGTGCAAGGATGTATCGTTTCTCCACAACAAGCAGTTGGCTTCTCAAAACTATTTGGCTTGATTATCAACGAATAAATTGAACGGATATTCAAAGAAAATCTTCTTATTATGTATGTCGTACATTAGATAGAAGATGAGAGTGACTCGAAAGAACCGTGCCTGTGATTTTCCACGCCCACGTTGACGGCGTGATGCCAATTTTGCTATTCATTAAAACGTCACTACTGTCTTCGAAAAAAGTCTTACAGAAGGGAATATCCTTCAGTCGCAATTGGGGGGGATGGGTGTTGGCGAAGCGCCTGGAAGAAATGAGTTCTGAAGAATTAGGAAAACTTTTTCCCATCATTATAGCTAAATTTAATCCAGCCTGGGCAGCTTTATACTTATCAGAGAAGGAATTAATTGAGCAAACTGTTGGTACATACAATATAGTGAGAATCCAGCATTACGGCAGTACATCAATTCCCGGGATCTCCGCAAAACCGACGATAGATATTTTGCTTGAAGTATGTGATGATATTGATACAAATAATTTAATTTCTCAATTTAAGAGCATGGGATATCACTATAGCCCTCAATCTGATGACTTTTCACCACATATGATGTTTATGAAAGGCTATACGCAGAATGGTTTCAAGGGGCAAGCATATCATGTTCATGTACGTTATAGCGGCGATTGGGACGAACTGTATTTTCGTGATTATTTAATATTGCATCCTGAAATTGCAGAGGAATATATCAAACTGAAACAGCAGCTAAAAGAAAAATACGAATGCGACAGGGAAGCATATACGCGCGGCAAGACTGAGTTTATAAAGACGGTTACAAACGAAGCAAGAAAAGAGCTGGGTAAAAAAGCGAGAAAGAATAATAGTCCCTGTACCCGCGTTTTGTAAAATTGAGCGAGCAACAGGAATATCGCGAGGTATAATAGCAAAAGGGTGACAAATCAGGAACACCCTTTTGTCACTTGGTATAGCGTGGTATATATATACAATATAAAGTAGCGCTTCTAGTAGGGACAAGTCAACCTGTCTCTAAGCTCTTTTACCGATTTTTGCTATCTAAATGTTTTGCTTGCCACCAGCCGATGGCTTGTTTCTACAAATGCATTTGATTATAATGAGAGAATTTTGGAGAAATTCCAGCTAGGAGGTCCCACTGTCTTATCATGCGTTCTTTTTCCTGGAGAATATTTTTTTCATAAACAGATAATAAAGCTTGTCCATCGATATCCTTACCCTGCACATATATCTGCTTGATTGCTTCAGACGCTGCACAACCACTTACCAAGGCACTCGAAACCCCTTCGCCCATTGGGTTGAGAAAATTAGCCGATTCTCCCGCAAACAACACTCTCCCCTTTCCTAGATCAAGGGGACAATCCGTTTCAACCTCTGGTATAATCCAACGTTCTTTTTTACTGCAAGACTGTATTTTTGCATTGTAAGTAGATATAAGAAATGAGAGAAATTGCGCGTAATAACTTTCAATTTTATTTACGTCTTTCACACACACTCCAAAAATAAGAAAATCGTCCTTAACATTAACCCATGCATCATGCTCTGAAAATTGGGAATGTAAAAATGCATGAAAAAATTTATCATCGAGATCAATAGTCCCTTTACAGAAAGTCTGATACGTTATGATATTTCTACTTAAAACCTTCAATAAACTTTTTTTAATCACGCTTCCGGCTCCATCACAAACAATGACTGCCTTTGCGTTTTCATAGTATTTTGTATCACCTTTCAAATGGACTGCCACATAGTTCTCTTTTTCTTCACAAGGAAAGTGCTAACGTCGATGGTCTAAATTCAACACCGTTATCTATAACTTGTAAAGTTAACCAATGATCAAAAGCGCTTCTCCATATGTTAAGACCTTTACTTTCGAATTTAAAGGATAGGTTCTCTTCATTGTAGATAATAATACCCTTTGTTACGCTCGGACTGCATAGTACAGTATCAGGTATTTTTCCAAATTCATTTTCTACTAAATCAATGGATCTTTCTATCAAGATTCCTGAACATGACTTTTCCCTTGGTACCTGCATCTTTTCGACCAATAGAACCTTATAACCGGTTCTCGCTAATCTTTTAGCAGCCATGCAACCTGCGGGTCCAGCGCCTATCACTATTACATCATACAAAACAATTTTCCTCCTTAATGAAAATCTATGAGTACATTCACTACCTAGCTTTTCCAATCTTGTGTACTCCAATCTGCAATTTCTAGTATGAAAGAAATCACAGTAACGGCTCTTCCAAGTCAGCTCATTTACGCCATACATTAGAAGTTTTTCTTTAAAAAACAGTATTTCATAATTTCTACTCTATTTACCATTAAAATACAAAATTCCTGCAAAGCTAGTCTGCTCAGCAGTAAGGGAGCCTCAAACTGCCCGATGGAGAAAAAAATTGTCCTTATCAATGAGGGCGATAGTAAGCCACCACACACTAACACCGTCCCGCGTCTTGCACAATAGAGGGGCGTCTCATTTATAAAAAAATATGAAAAAAGAAAAATTCAGCGTAATGATGCATTTGCTAGCTCTGAGAGTGAGAAAAATCAGAATATATTTTCAAAAGTTATTTAATTAATTTAAATAAGTATATTCACAAAATTATAAAAATGTATTATACTACGATTACTAAACAAAATAGATAGAATTATCAATATTTTGTGAGGTATGGGAAATATGGGGCAAATTTAGTTAGGTGGTGATATAAAGTAAAGGCGAGGAGTTAGTTGGAGAAGAGCATGCAGAATAATCGAAATTTTGTATGGATTGTAGTAATGTAAAAAAATAAGAAGCAACAAGAGGAGCATATCTCGATGAGCAAATTAACTTTGAAAGAAAAGGTATCTTATGGTTTAGGTGATTTCGGTAATGGTTTTATGTTTGATATGGGACAGATTTATCTACTCAAATTCTACACAGATGTCTTTGGTATTCCAGCAGCTGTAGCTGGGAGCATCTTTTTGCTCACTAAAATATTTGATGCGTTTATGGATCCAATCGCTGGTGCTTTTATTGATGCACGAAAAGCTGATCCTCGAACAGGGAAATTCAGAAAAATCATGTTTACCAGCAGTATTTTTCTTGGTATATTATCCATATTTGTCTTTATGGCTCCCGACCTTTCTCCCACTGCAAAAATGATTTTTGGCTATGCCACCTACATGGCATGGGGTGTTGGATATTCCTTTACAAACGTTCCTTATGGGGCATTAGGAGCTGCTATGACACAAGATCCTAATGATCGAGCATCCTTGGCATCTTGGCGTCAAGCTGGTTCCCTAGGAGCATTGCTCATTACCAGTGTAATGGTAGTACCTCTAATTAAACAATTTTCAGATCCACGTGTAGCCTGGCCAGTAGTAGTTGCCCTTACTTCAGTTATCGGTGTTACAGCCTTTTATTTCTGTTTTAAAAATTGTAAAGAAGTCATTGTTGGTAAAAGTCTTGCTTCAGGTGAAAAAATCTCTATCAAAGCAATGGCTAGATCCGTCTTTACCAATCGACCTTTATTGGCACTCATTTTAATGACAATCTTCACAATTTCGGCTTACAATATTAAATCTGCAATGATGATCTACTATTGCCAATATAATCTTGGGGATATTAGTTTGATGCCTTACATTAGTTTCATCACAATCGGATGTTCCTGCTTAGGGATTACCTTAATTCCTAAATTAACAAAACGATTTGGCAAGAAAAATACAGCTCTCATTGGTTTTGGTGTTAGTGTTGTTGCTGACTTAATTAACTTCTTAATTCCAGGCGATTTGGTTACGTTTACGATTTTGGCAAGTATTGCTTTCATTGGGATCAGTATTCCTAATGGCGTTACTTGGGCTTTTGTTTCTGATTCCATTGATTATGGTGAATGGAAAACAGGTGAAAGAAGGGAAGGGATCACGTATTCATTCTTTAATTTTGCACGAAAAATAGCACAATCCGTTTCTGGTTTCGCTTCTGGTATTGGTTTGTCTATTGTGGGTTATGTACCAAATGTACAGCAGACGGAAAAAGCTCTAGGCGGAATCAAGGGGTTATTGCTTTTATATCCAGCAGTGACCATATCTTGCGCAGCGCTTGTAATCGGGATTTTATATACTTTAAGTGATAAAAGACATGGAGAAATGATAGAAGAATTAAAAAATAGACCTGCTTAACAATAAAATCATAAGTAAGAGGTTGATAAATAGTTAGGATATGATATTATTAAATCAACTTAATTAATTAATTTAATTAAGTTGATTTAATGGAGGTGTTTGAGAAAATCATGCCAGAAGTGATAACTATTGGAGAAAGTATGGTTATGTTTATTGCAAAGCAA
Source organism: Pelosinus baikalensis (assembly GCF_020819555.1). Taxonomy (NCBI): domain Bacteria; kingdom Bacillati; phylum Bacillota; class Negativicutes; order Selenomonadales; family Sporomusaceae; genus Pelosinus; species Pelosinus baikalensis. The sequence continues at coordinate 5,260 of NZ_JAJHJB010000024.1, forward strand.
GGAGAATCACTGGAATTAGTTTCAGATTTTTCCCGCCATCTCGCTGGGGCGGAATCTAATGTTGCAATTGGTTTAGCTAGATTAGGGCATCAGACTGGATGGATAAGTGCAATTGGTAATGATCCTTTTGGCACGTATATATGTAATACCATTTCTGGTGAAGGTGTCGATACATCTGCTGTAACTGTATCATTGGTGCATTCTACAGGTATGCTTGTGAAAGAACGAAATGATGGGGGAGATCCCCAAGTGTATTATTATCGGAAAGATTCAGCTGCAGCCAATTTCACACTCGAGATGCTGCAAGAACGTTATTTTGAGAATGGAAAAATACTTCATATAACAGGGATCTTTCCAGCCCTTAGCCCTAGTACTAAAGACGCCCTATTCACCGCCATCAAGATGGCAAAAAAACATGGTCTTATGATTTCCTTTGATCCTAATATCCGCCTAAAACTCTGGACGGCTCAAGAAGCAAAGGAAACACTGTTGGAAATTGCTGAAATGTCGGATTTAATATTACCAGGATTACACGAAGCTGAATTATTGGTAGGAACAACTAACTGGGAACAGGTTTCAAAGTTTTTTCATGAGAAAGGCAGTCAATTTGTCATCATGAAAAATGGTGCTGATGGTGCTTATTATTCCATTCGTGAAAGGGATGGGTCTATATTAGAAGGTTACGAAAAAGGTTTTAAAGTGGAGACGGTCGTTGATACGGTTGGTGCTGGCGATGGTTTTGCTGTTGGCCTATTATCGGCCATGCGCGAAGGTTTATCTTTGGGCGAAGCCGTTAGACGGGGCAATGCTATTGGTTCTATGGCTGTAATGGTCAGAGGCGATTATGATGGATACCCAACGCGAGAGCAGCTAGAGGCTTATTTGGCTAAATAGTTTGCCATGGCGTCACGATAGAAATAAAAATTATTTAAGGAGGGGTTAGTTTGATACCTAGAATTAATGTATTACAAAAATTGATGCAGTCAGGGGTAGTTGCTGTAGTTCGAGCACAGAATTCCGAGCAGGCCATTAAGATCACTGAGGCATGTATGAAAGGCGGTATTGCTGCCATTGAAATTACCTTTACCATTCCAGAGGCAGCCCAAGTGATTGCGGATTTGCGGAAAGCATATTCACCAGAAGAAATGATTATTGGGGCAGGAACAGTCCTTGATCCTGAAACAGCTAGAATTGCCATTTTAGCAGGTGCTCAATATATTGTTAGTCCATCACTAAACCTGGAGACAGTTAAGTTATGCAATCGTTACCAAGTTCCTGTCATGCCTGGAGCTATGACCATTGCTGAAGTTATTGCCGCCATGGAAGCGGGTGCTGATATCGTAAAAATATTCCCAGGTGATGCCTTTGGACCATCTTTTATTAAAGCCATTAAAGGACCAATTCCGCAAGCACCACTCATGCCAACTGGCGGCGTGAATTTAGAGAATGTGGGAGAATGGATTAAAGCCGGTTGCGTTGCTGTTGGCGTCGGTGGAAATTTGACAGCGGGTGCTAAAACTGGTGATTATCAGTCTATTGAAGAGATTGCGAAACAATTTATTGGAAAAGTACGTGTTGCTCGCGGTTTATAAAAAATATATTTTAGGGGGAGTTAAGGGTGAAAAAATTAAATAGTTTATTAGTAAATGGTAATTTTTCATTTCCAAATGACTTAAAAGTACAAAAATATCCAGGAGATTTGCCTGAACGTGTAATACAGTTTGGTGAAGGGAATTTTCTAAGAGCTTTTGCCGATTGGATGATTCATTTATTAAATCAACAAAATTTGTTTAATGGTCGTGTCGTAGTGGCGCAACCCATTAAAGAAGGACTTGCTGATATGGTCAATGAACAGGACGGTTTATATACTCTTTTACTACGTGGATTACGCGACGGACAGCCAGTGGAAGAAAAGGAAGTTATCAGTTCCATTAGTCGTTGTTTAAACCCTTATACCCAGTGGGATGCTTATTTAAAATGTGCAGAAGATCCATTAATTGAATATGTAATTTCCAATACGACTGAAGCTGGCATTACCTTTGATCCAACAGATAAGTTTGAAAATGAGCCACCTACTTCCTATCCTGGAAAATTAACGTCTTATTTATATCATCGTTTCCAATACTTTAAGGCAGATGCAAGTAAAGGGATGGTCATTTTACCTTGTGAATTAATTGATCGAAATGGCGATAATTTGAAGAAAGCTGTATTACAATATGCAGAGCTTTGGAAGTTACCCCAAGATTTTTCCCGTTGGGTAGCTGAAAATAATCACTTCTTAAATACGTTGGTGGATCGGGTGGTAACTGGCTATCCAAGAGATGAAATCAAAACGATCATTGACTCTTTAGGTTATGACGATTCTCTAGTAAATACAGGAGAGTTATTCCACTTGTGGGTTATTGAAGGACCCAAAGAATTGTCAGAGAGATTACCCTTCCACAAAATTGGTCTTAATGTTATATGGACGGAAGATATGACCCCTTATCGAACTCGGAAAGTAAGGATTTTAAATGGTGCTCATACTGCATCTGTACCAGCAGCATTTTTGTATGGTTTAGATACAGTTGGTGAAATGATGGATCATGAAGTGATGGGTAAGTACGTACGACAAATTATCCAAGATGAAATTATACCTTCTATTAATCTGGATAAAAGTATGCTAGAGGAATTTGCTAGTGCCGTAGTGGAACGATTCAAGAACCCTTATATCAAACATTATTTACTCAGCATATTGTTAAATTCTGCCTCTAAATTTAAAGCCCGGGTTTTACCATCTATTCTTGAATATCACACATTAAATGGCAGCTTGCCAGAAAAATTAGTTTTTTCCTTAGCAGCTTTGATTGCTGTGTATAAAGATGGAAAAGTAGATGGCAATGGCATGCAAGCACGTAGAGAAAAAGATGAATTTATTATGAAAGATGATGTATGGGCTTTAGAATTTTTTGCAGCAGCATGGTCCAGTTTTGATGGCAGTCAACAATCGGCCGAGCAAGTCGCGAAACAAGTGTTGCAGAATACAAAATTATGGGATAAAGATTTATCTGAAATTGATGGGTTTATTGAGTGTCTTGGCAAATCTTTATTTAAAATTACCAACCTTGGTATGCAAAAAACAGTTGCTGAGTTAGTGAAGTAAGGGAGCGGTAAGCTCTGATATGGAGGGGTTATTTTGTTATTAAATCGAATTAATACTCATGACAATGTTGCCGTTGCAATAGAAGAACTTACTGCGGGTGAAACCTATCTAGTCGGCAGTATAGCAGTCACTGCAGCCGTTACCATTCCCAAAGGTCATAAGATTGCCTTAGAAAATATTCCAGTAGGGGCGAATATTATTAAATATGGTTTTCCCATTGGACACGCCATCCAAGAAGTAGCGATGGGGGATTGGGTTCACTCTCATAATGTGAAAACCAATTTAGGAGATATTTTAGAGTACCAATATCGTCCAGTAGGCGAAGAAAGTAAAAGTGAGTCTCTGCCAAAAACCTTTAAAGGCTACCAAAGAGCCAATGGTAAGGTTGGGGTACGTAATGAAATATGGGTTATTCCTACTGTTGGTTGTGTGAATCGCACAGCCCAGCTCATTGCGCGTGGTGCCAGTGAAAAATTCCAAACCGCAAAACATATTGATGGCATTTATGAATTTACTCACCCTTACGGCTGTTCTCAATTAGGAGAAGATCATACCAACACCCAACGAATTTTGGCTGATTTAGTGAATCATCCCAATGCCGCTGGCGTATTAGTCCTAGGGCTTGGCTGTGAAAATAACTATATCGAAGAATTTAAAAAAGTGTTAGGACCTTATGATGTTAGCCGAGTGAAGTTTTTAGTTGCCCAAGATGTAGAAGATGAAGTGGAAAGTGGTATCAAAGCCATTTATGAATTGATTGAGCAGACAGCAGACGATCAACGAGTGGATTGTCCCATTTCAGAACTAGTAGTAGGTTTGAAATGTGGCGGTTCCGATGGTTTTTCTGGTATTACTGGCAATCCCCTCGTTGGCGAATTCTCGGATAAACTAGGGGCAAGCGGCGGTACAAGCGTCTTAACGGAAGTTCCAGAAATGTTTGGTGCAGAAACCATTTTGATGGATCGCGCCATCAACGAAGAGGTTTTTGGGAAAATTGTTCATCTGGTGAATTATTTTAAAAAATACTATGAAGATCATAACCAACCCATTTACGAAAATCCATCCCCAGGAAATAAAAAAGGCGGAATTACCACTCTGGAAGAAAAATCCCTAGGTTGTACGCAAAAAGGCGGTCGGAGTCAAGTTGTTGATGTTTTAGGATACGGTGATGTGGTAAAAAATAAAGGTCTTACTCTGCTTAGTGCTCCGGGCAATGATATCGTAGCTGCAACCGCATTGGCAGCTTCTGGTTGTCAGATTATCTTATTTACCACTGGCAGGGGAACGCCCCTTGGCACTGCTGTGCCAACTATGAAAATTGCAACCAATAGTGAAATCTTTACTCGCAAATCCAATTGGATGGATTTTGATGCGGGTGTATTACTAGAGGGTCAATCCATGAAAGATACTGCGGAAAAATTATTGCAACATGTGATTGATGTAGCCTCTGGATCTTTAACAAAGTCTGAAAAAATGGGATTCCGTGATATCGCGATCTTTAAAAATGGCGTTACGCTATAAAAAATAAAAGAGTAAGAAGGGAGCCTTTATTATGAAACCATTTATGGGAGAAAACTTTCTGTTAGAAAATGATTCAGCAGTCAAACTTTATCACGAATATGCAAAAGAGATGCCGATTATCGATTATCATTGTCATTTAGATGCAAAAGATATTTTTGAGAATAAACGCTTTAAAAACATTACTGAAGTTTGGTTGTATGGCGATCATTACAAATGGCGAGCCATGCGCAGTGACGGTACGGATGAAGAAAGCATTACAGGCAGAGCAACAGATTATGAAAAGTTCTTGGCGTGGGCGAAAACCTTAGAAAAATGTATTGGTAATCCTCTTTATCACTGGACGCATCTAGAACTTCAACGCTATTTTGGAATTTATGAGCCTTTAACAGTCAAGACTGCTCATGATATATGGGGAAAAGCCAATGCCCTATTAGCTCTTGATGAATATAATGCCCAGGGAATGATTGAAAAGTCCAATGTAAAGTGTGTTTGTACAACAGATGATCCAGGAGATTCTTTAGAATATCATCAAAAAATTCGCGAAGATGCTAGCATTAAAGTTAAGGTATTTCCTACTTTCCGTCCAGATAAAGGCATGGAATTAAATGCTTCTGGCTTTACCCAATGGATCGAGAGAGTTGGTTTGGCGGCAGGAATAACAATTACTAATTACAATGAATTTTTACAAGCTCTTGCTAAGCGGATTGAATTCTTCCATGAAATGGGCTGCCGCGCAGCTGATCATGCTTTAGAAAAAGTTCCTTATCTAGAAAGTTCACAAGAGGTTTTAGAAGCAATATTTGCTGACGCCTTGCAGGGGAAAGTGATTGGCGATGCTGATCTAGAACGTTATAAGACAGCTGTATTACAATTTTGTGGAAGAAAGTATGCAAACTTAGGTTGGGCGATGCAACTTCACATTGGGGCACTACGGAATAATAATACGAAGATGTTCAAAAAAATGGGCCCAGATACTGGATTTGACTCTATTCATGATCATCAAGTAGCCTTTTGTTTGTCAAGATTATTAGATTCTTTAGAAATAGAAGGGTGCCTGCCAAGAGTTATTTTATACACCCTCAATCCAAAAGATAATGGGGTTTTAGGAACTATGCTTGGTAATTTCCAAGCTGGGGGTATCCCAGGGAAAATGCAATTTGGTACAGCTTGGTGGTTTATTGACAATAAAACAGGCATGATTGAACAGATGATTTCTCTAAGCAATTTAGGCATATTAAGTCGTTTTGTTGGCATGGTTACGGATTCTAGAAGTTTCTTGTCCTATACACGTCATGAATATTTTAGAAGAATTCTCTGTAATTTATTGGGGACATGGATTGAAAATGGAGAAGTAGCTGCTGATTTTGACATGGTTGGCGAAATTGTGAAAGACATTTCCTTTAACAATGCAAAAACATATTTTGGTTTTCCATTAGAATAATAGAGAAAAAATAGACACCAAATTAAGAAAAATGGCATCTTTGCTGGTAAATCAGAAGAGATGCCATTTTCATTCATTTCACTTCCAAGGAAAAATTTGAAGCCAAAAAATCTGCAGGAATTCCGCTTTTTATAGAGAATGTTAACAAACGGATAATTAATTAACATAATAAAGTTTTTTCCTTAAATGGAAGTAAGGTGATAAAATGGTAAAAAAACCTGGTAATAGTAAATATGTTAAAAATCTAAATAGAATGACTGTTCTTAATATCATCAAAGAAAATGAATTGGTATCTCGCCAGCAATTAGCTCAATTAACAGGCTTAACGCCACCCGCCATAACGGGTATTATTCGAGAATTACTAGAGATGGGATTTGTCATGGAAGTGGGGCTTGGAACCTCCCAAGGTGGACGTAAGCCCATGAAGCTTAAATTTAATGCTAAAGCTGGTTATGTCATTGGAGTTGAGATCACAAGTCATGAAACGGTGCTTGTGATCGCTGATTTGGAGAATGCTCCCATTCATAGTATAACCCTGGATCTTAATATGACGGAACCGGATATTGGCATTCCTCAATTGATAGAGGCCCTAGGGCAAGTCCTTTATAGTGAGGAAAACCGAAACAAGAATTTTTTGGGCATCGGGATTGCTTTCCCTGGACTTTTAAGTGCTAGAGAAGGGATCGTGAAGCGTTCCATCAACTTAGGGCCTAAGTGGCGTCAGTTTCCTTTGAAAGAAACATTGAAAAATGAAATGAAATTGCCCATATTTATTGAAAGCAACGCCAAATCTTCGGCCTTGGCGGAATGGTGGTTTGGTGGTGGTATCAACTTTAGAAACCTAGTCTACGTCAATCTTGGTGAAGGAATTAGTGCTGGTGTTATTAGTGCTGATCGAGTGATACAAGGTGCTCAAGGGCATGCTGGAGAGATTGGACATAGTTTCATGATGGAAAATGGTCCTTTATGTAATTGTGGGAATCGAGGTTGCTTAGAAGCCATCTGCGGCATTCCAGCATTACTACGCAAAGCAAACGATGAATTAGCAATGATAAACCCTCAAGATCCTCTAAAAATAGTTTGGGAACAGAATGGAAAAATTGGCATTGAAGATATTTTGAAATCGGCAAAGAGTGAAGGGTCTTACTCATGGGAACTCTTGCAACAAGTGGGGAAATACGTAGGTTTGGCCATCGCCAATGTCGTTAATATGTATAATCCAGAAGCAATTTTTATTGGTGGTAAATTAGGGGCAGTGGCAGAAACTTTCATTAATCCTATTAAAGATATGGTAAACAATCATTCTTTTCCTGAGGTTGCGAAGTCAGTGCAGATCAAAATCTCAGATCTTGGTGTACATTCTGGAGTAATTGGCTCTTGTGCCTTGGCTTTGCGTGAACTGCTGCATTATGATTCCACAGTTTTAGAAGATTATCAGTTGATGCTAAAAGAAAATCCTCGAAAATAGTTGACATAATAATTAGTGGATGATCCGATAGACGAATAAAAATGAACCGCTGTTGAAGTATCGAAACCTGCAGGAGTCGTCCCGGGAGCAGACAGGAAGCCCGGAATCAGTCTGGAGGACAACCTGATTACCATCCAGATGGCCGAGACGGGTATAGAGGCGGCGTGAACGTGGCACAGGCTGTTTATTGACTTATTATCCTCGACAATACTAATGAAGTGTTGTTGAGGATTTATTTCTTTATAAAGTGTAAAATTATTTTAGGAGTCAAGGGCTTAGTAGACGTTCTGAGTTAGCTTTGGTAATTATGGGGGTTGATGTACGGCAGGGTTTCTTGCACTTGTTGATTGTATTGAAATCTTAAGAATTTTGTAAGAATTAGTTGTACTTCTTTGTAAAATTTATTTGCTACAATTAACTTGTGATCGAAAAGCGGGATGTAATTGTATTTAATATAGGGGGAAAATGTAATGGAACAGAAACATCATGTTCTTGTCGTGGATGATGATCGGGAAATTGCTAGTGCGATTGGGATATATTTAAAACAGGCGGATTTGTCTGTAATGCTTGCCTATGATGGCTTGGAAGCTTTAGAAATCCTTGAAAATGCAGATTTTCAACTCATTATCATGGATATTATGATGCCAAAACTTGATGGCATTCAAGCCATGCTAAAAATAAGAGAGGAAAGAAATATCCCCATTATTCTGTTGTCAGCCAAAAGCGAAGATACAGATAAAATATTAGGTCTTACCATGGGGGCGGATGATTATATTACCAAGCCATTTAATCCTCTTGAACTCATTGCCAGAGTAAAATCCCAACTGAGACGCTATACAACCTTTGGAGCGGCTGTGCCGAACAGTACTACGATTACAACAGCCTCTCTTTCTTTGGATACAGAATTAAAGCTGGTTACCGTGGATGGAGAAGAAATCAAGCTTACGCCAATAGAATTTAAAATTCTTAGGCTTTTGATGCAGAATTTAGGCAGGATCTTTTCGATTGATGAAATTTACGAACGAGTGTGGGATGAACTTAATATTAACGGTCAAAACACGGTTGCAGTTCATGTCAGGCGAATTCGTGAAAAAATTGAGATTAATCCTAAAGAACCAAAATATTTAAAGGTGGTGTGGGGAATTGGCTACAAGATTGAAAAATATTAGGTTTTCTAATTGGTTTAAACTGCTTGCAATCCTTATCGGCATTAGTGGAGTTGTACTTAGTTTCTATGGTGCGATAAGATATCCGGATTTTTCCTATGGATTGCATAGTGATTATAAAAAGAGCAAAATTCTTGAAGAAGAAATAAGGGATATTAGTACCAATATTTTGCGGCAGACACAATTGAAAAGCGCGGAAAATATTAAAACAGGCGCTGTAATTAATGATGACAAATTAAAGAATAAAATAGAGGATATTAAAAATGAAAGAAATCATGCGATTCTTAATATAACGGAAGAATATAAAGAGTTAGTCGCGTTGAATGACCAAGATAACCCTAATGAGCTTCAGAGAGTGACAGCAGAACGTGATGAAAAAATTGCTAATGCAAAACAGGATTACGACAAGAAAATAGCAGGTGCCAAAGATGAGCTGATTGCCGAAGAATTAATCGAATATAATAAAGCGAAACGTTATCTTGAAGAGTATGAAGGCCTGTATTATACAGTAGTACCTAACAGTACTGTATCTGGGAAAGATATGGAGTTTTATAAAACGTTGCCCTATTATACGAAAAGCAGTGATGTTAACGATGGTATCTTATATATTGGTTTTTCTGAAGATGCGTTTACGAAACAAGTGACGCAATATGATGTAAGGCATAAAAATGGTCTAATAGGTGCCTATATGCTGCTTAGCGGCGTAGGAATGATATTCCTTTCTATTGCATGGCTGATGTATTCTGCAGGAAGAACCCCAAACAGCGGAGAATTGCAATTTAACTTTTTTGACAAAGTGTATTTGGACATTGGTTTACTGATAACCGGAGCTATTGCAATGTTTTCTTGTTTTATTGCAACTATTCTGGAAATAAAAATGCAGAATCTCCAATTAGTTAATCTTCTTTCTTTATTGATTCTGGTTATCGCCTATTTCAGCATAGCAGCCTATGCGATGATGTTTGCCAAACGAGTAAAAAGCGGCGGAGTCGTTAAGCATACTTTGATGTACAAGGTTTTTAAATCGATAAAAGCAGCCATCAATAAGATGATAGATACAACATTAGATTTGCCAACAAATAACCAGGTTTTTGCAAAAAAAGCAATAGGGTTTTTACTACTCTACACAGTATTACTTGGAATGATTGGATTGTTATTTGTTATCTTAGCTGCTGGTATGCATGTTATTATTGGGTTGCCTGTTGCCCTAGTCTTATTTGCACTACTGCTAATTAGTATTGTTAACGTATTTCAAAAACGGGTATCAGCCTTTATTACCTTGGCAGAGGGGATTAAAAAGATAAAGCAGGGGGATTTTAATCACAAGATTCCTGCTTGTGGTTTTGATACCATTGATACAATTGCGGAAGATATAAATAATATTGCTGATGGCGTGAAGGCGGCAGTCGATAGGGAAATGAAAGCCGAACATATGAAGGTGGAGCTTATCACGAATGTTTCCCATGATTTAAAAACTCCGCTTACGTCCATTATTACCTATTCTGATTTGTTATCACAGGAAAACATTGATGCAGAACAGGTAAAAGAATATGTAGAAATTTTGCAAAGAAAATCAGTGCGCTTAAAGCAGTTGGTTGATGATCTCTTTGAAGTTTCCAAGGCACAAAGTGGGTCAATATCCCTACAGTTGGAAGAGCTATGCCTAAATGATCTAATCACACAATCCCTTGCTGAATATGAGGAAGATTTTAAGAAAGCACGTCTTGATACAATACTTAATCTTCCTCCGGATAAGATTATGGTTTTAGCTGATGGAGCTAAAATGTGGCGAGTGCTGTCTAACCTGTACAATAATGCGATCAAATATAGCATGTCTGGTACCCGCGTATTTGTTGATGTAGAAGTCGTAAACGACAAAGTCAATATAACCATGAAAAACATAGCCAATTATATTATGCATTTTACATCAGAAGAAATATTTGAGAGATTTAAGCGCGGTGATGAATCACGCAGTGGAGAAGGGTCAGGTCTAGGTCTTGCCATTGTTAGAAGCTTCATGGCTTTGCAAAAAGGAAGTAGCGATGTAGTAATTGATGGAGACTTATTCAAAGTAACTTTAACTCTAAGGAAATAATGGGCACAGGGACAGGTTGTTCACCGCTATTTCCTTTTCGGGGCAAACAAAAATTTTGCACGCAGATAGTTTCAAGGCTCAACTTGCAGTATTTTACTACTTGTTGAGCCTTTTTTCGCCCAAAACTTCCGATTGAACCCTGTACAAACCGTCCCGTGCGCCCACGGCAAGCTACTGCCTGGCACACTTTCTTTTGCCAGTAATCCACCTCAGCCTATCCCTTATTCTGTTAATCAAATGAAATGCTAAATTTGACAAACTAAAAACTTTGTTTTAAAATGAGGTTGTTAGTTAAAAAATTCCATAACGATTTCACAATAATAAATACTTGTAAAAATTATTATAAACTTCAAAAAAAGAGCCGTTTTGAGACTGAATTTTTTTAGGAGGGATATATGATGACGAACAAAAAGAAAGTTATGTTCATTTCTTACCACGGTGATCCGTTAGAGAAACTTGGTGGAATCCAGTCTGGCGGGCAAAACACGTATGTAAAAGAAGTGGTATCCTCATTAGAATCGCTTGGTCTTGTGGCAGATGTATTTACTCACTGGTCAGATCCTGCCGCTCCACAAATACAGTTGATTGGTAAAAAGTCACGGGTTATCCGCCTTGAGGCTGGACAAAAAGGATTTCAGCCAAAGCAGCTACTCTATACCATGCTTCCTAATTTTATTAAAGATATTACAGCATTCATGCAGAGTCCATATCAATACTCCTTAATTCATAGTAATTATTGGCTATCGGGTACTGTAGGTAGATATCTGAAAAATAAATATAGCTTGCCACTTGTTCATACTTCTCACTCGCTTGGTATTGTAAGAAAAAACGCTGTAGGACAACTTCAAAACAACATCAGTGCAATTCGCATTGAATACGAAAAAGAACTACTGCAAAAAGCTGATTGCATAATTGCTACAACATCAACGGAAGAAAATCTATTGCATGAATTTTATCAAATCGAACTCAAGAAAATAAAAATAGTTCCATGTGGAGTAAATACTGATATTTTTCGTCCCCTTCAACATAATGCTGCAATAGGCTATAACAGCAATAATCACAAAATATTATTGTTTGTAGGACGTTTCGAAGAAAACAAAGGATTAGCAATTCTGTTACAGGCAATCGTAGCGTTAAGAAAAAAATATCCGCAAGCTATTAATAATTTACGTCTTTTGATCGGCGGGGGTGACCCTCTTAACATACCAGAAACATCAATAAGTGTCGAAAAAAAACAATACCAACATTTTATTAATCAACACTCTCTAGCAGATCATATTCAATTTCTAGGACCTCTCAAACACGAAGAATTAGCCCAATACTTGTCTGTAGCCAGAGCGACAATTGTACCATCTTATTATGAATCTTTCGGGCTAGTTGCAATTGAAGCCATGGCCTGCGGATCCCCAGTTATTGCTTCTGACACAGGAGGGCTAGCTCATAATGTTTTACATGGGAAAACAGGGCTATTGGTAGAACCTAAGAATCCATTATTGCTGGCTGAAGCAATTCACGAACTGCTCATCAATGATTCTTTAAATAAATGGATGAGTAAAAATGCTGCTGCTCATGCCAAACGATTTTCCTGGCTTCAAGTAGCGAAAGATTTAACAAAAATATACCGTGGGGTGGTAGCATGCCAAGAAGATGTGTTGAACATTCGACAAAGTATGTATTAGCAACAGATCTTGATGGTACTCTGATTGGTTGTAAACAATCTTTGAAGAATTTAAATCAGATTATCGAAAAACAAAGATCAAATATCCTACTAATATATATTACAGGTCGAACTTTTTCTTCGGCTTGGCAGCTTGTCCAATCCGAGACCTTACTTATCCCTGATATCCTAATCTCAGACGTTGGTACAGAAATACATCTAGCCCCCAATTTTATCCGCAATGCAGGCTGGGAAATCAAAATAGGGTCTAAGTGGAAAATAGCTGAAATACGTACTCTACTATCAAATATAAAAAATTTAAAACCGCAACCTATCCATCCCAAATTCCGACTTTCTTACTTAACGGAAAGCGCTGATTTCCCCAAAGTTTTATCAGAAATATATAAACTAAAACACGAATTACAAATTCCCATTGAAATCGTTCCTTCATTGGGACATCTGATTGATATTTTGCCTGAAGGAGCAGGTAAAGGTCCCGCTTTACAGTTTGTACAATCAAATTTTGGGGTTGCTGAAAAACAAATATTTGTATGTGGTGATAGTGGTAACGACTACTCTATGTTTATCCATGGATTCCAAGGGATTGTCGTTGGCAATGCATGTTCTGATTTCAAACAGCAATTAGATAGCATACGCACTTGTATTTATTTTTCTAAAGCTCACTATGCAGCCGGAATTTTGGAGGGCTTAAAAACATATGGCTTAATTCACTAACTGCTTTGTTTATTCTTGTGCTTACAATGTAAAAATATAGAAGGATTTAGCATTTTGTAAAGAGAAGCTACCCATAATAACTTAGTTAGTAAATTTATGGGCAGCTTCTCTTTTAGTTGACATACCGATAAAATAAAGACAATTTAGAACTATCGTTTTTAATTGGGATAAGGAACCTGTCCGAAACCACCATCCCCCATGTCTTGTTAAAAAACCACCTGACTCGTTTGGAAAGGAGAGTAAATAATGAGTAAGCAATGCATGAACTATATCGAAAAAGCTGTGGAGTTGCAGAAACAGGCAAATAAGGTAATTGAAGATCTTCAGATTAAGGGGCGATGGGAATTAGTAGGGAATACAATCTTGGTCGGCTCGGCAAATTTTGGACTAATGACAACTCCTAATCTGGATTTTGAAATTTATGTGAAAGAACCTGATGTTCGCATAGGGTTTGATACGGTACGGGAATTGGCAGTCATTCCAGGAGTGAAACAAATTCAATTCCTTAACTTCATGGAAACTTCTGATCCAGGGTTTTATTGGCGTATTGATTATCAAGATCAACAGGGTATCATGTGGGATATTGACAATTGGCTCGTGCCTTTCAGTCATCCTCATGCTGGAATGGCCGAGAGGTTTGCTAAAGCAATGAAACAGGCATTGACTGATGAAACTAGACAGATAATTTTAGAGATAAAATCCCAAATGACACTAGAAAATAAGTGCCGAGGGATAGATGTGTATAAGGCAGTTCTTAGTGGCGGAGTGCGTGATAGAGAGCAATTTATCAAATGGATAGCAGAATATCCTCCTATTGAAATGGAAACATGTCAACCATCTATTTGATAGTTGTGATCCTTGGGGATAACTTTAACGCTTTGGATAGACATTGGTCAAATTATTGACTAGTGTCTATTTTATGTTTGTGGCATGTTAACGTTCACTCTATATGGTTGCAACAACAGCCATACGTAAAAATGCTAAGGGGGCGCTGGTAAATTCAGCGATTTATGATTATTACCAAATATTAAAAATGGACAAGTAGAAATAGCCCAACCAACGTCAGATGAAACTAGTGTGGGACTCATGAGTGTGTTGAAAAATCGGAATATTTGCTTATTAGCCCTTACTTATTTCGGATTTATGTGTGCATTCTTTGGTTTATTATCCTGGCTGCCCAGTTATTTAGTAAAAGCACGTGGTTTTGAATTGGTGAAAATGGGTATCTTCTCTGGATTGCCATTCTTAGCATTGGGTATTGCCCAACCATTTGGCGGATGGCTTTCCGATAAGGTGTTTAGCGGTCACCGTAAAACGTAGGCAATTCTTGTGAATTTAGCAGCTGGGCCGGTACTTTATGGTGTGGTTGCAGCCCCAACAGAAAATATTGCTATGGGGCTTCTGGTTTGCACAGGATTTCTTGTAGGTATGGCGTTTGGTCCCTTATGGGCTATGCCGATGGAATCGGTTAAACGTAGTTATGTAGGTATGGCGACCGGCGTTATGAATGCAGGTGGTAGTATCGGTGGTATCTTATCTCCAATTGTCATTGGATATTTGGTTGGCATGTCTGGTTATAATGCTGCATTCGTCTTTATGGGCGGCACATTAGTCTTCACCGCTTTAGTTGTATCTTTAGTAAAATTACCTCCGAAAGCTGATGCGCGTCTTGCAACAGCTGCTGAAAATTAATTTATTAACAATTTCGATACTTTACGTAAATAGAAGTGGATCTCATACAGCTGACAATCCGAGGGTCTGGGCTACGTAATGATGACCTAAAGTGCAATAGGCAGAAGGAAGTGGATGATCATTGAAGCTGGAAGCGTTATTGATTACTCTGGATGCTGTGCTTGATGTCCTGCCGGATGATATGGATAAAGAAAATCCGGAATGATTGAAGCTCTTACGGGAGTTTGTGGAATTACTAATTACCGCACGAAAGTTTTATACTGTTTAATCGAAAAGCACGCTTCCAGCGCTTTTTGAGTTGCAGATGACTAGTAAAGAAAGCCATCAAGTGTTTTTTACTTCTTGCTATATTGACTTCACTTTGAACAGCTGAATCAGTTTTGCTATTTAGGCAAATCTTCGTGTGGATGTGAGAACGGTAGTTTCTTTATCCACTGACGGAATATAAATTTGACTGTTATTTTTTCAATAACAACAAAAAGTACCGGGATTAAAAATACTCCCAAAAACGTGGCTGTGAGCATACCGCCAACGACTGCCGTTCCCATGGCTTTTCGTGCACCCGCGCCGGCTCCGCTGGCGATGGCCAATGGAATACAGCCGATGATAAACGCTAGTGAAGTCATCAGAATCGGCCGTAAACGAATGGTAGCCGCTTCGATAGCCGCCTGCACCGGGTCCATGCCTTTATCCACTCTGACTTTGGCAAATTCTATGATTAATATAGCATTTTTGGCCATCAACCCCAGCAACATTACCAAGCCAATTTGCATGTAAACGTTATTTTCTAAATGTCGTAGATACTGGAATAAAAAAGCACCGAAAATACCAGTGGGTATACAGAGAATAACCGCAAATGGAACGCTCCAACTTTCGTAAAGAGCCGCCAAACATAAGAACATAAACATTAATGCCAGGCCAAATACGATAGGCGCACGGCCACCTGATATTTTTTCTTCGCGGCTTTGATCGGCCCATTCGTAACTAAAACTGCCCGGTAATGTCTGAGCGGCTACTTCTTCCAAAGCGGTCAATGCCTGCCCTGAACTGTAGCCGGGGGCAGGAGTGCCGCCAATCTTAATGGCCCGGTAACCGTTGAACCGCTGAATCAGGAATGGACCGCTAACTGGTACCGGTTTTACCAGGGTATTTAGCGGTACCATTTTTCCGGTTGTGGTGCGTACAAAGAAGAAGCGGCTGGAGTCTACATCATTTCGGAACTGGTTTTCAGCCTGGATTACCACTTTGTAGGTTCGATCAAAAATATTGAAATCGTTGACTTCCAAGCCGCCTAAGAAAACTTGTAGAGCATTAAATACATCATCCACTGGAATGTCCAGCGCTTTTATTTTTTCCCGATCAACCTCGAAGCGGTAACCGGGAGTATCCACTCGAAAATTAGAATAAACGGTTCCAATTTCCGGACGTTTGCGGGCAACGGCAATAAACTCTTTGGAAATGCAGTCCAGTTCTTCGTCGGAGTTGCTGCCCCGGCTTTCCAACATCAATGTAAATCCACCCATCGTCCCGACGCCAGGCAGGGGCGGATAATTGAAGGCGAGCACTGTCGCTTCCGGTAATGAGCGAGTGAGTGCTAATGTCTGACGAATTTCTTGGTCAATCTGTAGTTCGGGAGTTGTTCTTTCGTCCCAGTGGGTAAGGCCGACAAATATATTGGCGCTGTTCGGTTTATTCGCTCTAGTTAGAGGATCGAGGCCGGTAACGATGGCAATATCCTGTACGCCGGGTTGCGAGCTGAGCAGTTGGCCGATCTTCTTACTCGTTTCCTGCGTACGATCCAGACTAGCCGCTTCCGGTAGATTCACGGAGTTAAGATAAAAGCCTTGATCCTCCGGTGGAACAAAAGAAGTCGGTACGGCCCGGAATAATCCGACACTCGCAATCAACACGACCACGAGTAGTGTGATAGACAGAGACGAGCGCTGAATCACCCTGACCAAGCCCTTATCGTATCGGTCTACCATACTTTCAAACCAGTTGTTGAATTTGGCGAAAAACTTGGCAATCAATCCCGTATGCGCTCTAGGATTATAAGGAGTAAGCAATAGCGAGCAAAGCGCCGGCGTCAGCGATAAGGCCACTACGGCTGATAACCCCATCGAGATGGCGATAGTCAATGCAAATTGCTTGTATAATACGCCTACCATCCCGCCTAAAAAGGCCACCGGAATAAAGATCGACGCCAGTACAAAAGCAATGGCTACAACTGGGCCCGAAACCTCACTCATCGCCCGTATAGCGGCATCATGCGGACTAAGTCCGTTATAACGCATATGATGTTCGACCGCTTCAATGACGACGATGGCGTCGTCTACCACTAGGCCGATAGTCAACACCATGGCAAACATAGTCAAGGTATTGATGGAAAAACCCAATGCCAAAAATGCGCTGAAGGTTCCGATCAGTGAAACCGGGATGGCCAGCATGGGAATTAAAGTGGCCCGTACGCTTTGCAAAAACACGAATACTACCAGCAACACCAGTAATAAAGCCAGAACAAAAGTTTGTGCCACTTCTTTCAGAGATTCCCGGACAAATTTAGCCGTATCGATAAATACATTGGAATCCATGTCAGGGGGAAACCGTTTGGTAGCATCCTCAATGACTTTTTTACAATTGCTCACTGTTTCCAATAGATTGGCATCAGTGGTTGGCTGAATCATGAAAAAGATTGCGGGATGGTCGTTAATGTCACAGGAAAAGCCATAGTTTCTGCCGCCGATTTCGACCTTGGCTACATCGCCGAGTCGGATAAATGACCCATCCGGTTTTGAACGGATGATAATCTTGGCGAATTCCCCCGGCTCGGCTAAACGGCCTTGAACGGTGGCGGTATATTGAAATTCCTGGTTAAGTGATGGCCGCTGGCCGATGGTTCCGGCTGGTGCTTGGAGATTTTGCTCGTTGATAGCCTTGGAAATGTCGCCAGTGGTAATGCCTAACCTGGCCATTTTATCAGGCTTAAGCCAGATCCGCATGCCGAAATCGGCACCATATTCGCTGATGTTGCCCACGCCTTTAACACGTTTCAGGTCTTCAATGATATTAATATCACCGTAGTTTTTCATAAAGGTACTGTCATAGGTTCCATTAGGCGACCATAACGCAAAAATTAGAGCAAAATCCGACGATACTTTGCGGGCGGTGATACCAGCCTGCAAAACCGATTGAGGTAGAGATGGATTCGCTTGTGCCACTCGGTTTTGTGTTTGCACAACCGCTAAATCCGCGTCTTTCCCTAATTCAAACTGGATATCCAGTTGATAAGAACCCGAATCAGCACTAGTTGATAACATAGATGACATATTTTCGATACCATTAATCTGCTGCTCGAGGACCTGGGCAACTGTTTTCTCCAACACCTTGGAATTAGCCCCGCGATAGTTGGTGTCGACGCTAACGTGTGGCGGAGTAATCTGGGGATACCGGTCAATCGGTACATTGAAAGCGGAAATCAAACCGACCAGTGTAATAATCACTGACAATACTATGGCAAAAATCGGATGCTTGATAAAAAAATTAGACACAGAACGCCCTCCTAATTCTTAGCTGCACTTTGCAGTTCATTTTGGTCTATCATTTCTATACTGAGGAGTGTTCCTGGCGGGGTCTTAGCAAAACCTTCTACTATTACACGATCGGCTGTTGTTAATCCTTCCTCTATCACCCACAAGTTGCCAATACGTGGTCCCAATTTTACTGGTCGCGGTTCAGCCTTATCGTCCGCTCCAACAATGGTAACAAAAGTATTGCCTAGTAGTTGCTGCACAGCTCGTTGTGGGATTAACAAAGCCCCCTGACGAACTTCACTCTGTGCCACGACACGGGCGAACATGCCAGGCATAAGCATTTCTTGAGGATTATCAAAAGCCGCTTTCATCGTGAGTGTCGCTGTGTCTTGCGCCATGCCGCGATCCACCTGTTCAATATGTCCTGTAAGCGGAAACTGTGAACCATCGCTAAGAATCAGCTTTAGATTGTTTCCCCATTCTTTTGGCGAAGCACCACGCCCAACTTGGGTAAATCGCAGATACTCATTTTCACTCATGCTAAATTGGATGAAGATGGGGTCTACTGAGGATAGGGTAGCGATTACCGTCTGGCCAGCCTGAACAAAACTGCCAACGCTAAGGTCGTTTACATCAATGCGGCCGCCGAAAGGGGATACAATTAACGTATCTTGTAGATCGGCTTCTGCCAGTTGCACTCGCGCACGATTAGCATTTACCTGAGCGGCATTTTGCCGTTCCGATGATAATGCAGTATCGAGTGTCTGCATGGGGATTGCTTGTTGAGCAGCAAGCTTTTGATATCGCATAGTATCCATCTGGGCATTACTTAGTGTTGCCTCTGACTGTGCCAGCTGAGCTTGGTTCGTAAGTAAAGCTGCTTCATACTGACGACGGTCAATTTGAAATAATGGCTGTCCCTGAGTAATCTTATCTCCACCGGTTACCATTTTTTCTACAATATTACCGGACACTTTTGCGCGAATTTGCACTTCATTTTTTGCTATCACCTGGCCGACAAATTCGTATGTAACCGGGGTATCCTGCTGGACTACCTGCATGGCCTTAACCTTGACAGGTTGAGGAGCCTGAACCGCCTGCCGATTACCACAGCCAGCCATCGCTATCACCATTAACAGGGCACTCAAAATAAAAAAAAAATTCTCTCTTCGACGTGTGAAAATCAATGGATATCCCTCCTATTATCGATTGTGATCTTTGGCTATCTCTCAGAGTTGTTTCTAATTATATCAATCCAAATTTCATATGTATAATACGGAAATAGTCTTTATTTTATATGAAAAAAATATAATGCAGAACAAATGGAATCGAATTAGGATCGCATACACAATTTATTGGTGAAGTTGTTGATTTTAAGATTGATGAAGAAGTAATAAGTAATGATGGAATACCCGATTTAGAAAAAATTAATCCACTTTTATACGTTTTTTCTACCGGAAAGTACAATTATTACAGTATGGGCAAGCATATTGGCAATGCATTTTCAATCGGAAAACCTATAAAATAAATAGAGAATATTGGATGAGTAAGGTACTAGTTCATTTTCTGACGGGCTATTTAGGCAAGTTTTTGTGTAGGTGTGAAGAATGTAGATTCTACATGAGGATATAAGTATGAACCCCCTGCACCAATGAGGTGCAGGGGGTTCATACTTTACAATCGTTATTGTGCCTCTCAGCAAACATATCGATAAAATGCCGGGCGGCAGCCGATAGATATCGGTTTTTCAGCCAGACGCTCGCAACAGTCGTTGTTCGTAGTGGTGGTTCGACAATATCCTTAAATATTAAATTGCTACAAGTTATCAGGCTTGCAGCGGATTTTTGTACAATTGCCACGCCAAGTCCGACATCCGCCCATGACAGCATCGACCTAATATCATCAAGTGTACAAAGGATTCTTGGTTTTAGACCGAGCTGTCGATAATATTCCAAGAGTTTCGCCTCATATTTACGGTGTACGATAAGTGGCTTATCAGCGAGATCTGCTAAACGTACAGAATCTATTGATGCATCATTAGCGTTCCATTTCGGAGCAAAAACGGCTGCAATCGGTTCATTAGGCAAAGTGATTGCGGAATATGTTTCTAAATCAGTAGGACTTCTCGTAATACCGATTTCTATTACCCCTCTTATTAATAATTCCTCGATTTTGTAGAAATCGTCTTCCCATAATTGAAAGTTGACTTCCGGATAACAATCGTGGAATTTAAGTATTTGCTCCAACAAAAAGGTGGAGCCTAAGGTACAACCCCATGGCATGGCTAATCCTACAGCTAAGGTTCCCTGCAAGCCATCTGCTACATCTTTTACTTCTTTTTCAGTTTGATCAATCAATCCCAGTATTTGCTCTGCGCGGCTACGCAATACGTGTCCTGCACCAGTTAGCCTGATTTTACGGCTGCCGCCTCTTTCAATTAACTGAACTCCCAGTTCGGTTTCAAACAGTTTAAGTTGCTGGCTAAGCGGTGGTTGAGCCATGTGTAAGTTTTTGGCAGCCCTAGTGATTTGCCCTTCTTCTGCGACTGCAAGGAAATATTGAAGTTTTCTAATATCCATCAAAAAAAACCTCCTCTTACCGAACTTCATATTTATTCTCATATGATATAAAGACTTTTTTTGTATTATACATATGGAATTCGTTTGAGTATATTATATATAAACTCTCAAACATAGTCAAAAAGAGTGGTATAGGGTGGAATTTATGTGACTGTGATTTCTATGACAGTCCTTAACCATTAAAAGGTTAAGTTAAAAATTACAAAGGAGATGAGTGAAGATGGAAAAAATTTATTTTGATCATGCAGCTACTACGCCGATTGATAGTGAAGTGGCAAAAATAGTGTTAGAGTATACAGCACAGAAATATGGTAACCCCAACAGTATTCATTCTTTTGGCCGTGAAGCTCGTAAGGCAGTGGAAGAAGCCAGAGAAAGTGTGGCTTCTTTACTGGGAGCTGATAAGAGTGAGATCTTTTTTACCAGTGGTGGCACTGAATCGGATAATCTTGCCTTGAAGGGAGTCGCTCTGGCTAATCGTAAGAAAGGTAATCATATTATCACTACGGCTATTGAGCATTACGCAGTACTACGTTCCTGTGAAGAGCTAGAAAAGCAAGGTTTCCTTGTTACATATCTACCTGTAGATGAAAATGCAATGGTTCGAATAGAGGATGTAAAAAATGCGATTACTGACAAGACCATACTAATTAGCGTAATGTTTGCCAACAATGAAGTTGGTACGATTCAACCCATAAAAGAAATAGGCCAACTTGCGAAGGAAAAAGATATATATTTTCATACTGATGCCGTACAGGCTGTAGGTAGTTGTCCTATTGATGTGAATGAATATCATATAGATTTGCTCAGTTTATCCGGGCATAAATTATATGGGCCTAAAGGTGTTGGGGCTGTTTATATACGCAAGGGTATAAAAATCGGAGCATTACAAGATGGTGGTTCTCAAGAACATAAATTAAGAGCTGGCACTGAAAATGTGTCTGGTATCGTTGGTTTAGGAAAAGCGGCTGAAATAGCCAGACGTGAAATGGTTGGGAGAATTGCTTATGTTACGACATTGCGCGATAAACTTATTAAGGGAATTCAGGACAAAATCCCGGACAGTAAATTAAATGGTCATGATGAAAGGCGCTTACCTGGTAATGTTAATTTTTGCTTTTCGTATATTGAAGGAGAATCGCTGCTTTTAAATCTTGATTTAAAAGGGATAGCGGCTTCTACTGGATCGGCATGTGCATCCGGCTCGCTTGATCCTTCTCATGTATTGCTGGCGATGGGCCTTTCACATGAAACAGCACAAGGCTCTCTTCGCCTATCGTTAGGATGCGGCAATACAGAAGCGGATGTTGAATATTGTTTAGAAATATTGTCCCAGATCGTTGAGCGATTGCGGAGCATGTCACCACTAAGTGCAACAACGAACTTGTTACTCAATAATCCGTGTAATCAATACTATAATCATTAATTGAAGCATTTCGGAAGAGGTGGTTGTTGATTATGATGAATACTGTTATAAAGGCGGATGCCTGAAATGACACTAAGCCGAATTCGTAGTTTTGACGGTGCTGTCGCAATTATTACCGGTGGAGGATCAGCAACCGGAGCATCACTTGATCAGGAATTGGCAAGAAGGGGGTGTGAAATCGTTCTCGCTGATTACCCAATAGATGGAGTGAAACAAGTCGCAACTGAAATCCAGGCTGCGGGAGGAACCGCAACTGCGGCAGAAATTGATGTTACTGATTCTTGGAATGTCGAAGCTTTGATTTATGCAACGATCAGACGAACTGGCCGATTAGACTATATGTTCAATTACGCGGGTACTGGTTTGTGCAGTACGGCTTTTGGCCGGAAAATTGAAGATTGGGATACAATGATAGAGAGAAATCTTCGTGGCATCATATATGGGGTCCGGGCAGCGTATCAGGTTATGCTGGTTCAAGGATTCGGACATATTGTCAACATTGCCCCAATCATTGACGTATTCCCTGTATCAGAAAATAAGAGTTACGCTATTACAAGGCATGCCATTATCGGATTTTCAAATGCAATGAGGTTAGAAGCTGCTTCGGCAGGAATCCGCATAAGGCTCTCTGCCCGGATTTTATTGGGACTTCCGCTGTAGATCAGGATACGAAATATAGTAGAAGAATTATGAAATTTTCGCCACAGCAATTAAACGCGAAAAAAACAATAGAACCGGCTAAATCAGGGCCATCGGAGGTTTTTGCTGTCAAAGTGTTAGACGCAATTGCCAGGAATGAAGCAATCATTGTTACTTCTGAATAAGCTAAACCGTTTATTGGATTAAGCGATTTTCTTAGCTTTCCACAGTCATTAATAGCAGGGAAACACTCATGCATACTGAAAAACAAAATGGGTGAAATTCGAAATGGAGGAAGAGGATAAGGATGAATGAGATATTAAAAATAATTAAGAGCCGGAGAAGCATAAGAAGCTTTACCGAGCAGCAAATCAAGGAGGAAGATTTACAAGCTATACTGGAAGCCGGACAATATGCACCAAACGGAATCGGCAACCAGCCCTGGCATTTTATTGTTGTCCAGAACAAAGAACTGCTTGAAGCACTAAGTAGCGCCTCCAAGCAAGTCGCCAAGAATCACGAATTAGGATTCTTCAGAAATCTAGCCAATACCAAAGAGTTTAATGCATTTTATGGAGCTCCGACAGTAGTGATTGTTGCGGGCGATGAACAAACTCAGTGCTCGCTAGCAGATTGTGCCGCAGCAACCCAAAACATGTTGCTTGCAGCGGAAGCCCTTGGCTTAGGTGCTTGCTGGATTAATTTTGGCCTTTTTATCTTTGATGGTGAGGAAAGTGCGCATTATAAGCAGCTTTTGAAAGTTCCTGAAGGATTCAGACCTTTCTATTCAGTGGCGCTGGGCTATAGAAAAGGCGAGGTACCTAAGGCTGCACAAAGAAAAGAGCAAGTTGTAATTTTCATATGATATTGCAAACTAGTTAAGTTAATGGCATGAGGAGGAAGATATTTTTAGATTCCGACAATAATATTCGATAAACATGAGAGGCATGTGTTTATTCTGCCGGCTCCAGAAAGAAGATTCGCCTTCTTATAAAAAATCTCGCCACCTTTCTGGCAGCAACTCCCGAGTAGGTGGGGTCATTCTTGCTAATAAATGTAAGTAAGGAGGAAGAAGCCTGAGATATTCTGGGAAAGCTTTACTCTCGAAGCAAATGCCGCCGGATATTTTTGCGCAAAAAGTGCTGGATGCCGTTCGCCAGAAACGAGGTAATTATTGCTATACCGAGTCGCAATAAACTATTCTGGTGGTTTGACCGTCTATTTCCCGAATGGAATTTACGGTTGACGCAAAAGAAAGTGGCCGAATATTTCCGGTAGGGATAGTAAACTATACTCTCTTCATCCGCTCCGTTCAGCCAGCGTTGTATCCTGCCGGGAGCTGTTTATAAACCTCCCTACCCCTACAAAGAATCTGAAAGATTGATTGCAACAGTAAATAAAATAATAGAGATGGCTGCCAAGAAGAATATCATCATTGTATATATCTAGCCGGTATATGGCTACTGAACGAAACTGTTACCGCTTTCATATTATTGGGGGGAGCTATGGTTGTTACTGGGGTTTATTTGACCAACAAGTTTAAGGTTGTTGTCATTAGTTCCCAATCTAATTAGATGTGCAGTAGTCAATATGTATCAGTTCCCAGTATAAGCGGGATTTTTAGCTAGAGCTGCTCTTGTGCAAGAGCCAAATCATCCGGTTTATCGTTCGTGGCGACATATTCGTAAGTATGGGGGACGTCCATTGAAAGAGGACTGATATACTAACATGCAAATGTTTTGTTGGCTCCGAGCTGAATTGATGGCGAACTTCGGCTAGGCAACAACTCCCTAGGGCCTACCGAGTAGTAGGGGGAATGACTGGATAAATGTCGATTATATAGCAACAAAAAGCTCCGCTCAGCCTGTTCAGGCAATAGAAATGTTCAACTCCAATCATATTAAGCATGAAAAATATTGATATGGCCATTGAGGAGACGTTTAACAATAAAGGTAGATTTATCTCAGTGTTTTAGCAAGTCAAGTAGTGGTAAATCAATCATTATTGCCAGCACAGAGGGTAACTAATCTATACCTAGTTATGATGATATAAAGATCGGATTAAATATCAAAAGGAAGGGACTGGTGGAAAGTGAATGACGGAATTAACAAGATTATAGAGCAAAATATTAAAAGGGCAATGAAACAGGGAGCATTCAACGATTTACCCGGCCAGGGCAAACCTTTGCAACTTACTGATCTCACGTTTGTTCCTCCGGAACAGCGTGGAGCATTTTTGGTTATGCAGAATTCAGGCTCGTTGCCGCCGGAAATGGAGTTGCGCAAAGAAATTACCAGTTTGGAAGAAGAGTTGCAAACTGCTGCTGGGGAAGAAAAAGCTGTTATACAGAAAAAGCTTACGGAAAAGAAAATGTTTTATGACGTTCTGATGGAACGAAGAAAACGCTAGAAATTGAAATAAACGGTTAGTTTTTCAAGATACTGATTAGATGGGTAGCTTCTCTTATTGACATAACGATAAAATATGTTACAATTTCAAGTTATCATTTTTCATAGGGACAAGGAACCTGTCTTGTGTCCCTATACGCTGCATTTCTACGTTCATTGACGAAACAGGTTATAGGGTGTAGAATAGACAATATCGAAAAGAATATTTTGGCAAACCAATTGAAAAGTTGGGACGCAAAGCTATGGGTCTAAAGACGAGTTGTCTATGATTGCCAGGTTGCTAGTGAATCATAAATTAAGTGAATCGTGATGAGTTAATTAGCACTTGCCTTGGGCGGGTGCTATTTTTTATGGCGGGATAGGTAGGTTCAATATAGTAAGTTGGCAATTTTGAAGATAAGTGAAAAATGGATGGGGGAGAATTTTTTTTATGAATTTGCTTACATGGGTGAAGAAAAGTATTCAGGTAAAGGTTACAGCTGTTTTAGTAATTGGGCTATTAGTAACATTAAGCATTCTAGGAGTATGTAATTTCTACAATGCAAAAAGTATATTGGTTTCAGATGCTGAGGAGGATCTTGTCCATCGAGCAAATGCCTATGCTGAAGACATTGGGACGTGGAAAGATACTCGTGAAATTGAGGTTTCCATATTGGCAACGAATCAAAGTGTTGTTAACGGAGATACGCAGGGGGCACTTGCTTATTTAAAAGAAGAGACCAAACGAAATCCTATTTATTCACGGTTTTGGCTTGTAGATGCAAAGGGGCAATCCATTCATACATCAGGGGATAGAACAAATATCGCTGATCGTGAATATTTTAAACAGGTCATGTCAACTGGCAAAGCGACAACTACCGATCCAATTATTTCTAAGGCTGATGGTAAATTGGTGGTATCTGTGGTTGCGCCAATCAAAAAGAATAACCAGATTATAGGGGCTCTTGGCGGTACAGTGCCTATTGATGCTCTCATTTCACGTATTAATCAAATTAAGGTTGCACAAAGTGGTTATGCCTACGTAATTCAGGGTGATGGTTTAACCATCATTCATCCTGATAAAGACCAAATAATGAAGACAAATATATTAAAGGATCCTAATGCAAATGATCAACTTAAAAATGTAATTAATAAAATGGTAAATGCAGAAACCGGAACTGGTAATTACGTAGACGAGGGCATTACGAAGTACATTGCTTTCGCTCCTATTCCTGGAACTCATTGGAGCTTGGGGATCAATGTACCGGAACAAGAAATTCTTGTAAAATTGGCCCCCTTTCTAAGAGCCTCCTTTATTACAATCGGTTTGATTCTTATTGCTGCTTGTGGTTTTGGTATTCTGGTTTCAAGGAATATAACAAAGCCGATTATAAGAATGAATAAAGCAATTGAAAAAATGGCAGAAGGTGACTTAACCTTACAAGTAGCTGCTCTAGGTATGACGGCAGCACAGAGTGCCGATGGTAAAGACGAATTAGATGCAATGGAGATCCATTTTGATACTATGGTAAAAAAAATACGCAGTTTGGTTCAACAAATTGCTACTTCAGCAGAACTGGTAGCAGCATCTTCCGAGGAACTTACGGCAAGCGCAGAACAATCTTCTGTAGCTGCCAATCAAATAGCTGAAACGATAACGGAAGTATCTTCAGGCAGTACGTTTCAAATGCAAGCAGTAGATGTTGCAGAGGATGCTGTTGAAAAGATGTCTGCTAGTATACAACAGGTAGCTGCTCACTCTGGTAATGTAGCAGCTACTGCTGAAAAGACTGCGCTTGCTGCTCAAGATGGTGGTAAGGCAATAGAAGATACTACGAAACAGATGGAGAATATTGAGAAAACAGTAATGAACTCAGCTCAGGTAGTCGAGAAACTTGGCAATCGTTCAAAAGAGATTGGTCAAATTGTGGATACCATTGCTGGAATTGCTGGTCAAACAAATCTCCTTGCATTGAATGCTGCAATCGAGGCAGCACGTGCTGGTGAACAGGGCAGAGGGTTCGCTGTGGTAGCGGAAGAAGTTCGAAAACTAGCTGAACAATCTCAGGACGCAGCAAAACATATTGCAGTACTAATTGGTGAAATTCAAGGTGATACTGAAAAAGCAGTTAACGTAATGGCCGAGGGGACGAATGAAGTCAAGCGAGGTTCAGAAGTAGTTCATATTGCAGGCAAGGCTTTCGGGGAGATATTGAAATTAATTGAACAGGTTTCCAATCAAATCCGAGATATTTCTGCTGCAATTCAGCAGGTAGCAGGTGGCAGTGAGCAAATTGTTTCCTCAATTAAAGAAATCGACAGAATCAATGGTGAGACAACAGGGTATACCCAGACTGTTTCTGCCTCAGCCCAAGAGCAGTCTGCATCAATGGAAGAGATTGCTGCCTCTAGTGAAGCTTTATCTAAAATGTCTGAGGAACTTCGCTCTATTATAGCCCAATTTAAAGTATAAATGCTTCCTTCAAACTACTCATAATCTACCTTGTTAGTAGATTATGGGTAGATTCTCTTTATATTTTGAAATGAAAATTAAATATGGAAAGATTAGGGTTAGATTTTTTATGTGGACACGAACCTATCTCGTGTCCCATTGAAAAGGGATTCACCCCTTGGCTATATGAGGCTGACTAATAGTAATGTCTGCAGATGTTGTAGATTTTTGTCTAAACATATGATATAATTATGTCAATAGCAAGGGCGCTGTTTTCTTATTTAAGAAAAAACAGCGTCTTTTTAGTTTAATTCAGCAAGAAAGGAAGGGGGGAAAGATTTATTTGAAATAAGAAGTTACATGAATGTCTTTATAAATTTTTTAGAGGGAGAGAATTTTTTTATGATGACTGCTGTTGGTGTTATTGTAGTAATTATTACAGTTTACTTTTTGATCAAGCGTTATGATGCGCGATTGGTATTATTAGCTTCTGGTATTATTATGGCTTGTGTGGCGGGGACGCCGATGGTTTCTTTAAATGCTTTTGCAAAAGAAATGACCAATAGTGGGCTGATTCAAGCAGTTTGTTCCGTTATGGGTTTTGCAATGGTAATGAAGTATACAGAATGTGATAAACATTTAATTAATCTTATGGCAAACGGTCTTTCCAAAGTTCGACCGCTTTTGATTCCGGGTGTGGTTTTGGCTACCTACGCAGTCAATGTAGCACTACCAAGTGCTGCGGGAACGGCAGCGGCTGCAGGGGCGATTTTTGTACCGTTGATGATGTCGGCAGGTGTACATCCGGCGATGGCGGGAGCAGCGGTAAAATGCGGTACATATGGCAGCATGTTGAATCCAGGTTTGGCACATAATCCGTTTGTAGCCAAGATTGCCGGTGTGGGCGTTATGGACGTTATCGCATTTCACTTTAAAGCTAATATTGCGTCTTTGCTTACAGCAACAATTTTGATTACGTTGATTGCTTATTACAGAAAAGAGCATACAGGGTATAAAGCCGAGGGTTTTGAGGCCGAGGCATCTTTCAAGGTAAAACATCTATACGCGTTGATGCCGATCTTTCCTATTGTAATTCTAATTTTAGGTGCAACGGCAATTATTCCGGCATTTAAGATGGATGTTCCACAAGCCATGGTTATCGGTTCTTTAGTTGCGCTGTTAGTGACGAGAAAAAATCCTGTCAACTTGAGCAATGCATTCTTCGATGGTATGGGGAAAGCTTATGGTGAAATTCTTGGTATCATCATTGCGGCTGGTGTATTTGTTTCTGGCTTGACAGCAATTGGACTTGTAAAAGCTTTTACCGATTCAATGCTGAGCAATCCAGCAATTGTTAAGATTTGTGCAGCAGTCGGTCCATTTATTTTGGGATTAGTTGTTGGTTCCGGCGATGCGGCAACTTTTGCATTTAATCAAGCCATTACACCACATGCAGCAGATTTTGGTATGTCAGTGGTGCAAATGGGCAGCATGGCCACACTAGGTGGTACACTAGGGCGCACGATGTCACCAATTGCCGGTGCCACAATTATCATAGCTGGTATTGCTGGTGTCAATCCAATGGAAATCGCAAAGCGTAACTGCTTGCCAATGGTAGGTGCTATGATAGTCGGTATGTTATTCTTGTTAGCGTAGAAATTGTTACCCTTCATTTGGAACAGTAATTTTTAAAAGAGGTGTTGAGTTGTTGTGGGGAAAATTACTATTGTAGCAGCAGGAGACTCTTTTATTACGCAGCGTTTACCGCAATGCTTATATTGGTCATGGTCCACATATTTGGCGAGGTATTGAAATCTATAAAAATCGTCCAATTTTTTATAGCCTTGGCGATTTCATTTTCCAAAATGATTCGGTGGAACGACAGCCAACAGAATTTTATGACCTTTATGATTTGGGCGTAGAAAATACTGTATCTGATGGACTGGATGCTCGCAGTGCCAATGAAACAAGAGGACTGGTTGTCGATCCTAAAGTATTTGAATCGGCCATGGTTTCTTTTGCTGTGACGGATGGGGAAATTGATGAAATTACTTTAAAACCGCTTTCACTGGGATTTGAATATGGTAGAGCGCGTCGCGGTCGCCCTCAATTTTCCGATAAAGAAAACGGAGAACGAATTTTGCGTGATATTGCTGATTTATCGGCAGAATTTGGCACGAAAATTATGATAAAAGATGGCGTAGGAACGATTGGATTAAAATAAGGCGTTTTGCCATTAAACCGTATCGGTCAAATGTAAAGAAATAGCAAACAAATAGTAGCCTACAACCGTTCAATGGTTGTAGGCTACTATTGTTGCGTAAGCGAATACCACATGCTCAGCATATGATTTTTGATAATTTAACAGGAGAACTAAATCGGTATATAGAATATTAACCATGTTTCTCTCTGAAAAGGAGCTATGGTTATTTTTGCATAATGGCAACTATATGGTTGGCAATATAGAAAACTCATATGAGGAGTGTCGTATTATGCGTAGGTTAATTTGTTTAGTAATTGTTATTAATATTTTGCTGATTTTCATGCCGGGAAAGTCATATTGTGCCGACTCCAAGCTTGAACTGGATTGGGACTACTTGACTCACGCACACTTCAAAGACCGCTATATTGATACGGTATCACTACATATATTTGAGAATATTTCGAAAAAAAATAATAGGTCTATATATAGAGGCATTACAATTACTCGGCCGTATGGGTACATAAATGATAATAATCAACAGACGAAAGACAGTTCTGCAGTCGGCATCGGTCCTGTTTACATGATTCGCCATGAAAAAAAACTTTCTGGAAAGCTATATGAAGCATTAGATATGAGCGGCGGATTTATTGTATATGACAAAATATTTCCGGCTGAAGGAAGATATTATAATTTTATGTGGCGGATCGGGCCTCGATTCACTTATAAAATCAGCGAAAACTCTTCAGTAAATATCGGGTATATGCTAATGCATGTTTCCAATGGTTTTAGAACTCATAATCCTGGATATAACGCCCAAGGAGTTTCAGTGGGGTTTGCGGCAAAATTTTAAATTGGCAAAATTCTAAGTGGAATATCTAAAGAACTGCTGCTTTATGAAAGAGAAGCTACCCATAATTACCTAAGTAGATTCATGGGGAGCTTCTCTTTTAGTTGATATACCGATAAAATAAAAACAATTTAGAACTATCGTTTTTAATTGGGACAAGGGACCTGTCCCCGTGTCCCTTAAAGTTGAAGGAGTTCCATATATAGGGTTAGATCATTTGATTGCTGGAGAAGATATTGAAGTATTCATTCATGTCTTAAAATGCAATTTTAAAATTGATAAAGAACAATTGAAAAAAGATTTAATATTCTATTTTTCTATAAAAAAAATAATTGAGAAATCAACAATTTTAGATGTAAATAAAGTACTTAATTTTGTACAGAATGCAGTTGATAAAATGGAAGAAAAATTAGAGAAAAATTCGATTAGTTTTTGAGATTGTGTTTAGTGATTAATAGGGAGGTAGAAATTTGAAACAAGCAGTAATTTTTGATATGGATGGAGTTTTAGTTGATACTGAGAACTTTTATTTTAAAAGAAGAATGAAATTCTTTGATGAATTAAAGATAGAGCCAGCTTCAAGGAAAATTCAAGATTTTGTTGGATTAACTAATGAAATGATTTGGGAAAGATTAATACCTAATGATGAGAAAAAACGCAAAATTTTAAGAGAAAAGTATGTTGATTATTCTAAAGAACATGAAGTTTGTTTTTCAGAAGTATTGAACACTTCAGTTAAAGAAGTGTTTAGAAAACTAAAAGATAAAAATATTAAAATAGCGATTGCATCATCTTCAGAAAAAAAAGATATTTTAAGAATGATAAAAGAATGCGAACTTAATAATTATATTGATTTTGTGATTAGTGGAGAAGAATGCGCAGAAAGCAAACCGAATCCAGAGATTTATATTAAAGCTGTCAAGGCTTTGGACTTATTAGAAACAGAGGCATTAGCAGTAGAAGATTCAGTGTTAGGAATTCGTGCAGCAAAATTAGCAGGATTAACTGTTGGAGCTTTAGTACAAAAGGATTATTATATTGATCAATCAGAAGCAGATTATAAAATGAATGATTTAATTCAATTAATTGCACAAATTTAAAGTGATAAGATTGCTGTAGATTACATACAAGTAGGATTTAGTATTTATAAAGAGAAGCTGCCCATAATAACTTATTAGCAGTCTTTCTCGATACAAAAGCAGTAGATACTAAAATTCAAGGTATTTATCTAAAGCACATCCAAGCCATCGGAGCCGCAATACATAACATGATACTTGCTGGATTGGAGAGATATTAAAAAATGAGCATAAGATGAAAGAACTGCTAGGATTTTGAAACGATTTTGAATTAATGGCTGTTATATCTGTTGGCTAAGTAAAGACACGATAAAAATCAGCAAATCTTTGCATAGGCAATCCTCTCAATCTTTGATTACTAAAAAGAAAGAAGTGAATAAATACAATGGAGAATCAACAAAAGGTTTTTGAAAAACTAGATGAACTGAAAATTAAATATGAGGTAATGAATCATCCAGCTGTTTATACAATAGAGGAAATGGATGAACTGGGAATTGCCAATCTGGATGATGTATGTAAAAATCTATTTTTGCGAGATTACAAAGGCAAGCGACATTTTATTGTAGTATTAGATAAAGATAAGCAAGCAGATTTGAAAAAAATGCGCGAACAACTGGGAACTACCGCTTTAAGCTTTGCCTCTGAAGAAAGATTGCAAAAATACCTGCAACTAAGTAAAGGCGCAGTAACACCTTTTGGGATAATCAACGATACGAATTGTGCTGTTGAGGTAGTCTTTGATAAAGATTTGATAGATAAGAAGAGCCTTGGATTTCACCCAAATGAGAATACGGCAACTGTTTGGGTTTCTTTTGATGACATTAAAGAAGTGATCCAGCAAAATGGCAATAAGATCGCTTATGTAACAATGTAAATGGGACACAGGGACATGTCATTTGTGCCTGTGTCCCATTCTTTATTTCTCGGCATCATCTTCGTTATTATTAAATGGTTTCAAAGCGGGTTGTAAATTTAATGATCTGGAGGGGGACATTGTCTCAGACCGAACAAAAATACCTTCCTGCCATATCTGATATGCGTATATTATAACTCCTAGTGCGGAGGTCATAAAAACGTCTAGCATAGGGCTAACACTTTGAAATTGAATTACACCTCTATTACCTAGAAAATAATTTTCAAATACTAGAGTATAGAACAAATTTAATAAAAAATCCGCACCTACGTACAACCAAAATCGCCCATACGTAAATTTTAAAAGCCACATTGTAGCTACTGGTATGGGACCATACAGATATGGGACGTTCTGGAGAGGATAAAGCTTTACTGGATATACCCACCATCCAAATGTGATACCCACTTCAAGAATCATTGCACTCGTAACCGTGGCAAATAGGCCAACAGGTATTAAGCGCTTGATATCCGCTTTTTTCATGAAAAGAAGAGTGAGCCAAGAAAGGATAAATATGGCTGATAGAATCGTTTGGTTACTCAAGGTAGTAAATCCTCCTTTAAAAAACTTAACTTCTTTATCGTACTGTTTGGTTAGTATATGCTTCACATAGATTTTTATCAGAAATGGGACACATGGACAGGTTGCTTGTCCCGAGAGATGGAAGAATTAAGAGTCCTAAACTACAATTCTATGAGAACTTTCTGAAACCCACAAAAAGGGCAGTACATTGAGCATTTTTCTTTTGGAAAAAAACGATAGTGGCAGATTGAAAATCCATAGCATATTCACCGCAATTTCCTTCTTCCTGGGTAAGCAAAAATTTTGTGCGTAGATAGTTTCAAGGCTCAACTTGCAGTTTTTTTCTGCTGGTTGAGCCTTTTATCGCACAAAACTTTCGATTGAACCCTAAACGAACCATCCCGTGCTTTAAAGGATATTGGAAGAGTAATCAGAAATAATAGTAGAGAAGTTTTACATATCATATCGATGATGCTGGAGCATAAAAAGAAAGAGAGAGGGTCAAATGAATAACGTAAATAACGGAGTACTATTTTCAGATGGACTATCACAAGAAATAAAAGAATGTTTTTATTATGTAGATAATGACCCGATTTTGGGTGAACGACTTTTCTTTGCGAATGCCGGAGGGTCATTTAGACTCAAAAAAGCAGTAGATACATTTGCAAGAATTGATTCTATAATTGCAATGGGATTTGAAAATCTGGGATATGAGCAAGCAGTTCAAGAGTACGATAAAAAAGGAGTCATTGTATATGAAAGATTGACTTCTAGCCCCTATTCAAAAAGGATGCTTGATTCATTCAAATTAGATGGTGCCCTTAGAATTGCACCGCTGCATTGCCATTCAGTTGTGGATATTGATAAATTCTTAATAGCAACAATAGAGTTGTCTCGATTATAAATGAATCGGCAGGACGAATCATGGTAACGGTGAAAGGGAGGCACTCTGCCTTTATTAGGCGGCAGCCTAAAACAAGTTCCCTTGTAGGGCAAAAGAACCTTCAGTTGGAAAAAACCAATCAAACCCATCTTGGTAAACTAATGATTAATAATGTAAAGATATGGAATAATTTAGTAATTATAAAAGAGAAGCTATCCATGATCTACCTTTCTAGTAGATTTATGGGCAGCTTCTCTTTAGATTTAGCATCTAAGGCACTAGCATGGCGAGTCAAATTTAATATAGAAGAATGACTTTTACAGTGGTTTCGAACGCCCCCAAGTGTCACATACGCCACCACTGTCCTATGAAATGTGCTTTACGATAGAAATTACCGAAATTTACAATTAATAATTAGTACTCCAAAGGGGTATATTTCTAATGAATCAAATTTTACCAGCAGTATCCTATGTAATAAACGATAATTACATTTCAATCTTTGATTGTCTTTGGGAGGACTATGCTTTTAAATACAGAACAACTCCGACAAAAAGCTCATGAACTTGCATTGACCCATGACCCTTATGTGAGACGCTGGTCATCAAAGCGCCTGTGGCGGGAGTTTTATAACGACATCAAAGAATTACGCACGTTTATTCGCTCTCTGCAGGAAGGTGATGCAAGTTGTTTGCAGCCCGCAGAAGAATGGCTTTTGGATCATGCTGAATTCATCGACGAACAGGTGCTGGTCGTCCGTCATCAGCTTCCTGGTGCCTTTTTGCGAAATTTGCCTGACTTACGCAAGACCGGCAAAACAAGGATACTGTCTATTTGTGCTGATTATCTCGAACATGTGGACGGGAACCTAGATGAGGATTCGCTCGTCTCCTATATCAATTTTTACCAGGAAGTATCAGTTTTGACTATAGCAGAGGTGTGGGCCATCCCGCTTATTTTGCGTATCACCTTAATCCGCCGCCTGACCGTAGTCATGGAACTGGTTCGCGAACGGCGAGAGGTGTGTACCTTAGTCGATCGGCTGCTGGCACGCCTGCAGTCGGCGAAGCTAAACCCGGAGGTGCTGAAGGCTGCTCTTGAAGAAGCTGGCCAGGATATGCTGCTCTCCGGCTGCCAGATCGCCTACTTGGTCAGGCGTCTGCGTGAGTGGGCGGACGATTCGACAACCGTGAGGGAATGGTTAATGTGCAAATTAGAAAATGGCCCTGACAGCCTTGATCGAATCGTCTCTTACGAGTATCAGCTTCAGGCAGCCTATCAGGTATCCACAGGCAACCTTATGGGAAGTTTGCGTAAAATATCACGCTTGGACTGGCAAGATCGGTTTGAACAGATTTGTATGGTTGAGCATACGCTGCGTGGAGAAAGCACAGGTACATATCAGCTTCTTGATTTTTCAAGCCGTGATGTACTGCGTAAGCGGGTTGAGAAGCTGGCCTGCCGCCTGCATGTGCCGGAAAATCTAGTGGCGCAGCAGGCCGTCGGGCTTGCTGCGAAGGAGTATGAGCAAGCGTATACAGAGCAGGAAAAAAACGATGAGACAACACGTGGTCCGGTTGTGCTGGAAGAAATGCCACGCCAGGTATTTGCTGCATACTATCTGCTCGAAGCGGACGGCGTCAAGGAACTGCGGAATGCGCTAAAGATCTGTGGCACTCCTTCGCATTTACCGGAATTAGAAATGTTACGCCGCTCCACAGGTACATATTTTACAGCCCTGACAGGATTATTCATGGTTTTTCTTCTTGGATTTGCCTGGTGGGTATCCGGGGGCTCAAGCTTTACTATTATCCAGTGGGTGATCGTTATACTGGCGCTGTGTTTACCTGTGAGCGAGTGGGCCGTTACAGCGGCACACTGGCTTATAGAATGCGTCAGGCAGCCACGGCCGCTACTCCGATATGATTTCTCGCGTGGTGTTCCACCGGATGCAACCACAATGGTGGTCATCCCCGTTATTTGGTCCACAGTCAAAGAGGTGCAGGAATTGGCGGATCGGCTAGAACTGCATTATCTGGCAAACCGCTATTCGAATATTCATTTTGCTCTCCTGGGCGATTTTACCGACGCAGGTGAGGAGAAACTGCCGGAAGATGCGGCTATTCATGCTGCCGCCCGCGCAAGCATTGAGGCGTTAAACGGCACATACTCCGGTCCTGGTGGGAGCACCTTTCACCTCTTTCAGCGCCGCAGGATGTGGAACCCGTCCGAAGGAGTATGGATGGGTTGGGAACGCAAGCGGGGTAAATTGGTGGAATTTGTCGAACTGCTTAAAGGAAAGACTGATACGACCTATGACTTTGTAGTTGGGGAGACAGACGTCTTGCCGCGTATCCGTTACATAATCACCCTTGACGCGGATACAGAGCTGCCGCTGGGAAGCGCGCAGCGGATAATCGGCACCATGCATCTGCCCTATAATCGGCCACGGTTAAACCATACTCGGACAAGGGTCGTCGAGGGATACGGCGTAATGCAACCGCGTATCGGTATTAGCCACAATGCGGCTTTACGCTCGCGCTTCGCTTATCTGTGGTCGGTGGATCCGGGAATCGATCCATATGTCTTTGCCGCCTCCGACCCGTACCAGGATGGGCTGGGGCAGGGTATTTTTACGGGAAAGGGTATATTCGATATTGATGCATTTGCTCAGGTTTTATGCGAGCGCATCCCGGAAAACCGGGTACTTAGTCACGATTTGTTAGAAGGTGGATTTTTACGTGCCGGCTTACTGTCGGATATCGAATTAATTGATGAGCATCCGGCTGTATTCATTGCCTATCAAAAGAGAATGCACCGCTGGGTGTGCGGGGACTGGCAACTCATTCCATGGCTGTTACACAGTGTTCCCGATCGCCGGGGAATATTTCAGCCGGTTGATTTATCCTCTCTCACCCGTTGGCAGATCATTGACAATTTGCGGCGCAGTTTACTGCCAACTGTGCAGCTTGCCGTACTGCTGCTTGGGATGAACATAATGCCAGGTTCTTCCGGCCGCTGGGTTGTCTTTATGGTCGCTACCTTTTTGTTGCCGTTGCTTCGCCAACTGGTGGCGGTGAGGTGGATTATTGGCAATTCACGGAGTTTGCTGGGTACAGCCGCTCAAGTTTTGGTAAACATAATGATAATGCCGTTTCAGAGTGTGCTTTTGCTGGATGCAATCGCCAGAACCCTGTACCGTTTAGTTGTGACAAAACGTCATTTACTTGAATGGGTGAGCGCCGCTGAGGTCGAACGCAGGCAGCGGGGCGGGCGCTACCCCGTGTTGATGGGAATGTACGGAGGCTATGGAGTAGTGTTTCTTTTGGTGCTGACAGTGGCGGCCAGTACCGTTCCGGCTCTGCGGTGGACAGGCCTGGCGTTTTGCATTTTATGGGCCATTGCTCCTTTTGCGGTCCGCTGGTTGAACCAGCCTGTGCAGCAGCCTGAGCAACCGCTGGCGGCGAATGAGCAGGAAGAACTGCAAAAACTGTCAAAAGAGATTTGGACGTTCTTCGAGGATTACGTTACTGACAAAGAGAATTGGTTACCGCCTGATAATGTTCAATTGGAGCCACCTAACGGAATTGCTCACCGCACTTCGCCGACCAACATCGGGCTTTACCTTACCTGCACACTGACTGCGCGGGATTTTGGGTTTATCGATACGCCCGGTTTAATTGAGCGATTGGAGCGTACGATTGGCACAGTGGAGCACCTGGATAAATGGAAAGGCCATCTTTATAACTGGTACGATACTGTCACATTGGAGCCGCTGCCACCGCTGTACGTTTCAACGGTGGATTCCGGCAATCTCGTTGTTTGTTTGGTAGCCGTCAAAGAAGGGGTAGCCGAATGGCTCAAATCCGACCTAGAAGGGGATGGATGGCCAGGTACCAATAAAGTCCATGGTAAAACGATAGAAACATTACATGTTGCTTTTGCTGAGGAGTTAACGCCTGTACGGAAGGGGGAAGCGATAGACCAATACGGAACATCACCTCAGAGCGTCCGGGAGGAATGGCTCTATCGCGGGGGAAAACTGCTTGCCCGCTTGGAGGCGCTTATCAACGAGACAGACTTTCGCCCGCTTTATGACCATAAAGCTAAATTGTTCCACTTGGGCTACAACGCAGGGCCGGGTAAACCGGATCCAATCCTATATGACCTGATGGCTTCGGAGGCTAGGCTGTCAAGTTTTATTGCCATTGCTCTCGGCCAGGTCTCCGTGTCTCATTGGCATGCCCTCGGACGGACAATGACGCGGGTGGGAAGACGGGTTACACTGCTCTCTTGGTCCGGGACAATGTTTGAATACTTAATGCCGTGGCTGTTTATGCGTACCTATCCGAAAACCATTTGGGACAGTACCTACCGTGGGGTGGTTCAACGGCAAATTGAGTACGCACACCAGCGGGGAGTTCCCTTTGGCGTCTCTGAATCCGGTTATTATGCCTTTGATTATCAGATGAACTATCAATACAGAGCGTTTGGTGTTCCCGGTCTGGGGTTCAAGCGCGGTCTTGAGCAAGATTTGGTTGTGGCACCGTACGCAACAATCCTTGCCTTACCCTTTGCTAAGCAGCAAGGACTGCAGGATTTACGCAGGCTAGATGAGCTTGGCGCCCGGGGAAAATACGGCTATTATGAAGCCATCGATTTTACGTCTGAGCGACTGCCGAAGAAGCAGGCTAGTAAAGTTATCCGCAGTTTTATGGCCCATCACCAGGGAATGAGTCTGCTGGCACTTGCTAACTTGCTGGCACCGAGAAAAATAACCGAGCGCTTTCACCGTGACAAGCGCGTACGAGCAGCGGAGTTGCTTCTGCAGGAGCGTATCCCAGCACGGCCTAAAATTATTAAACATCCCGCCATGGCACGTGAATACGTGTCTTATAAGAAGCCGGCAGAGATCGTAACTCTGCGGGAATATCGCAGCGCAGACACGCTTGCACCCGAGGTGTGCGTTCTGTCAAACGGGACATTTACGACCACCGTGACCAACAGCGGCAGTGGGTTCAGTCGTTACGAAGGTCTGGCCATTTCCCGCTGGCGGGAGGATCCGGTATTGGACAACTGGGGAAGCTATATATATATTCGTGACGTGACCCGAGATGTGGTATGGTCGCCGGCATTTCAGCCCTGCCGTGTCCAGTCTGACGAACAACGCGTGCAGTTTGCTCTTGATCGGGCCACCTTCATGCGGGTGGACAAAGATGTGCAGACAAGCCTGGAAATTTGTGTATCACCGGAATGGAATGCTGAAGTCAGGCGGCTGACGCTTACGAATACCGGAAATGAAGAGAAGATCATGGAAGTAACAACCTTCCTTGAACTGGCTCTGGCATCTCCCATGGCCGACGATGCGCATCCGGCTTTCAGTAAATTGTTCATCAAAACGGCTTATGCTGAGGATGGCCAGTGCTTGCTAGCTCGGCGCAGACCTCGGCGGGATGACGAAAAATCCTTATGGGCGGCGCATTCTCTGCTGACCTCAGGCCGAACCCTCGGGTCAGTGGAATATGAGACCGATCGGGCCAGCTTCGTAGGCCGGGGTCATACGCTCGCCTTGCCACAGGGAATCCGTTCTCGCTTGCGCGGAACGGTTGGTTCTGTGGCTGATCCTGCATTTATCATGAGGAGGCGGATGAGCATCAAGCCTGGCGAACAGGTACAATTGTTCGCTGTTACTGCTGTGGCAGGCACAAAAGAAGAGGCATTGGAGATTGTCAGCCGTTTCTCTGGAGACCTGGTAGTGGAACGAACATTTCAACTGGCCTGGAATCGCAGTCAAATCGAATTTCAGCACCTGCATTTGACTGCTGCTCAGGCAATGGCTTTTCAAACTTTCGCTGGCCGGATTGTGTATACTCCGATGCTGCGGCAGGAGCGCGCGCAAAGTATCTTATCGAATGTAAAAGGCCAGTCCAGCCTCTGGGCTTACGGCGTTTCCGGCGACGTGCCGATGATCTTGGTACGGATCGAGGACCGGGTCAATATGCAGCTTGTGGTCAATCTGCTTACCGGGCACGAGTATCTGCGCCGTTTAGGGTTACTTTTCGATCTGGTTATTATGAACCAATCGGCGGAAGGCTACCAGCAGAATTTGCAGGAGACACTGCGGCGGGCGGTTGAACAAGTGGTTGGCTGGCACAGCCCAGGCCCAGGCGGGATTTTTATCATAAATTCCAGCCAACTGCCTGAGGAAGACAGAACGCTGCTCCTAGCCACCGCCCGTGTTGTGCTCAGGGCAGATGGTCCCAGCTTCCAGGCGCAATCCAATCTGCTCCGGAGGGCTATAGCTTTTCCGGCGCCTCTCAAACCGACGGCGTCAGTAAACAGATTCGCTGGACCTGTGACAGATAACGGGGAAGACTTATTATTCTTCAATGGTTGGGGAGGATTTTCACCTGATGGCCGGGAGTATCGAATTGTGCTTAAAAACGGCAATTATCTACCGGCGCCATGGATTAATGTGCTTGCCAATCCCCGTTTCGGCTGCCTTGTCTCCGAACTCGGCACAGGCTATACCTGGTGGCAGAGCAGCCGTGAGTGCAAACTGACCCCATGGTCTAACGATCCTGTGCTTGATCCGCCAGGTGAAATGTGTTATCTGCGGGACGAAGAGAGTGGCGAACTGTGGTCTACTGCACCAAGACGAGGGGACGACGGACAGGAGGCCGGGTCTTCTGTCTTGGGCTACACCGTTAACCATGGCAGGGGATTCACCTGTTTTAGTCACGAGGGACACGGTATCAGGAACGAAATGACTGTTTTTGTTCCCCAAGATGATCCCGTCAAGGCTATTCATTTGCGGCTACAGAATAAAAGTGCCGTGCAGCGGCATCTTTCCATCACCTATTATGCAGAATGGGTGATGGGTGTACAGCGGACGAAGAATGCTTCTTTCATCATCACGGAGTGGGATGATTCTGCCCGGTTACTACTGGCGCGTAATGCGTATCAGGAGGAGTTTCAAGGGGCATGCGCCTTTTTAGGCGTATATTCGCAAACGGAATCCTCTGTTAAGCCAACGGCGGATCTATCCTGGACGGCAGACCGCAGTGAATTTCTCGGCCGTAATGGGACTTGGGAGAATCCGGCAGCTATGGCCCGGGAACGCCTTTCAGGCCAAACGGGACCGCTTTATGATACCTGCGGCGTGGTACAGACCAAGCTCATACTAGAGCCTGGGGCCGAACAGACTATCTACATCCTGCTCGGCGCGGAACATTCCCGGGACGCCGCTGTGAAACTGGCTAAAAAGTACCACCAATCCCAAGTTTGCGATCAAGCCTTGGAGCATGTACGTAAATTCTGGAATGGTGTTTTGGAACAAATTTCGGTTTCCACGCCCTGTGTAGAGATGAATTTACTATTAAACGGTTGGCTCTTGTACCAGACGCTTGGCTGCAGAATGTGGGCACGTTCCGCCTTTTACCAAGCGGGAGGCGCGTACGGCTTTCGTGATCAATTGCAGGATTCTCTGGCACTTCTGCACTCCCGCCCCGATTTAACACGGGCGCAAATTTTGCTGCATGCTGCGCATCAATATGAGGAGGGCGACGTGCAGCACTGGTGGCATGAAGAGACGCAGCGTGGCATCCGCACGCGTTTCTCCGATGATTTACTATGGTTGCCGTATGCTGTCGGACGGTATGTCGAGCATACGGGAGACGACGGTATACTGGAAGAGTCGGTACCATTTCTGTATAGCGAACCTTTATCGGAGGGTGAACATGAACGGTATGAGCCGACCCAAATATCTGCTCAAGAGGGCACTGTTTTTGAACATAGCTTACGTGCCATTGACAGAGCTGTGCAGCGCTTTGGCGAGCATGGACTGCCGCTGATCGGGATCGGCGACTGGAATGATGGTATGAGTCATGTCGGCGCTGAAGACCGCGGTGAGAGTGTATGGCTTGGCTGGTTTCTCTGTGACGTGTTAAATCGGTTTGCGGATCTATGCCGACAGCGTGGTGCTATTGAGCGGGCGGAACGCTACCTGGACGTATGCAGACAATTAGCAGCCTCTCTTGATAAGCATGCCTGGGACGGGCAGTGGTACCGACGGGCTTTCACCGACTCCGGACAATGGTTGGGTTCTATATATAATGAGGAGTGCCGTATCGACGCCATCGCACAGTCCTGGTCAGTAATTTCAGGGGCGGCGCCACAAGAAAAGGCACTGCAGGCGATGCAGTCATTCGACCGTGAGCTGGTGGACCGGGATCTTTCTGTTGCGCGTCTTTTAACACCGGCTTTTGACCGCACGAATCCGAGTCCCGGCTATATTCAGGGCTACCCGCCCGGTATCAGGGAAAACGGAGCCCAGTATACCCATGGCGTTATCTGGAGTATTATCGCCTGGTGCGGCCTTGGTAACGGAGAAAAGGCTTTGGAGTTGTTTCAACTGTTAAATCCTCTCAATCACACACGAACGCCTAATGAAGTACGGCAGTATGCAGGCGAACCCTACGCCATTGCGGCGGACGTTTATACGGCTGAACCGCACCAGGGGCGCGCTGGCTGGACTTGGTATACCGGTGCTGCCGGATGGATGTATCAGGCGGGAGTTGAGTCGATTCTCGGCCTTCGTCGCCGTGGTGACCGACTGTACATTTGCCCATGCATTCCTTGCGAATGGCCAGGGTTTTCCGTTAGCTACCGTTTTGGTAACAGTTCCTACCATATTACCGTTGAAAATCCGTCACATAAGTCCGCTGGAGCGATTGCTTTACAAATTGATGGACGGGAAGTTGCACTTACTGAGCAACACGTGAAGGATGGTCCTTACGTTAAAATGCACGATGACGGGCAGCCCCATCAAGTTGTTCTGACGTTGTAAACGAACTTCTCAAGAGAAAGTTTAATTCGACCGGTGTAACCCATCCTTTATGCAATTCTTATGTGAATGCTCCCCTTAAGGTAGACAGTGAAAGTAAAAAAACTGTTTATTCGAAAGGGGAGTTTAAGTTTGCAAAAAAGTAAAGATAGCATGCATTTTATACGATAATAAAAATAGAAGGTGTCAAGTCATTCTACGTGAAATGGTTTTTTAACGCTATCAGGTCAGGAAAAATAGTAAGGCATTGATTGTTTGCTTTTTAAATAAATTTGATGAAGGGAATGGTGGTTAACTATGAGTTTGGGCATATCTGGAATTTCTTTTTCGCTACAAAGTAAGTCTAGTGTTGATCAGAATGATAAGAACGATGTGAAAAGTAATCAGGGGAAAAGACAATACGTTACGGAACAAGAAGGAAACTATGAATGCACTTATGTAGTTATAGGAGAAAACTTCAAGGTTTTGATAGGTAGAGTTCCTAAGAATAAGGACGAAGATAAAGATGCGTCAAAAACAGAAGGTGTGGATAACAAGAACGTTCAGGCACTTATGAATAATGATCAAACACTAATGAGCCATCAACTGACAGCAACGGCGACACTCCCTAATAAAAATTTACAGGAAAGAATACAAGCTGTAGAAAATTATGGTACAAACTCCTATTATGATATTGCTAAAATGGATGCCAAAGGATAGTAAGTCTTTACGTAATAAGCGGGAATTAGTATTTATGAAAGAGAAGCTACCCATAATCTACCTTATTGATAGATTATGGGTAGCTTCTCTTTAGAAGTAATAGGTCCCCAGCTTTTTTTATCGAGCCAAATGGATGTTCTACAATCATCTGACGTAGTTTATATTTTTCCAGGTTTCCGAATTATCTTCACCAATATAGTTATCTATGCTTTCAGAAACAGTATTGATTGAGCTTGCTATCTGAATTTATATCCATATTCTATCATATTTGTAGATTTATGTAATTATATTTGGTTGCTT
Organism: Pelosinus baikalensis; assembly: GCF_020819555.1. Taxonomy (NCBI): domain Bacteria; kingdom Bacillati; phylum Bacillota; class Negativicutes; order Selenomonadales; family Sporomusaceae; genus Pelosinus; species Pelosinus baikalensis. Next base: position 49,472 of record NZ_JAJHJB010000024.1, read on the forward strand.
TTCACATGTTCTGACGGGAGGTGGTGTCTGAATAAGGGGGTTATTGAAAGAAGTTGCCCAATGTCATCGGTGTTGAAGGAACTCTACTGTAATGCAGGAAGTTCCTTGTCCATCTTCTTAGCTACCTTTTTGAGGCCGTTCTCGACTGCGGATTTCTCTGACACAGTGAATGGTAACCCCATGGTTCCCCCCCACGACAGCTGTCTTGTCTCCTCTTTCCTGGATAATGCCTTCAAAAACGGTCTTGCCGGATGCCACGTTCCAGATGGTGATCTGGACCGGGATTACTGCCGCACACCATTTTTTTATAAAAATTCCTTTGAATCCCCGTCTAATTTTAATTGTTTGCAAGTCGGTCCTGACCACATAATCAGCTCCTGCCGCAGCGGCAGCCTTGATAACTTCATCTTCAGTCTTCGGCTCACCATTGCTACTCATCTGATTAGTGTAATCCGGAAGCGGAATGACAGTGAAATTTTCTGCTGGATATTTCTTAGCGTACTGGGCGTTGATGGCTTCGGTTATGTAGCCCGTGTTCTTCATACCAGTGTTATCGGCGATAGGAAGAAAGAGGATGGCCGGAATCTTGCTTGTGGTTTCCGGCCTCTCTGGAGCGGCAAGCGCGGTTCCCGATATAAGCAGCATTAAGACGAAAGCGATCATTTTTATTTTCAACATAATTACGTTTCCTTTCCTTTCTATATTTTCCATTATTATTGCTCAGCTCATTATAGCAAGCTATTGTGGCATGAATGTGTCAAGCTTTCCTCAAAAATTCCACCCATTCAAATTAGCTTTATTGGTGCCATAATCTTGTGTTATCATAAATAACAAGCGATTCTCCGCAGGAGATTATACAAGCCGCACCTGTTACACGGATAAAGATGAAATCGGAACACTTGGCAAAACATTTAATGCCATGGCCGACGCGATTGTTCATACCCAGCAAACCAGACGTAATTTCTTTTCTAACATTTCTCACGAACTAAAAACACCGCTAAGTTGTATAAAAGCCACAACAGAAGCACTCATTGACGGTATTGCGGTAAATGATCAAGAGAGAACTCACTACTTAGAGAGGATATTAGCGGAAACAGATCGAATGTCAAGGTTAGTCCATGACATTATGGATATTGAACAATTGGAATCCGGCAGAATGTGTATCAAACAAGAACGGTTTGATATAGCAGCGCTGCTGCTACATCAAGCCGATACAATAGAAATGTTGTTAAAGAAAAAAAATCTTTCTCTCCTGCTGCGGATCCAAACTGATAAGCGTTACGTTTTGGGTGATGCCGACCGATTTGCGCAGGTTTTGGATAACTTGCTGAGTAATGCGATAAGGTACGCTCCATCCGGTTCTCATATCGGGTTGCTATTGACCGAAGAAAATAAATGGCTTCAAGTTTCCATATCCGATCAGGGAGAAGGGATTGCCAGCGAAGACTTACCGCTGATATGGGAACGCTTTTATCGTGTTGACAAATCCCGTGACCGCTCTCTAGGCGGGAGTGGTCTAGGCTTGTCCATAAGCCTAGGTTTAATGGAAGCTATGGGCGGAACGATAACGGTAGAAAGTGAAAAAGGGAAAGGAACTATGTTTAAAATTCGCATACCTTGGCAAATATAGAGCCTTATTTTGCGTTGTATCTTTCCTCGTTTTTTTAACCTTCACGGTGCAGCTGCAGGATTTAGCACTTCTCAAAGAAAAGCTACCCATAATCTATCTTATTAGATAATTATGGGTAGCTTCTCTTTAGATTGGACATAGCGATGAAATATGAACCCGTCCCCGCGCTTCATTCTGTCCCAATATTTTTATACTGAAATTTCCTGAGCCTGGTGCGCAGTGATCCAGCTTTGGCATTCGGCGAGTGCGGCGGGAATGATTAGGATATTGTTGACGTTAGGCATTTGATCGATTTGATTGAGAAGAACCGGGTTGGGATGAATGGCCAGCACGCTGCCGGTATGATCGACCGGGAAATTATTCTTGGTGGTCATAATTTTAAGTGTGACGGTGCCGATTTTAAATTCAGTGGCAAGGATGGATTCTCGAATCTGAAATTGAGTTAATTCCGTATCTTGCAAGGCGGCTTCCAGCGTACTTTTTTGAACGCCGGCTAAGATGCCATGATGCGGGATATGATAAATACATTGCCTTGTCAGCCAGATTAAACCAGCGTTAATAGCTTGCGGATGGGAGTTGTTGTTAATGTAATAATATTGCATATTCATTCCACCTCGTATAGTCTCTTAAAAGATTAACAGGACTTCGTTCTAAAAGAAGTATATCAAGAACCATGAATATGTCAATAATTAAAGTTCAAATTGTGTTATAAAAGGTAATTTGTGTCAATATGACGAATGTCGAGGGGCTGAGGTTATTGACAATTTCTTGATGAAAATTCTTATTGTTCGTGCAAAAATCTAATGTATTGCAGAAATTTATTTTTTTATATGAAATCTAATCATGTAGTATGGAATAAATTTTGGATACTATTTTAATAGAATGTCCAGATTAGGAGGAATTCATGTATTAGAATTTAAAAAGCAAGAGTTAAAAAATAGTTCATTATAATTAGATGAGGGGGCATTGATAGGTTAAAGTAGTTGTTGCCAAAGCAGATACTTATGATGAATAGGTAGTTGAACTAGCAATGAAGGAATTGTTTGATGAATTGGGAGGTATATCTAATAAATTAAACTTGGGGATATGGTTTTGATTAACCCAATATGCTGGAACCTATAGAAAAGGATTATTCAGTAACTACCCATCCGTCGGTATTCACTGAATTACAATTAAATCATTTTTTTAATTGGGAAAAGGAAGCTGTCCCCATGTCCCATTTACTAGAAAACGCATGGATTCATTTGGACTTGTTTGTAGTTTTGCTACAAAATCATCCCGAGAACCATTGAGAGAGGTCTGAAACGCGCCCGGGGTGGTGGGGAAATCGGGGGAATTAGTCGTCCCGGTGACATAGGCGTTGCCGGATGTGTCGACCGCGATCTGAGAGGCTCATCTGAGCCGAAGTAGGTTAGTTGGTCTTGTGCCCCTATAGTAATTTTGGTTTTTGTGGTAAAGCGAATTAGCAGGTTTTGACAAGCCATCTTTACAGAATTATTATTAGCTGTTATAATCTAGTATAAAAATAAAATTGTGGAAATTTTATAAATATGGCAGAAGTCATATTCTAACTTTTAGTAGTAAAACAACACATACAATATATAGATCTAAAACTGTGGTATGAAACCATTGGGGAAAAAGTTTGCCCCGGTTTTCTGCTACATTTTTTTTGCAAAAAAATTTAAAAAAGAAGAAATTGCGAAGATTTGACGTTTGAAAAACACCTTAATGCTTGGAAAGGAGGGGAATTGCCGGGAGTTTTCTACTATTGCATGTATTAGGCAATGGATAACGTGAAAGGCAAAAAATGTTTGGAGGAAAGCATGAAGAACAAAAGAAATTTAGCGTTGTTTTTAATAGTAATTTTCTTATTTACATTAGTTGGCTGTGGTAAAGCAGATAAGACTGACGCAGGTACGGCGACGAAAGACAGTGTCGTAATTGCCATGGATGCCGAATCAGAGCCTGCTGCCGGATTCGATCCGATTATGGGATGGGCTGCCGGTGAGCATACACACGATCCTTTAATTCAAAGTACCTTATTAATTACAAAAGATGATATTACTATTGGATATGACCTGGCAAAAGAGTATACGATTTCGCCGGATGGTCTCACATGGGCTTTTAAAATTCGTTCTGATGTAAAATTTACGGATGGTGTGCCACTTACTGCAAAAGACGTGGCTTTTACCTATAATAATGCTATGAAGCAGGCGACTGAGACAGATTTGTCTATGTTAAAATCTGTGGAAGCCATTGATGATACGACTGTGGTCTTTCATTTTAACACACCTTATTCAGCGTTCGCTTATACGGCTGCTGTTGTTGGTATTGTTCCCGAACATGCTTATAATGCAGCGACCTATGGTAAGAATCCGATTGGTTCCGGCCGGTATATTCTGAAACAATGGGATAAGGGCCAGCAAGTCATTTTAGAAGCGAATCCTAATTACTATGGCGAAAAAGCAAAAATGAAGAAAGTTTCGATTGTCTTTATGTCAGAAGATGCTTCCTATGCGGCGGCTCAAGGTGGACAAGTAGATGTGGCTTATACAGCTCCGTCTTATACCGCTAACCCGATTAAAGGATATAATATCCTGTCGTTCAATACCGAAGATATCCGCGGACTGAATCTCCCCACTGTTCCTGCAGGGAATAAGACACCTGCCAAGAAAAATGGAGAAACCTATCCTGCTGGCAATAACGTTACTTCGCATCTAGCGATTCGCCAGGCAATTGCTTGCGCGATTGACCGGGAGGCCATCGTAAAGAATGTTCTAAACGGCTATGGTTCAGTGGCTTATAGTGACAGCGTTAATGAACCTTGGGAAAATGAGGCCATGAAAGTAGCGTATGATCCTGCAAAAGCAAAAACCATATTAGAAGCAGATGGCTGGAAATTAAATGCAGAAGGTATTTATGAAAAACAGGGCTTAAAAGCCGAGTTTGATCTTCTCTATATTTCATCAAACTCCGTTCGAACTGGAATTGCTATGGCTGTGAAAGAAATGCTAAAACAAGTAGGGATAAAAGTAAATCCGATGGGCTCAAGCTGGGATCAAATTTCAACTTTATGTTATGAGACGCCCCATGTTTTTGGTGCCGGATCTCATTCTCCTACTGGCGTTAGGAGCCACTATTATACTGGTAAAAACTATGCTTCTTATTCCAATCCAACGGTAGATAAATACATTGATGAAGCATTAGCAGCTACTTCTGTGGAAGCATCGTATCCATTGTGGAAAAAAGCACAATGGGATGGTGCTACTGGTGTGACTCCTCAAGCTGATTCTCCTTGGGTGTGGCTGGTGGAAATCAAACACATTTATTTCGCCAGAGAAAATCTGAATGTAATTGATAAAAAAATTCATCCTCATGGTTATGGCTGGACAATTGTTAATAATGTTCACCAATGGTCTTGGAAGTAATCTATAGATTATCTGTTCTATAGTACAGATAAATAAGATGTTTTCTGTACCATAGGCTTATTCTTTTTTAAAATGAGGTATTTCTTATGGATATAGGACCATATTCCGGCATTTTAAAATATATCGGAAAAAGTATAATCAAAATAATTTCACTGTTAATTGCCGTAAGTATTCTTTCTTTCATCCTGGTTTCAGCATCGCCTGTCGATCCAGTTCGTGCATTCATTGGCGAAATTGGTATGGCTAATATGAGTGCAGAAAATCTGAATAAACTCGAAGCTTATTTTGGCGTAAATACACCGCCAATAGAAAGGTACTGGAATTGGTTTACCGATTTTGTTCAGGGAGATATGGGAACATCGCTGCTTTACCGTCAGCCTGTTTCCAGCGTTATCCATGTAAAATTTATGAATTCAATGGTTCTCATGACGACTGCATGGATTTTCTCGGGCTTCTTGGGATTCATATTCGGGATTGTTGCTGGTTTATATCGCGGCCGATGGATCGATAAAGCAATTAAAGGCTACTCGTTACTTATTGCCAGTACGCCAACCTTTTGGCTGGCATTGGTTTTAGTGATGATTTTCTCTGTATGGCTGCAGATCTTGCCCATCGGATTGAGCGTGCCAATTGGGGTAAATGCTGCAGAAGTCTCAATTTTTGACAGCATAAAGCATTTGATTTTGCCTGCTTTAACGCTGAGTGTAATTGGAATTGCCAATATTACTCTGCACACCAGGGAAAAAATGATAGACATTATGGGGGAAGACTACATTCTTTTTGCCAAAGCGCGGGGGAAAAGCAGACTTTCGATTATACGGAATCATGCCCTTCGTAATATTATGCTTCCAGCCATAACTTTGCAATTTGCATCTATAAGTGAAATCTTCGGCGGTTCTGTTCTGGTGGAACAAGTTTTTTCCTATCCGGGTTTAGGGAAAGCTGCTGTTTCTGCCGGTTTAGGCGGCGACGCGCCTCTTTTACTTGGTATTGCAGTGATCAGCGCAGCATTAGTGTTTGGCGGTAATTTCATTGCCAATCTTTTATATGGGATCATTGACCCTAGAATAAGGCGGGGAAGCGCATATGAATAATACCAGTTCTGTAACTGTTTTGCAGAAATATCAAAGAAAAGGACTGAATCAACGAAGTCAGACCCTTATGTATCTGGCTTTTGGTAGTATCTTTTTATTGGCCATTACGGTGATTGGTACTTTGGTGGGAGATATAGCGATAACAACGAACTTTACCCAAAAAAACTTCTTGCCGCATATGGCTCATCCCTTTGGTACCGACTGGCTGGGCAGAGACATGCTCTCACGTACCTTGAAAGGGATGTCCATCAGTATTTATATTGGACTTTTTGCTTCGGTTATCAGTGCCGTTATAGCAGCTGTTTTGGGAGCGGCTGCCGCAACTTTAGGAAGAAAGGTAGATGCCACCATAACCTGGTTTATCGACTTAGTGATGGGCATTCCTCACCTTTTACTGCTGATTTTGATTTCTTATGCTTTAGGAAGAGGTACATTTGGCGTCGTTGTCGCTGTTGCCATAAGCCATTGGCCGGTTTTGACCAGAATAATCCGGGGAGAAATCCTTCAGTTAAAAGAAGCAAATTATATAAAGATTGCTGAAAAGTTAGGGCAAAGCAAAATGAAAATCGTGGTGAAACATATGATTCCTCATGTATTGCCACAATTTCTGGTTGGATTAGTGCTGCTTTTTCCCCATGCCATTTTGCATGAAGCAGCTCTTACCTTTTTGGGTTTTGGCCTGCCGCCAGAACAACCCGGTATTGGCATCATTTTGTCGGAAAGTATGAAGTATTTATCACTGGGGATGTGGTGGCTGGCACTTTTCCCTGGAGTGGTCTTGATGACTACAGTTTTACTTTTTGATTTGGTCGGAGGAAGTTTGCGCAAGATGATTGATCCTCATAGTGCCCAGGAGTAAGGAGGTAGAAGCGTTGTCCTGCATGAATAATAAAGACATTTTGCAGATAAAAAACCTGTCTGTTTCTTTTACGCAATATGAGAAAGGATTGCGTAAAATTGATTTAAAAGTCATCCGAAATTTAAATGTTTCCGTGGGCGAGGGAGAGCTTGTTGCTGTGGTAGGGGCCAGTGGCTCGGGAAAGAGCCTATTAGCTCATGCTATTTTGGGAATTTTGCCGCATAACTGTGATGCTGAGGGCAATATTTGGTTTGAGGACGAATTATTATCGCCAGAACGTATCGAGGAGTTGCGTGGAAAAAAAATCGTTTTGGTTCCGCAGAGCGTGACCTATCTTGATCCTTTAGAAAAAGTTGGCAGGCAAGTGAGGAAAGAACAAAACGACAAGAGTGTTCGCAAAAAACAAGAAGAACTGTTTGCTTTCTATAAGCTGCCACAAAACACCGCTGATCTTTATCCTTTTGAATTATCAGGCGGCATGGCACGAAGGGTTCTTCTCACTACCGCAATGATGGAAAGTCCGCGCTTGATCATAGCCGACGAACCTACGCCCGGTCTTCATTTAGAAGCAGCTAAAAAAGCCATGGGTCATTTTCGTGAATTTGCCGATAAAGGGAACGGTGTGCTTCTCATCACCCATGACATTGAATTAGCGTTAGAAGTAGCTGATCGAATTGCTGTTTTTTATGCAGGAACCACCGTTGAAGAGGCTCCAGTAGCAGACTTCCAATCAGCCGATACCCTTCGACACCCTTATACGAAAGCTTTGTGGCGAGCTTTACCTCAAAATGGTTTTCATCCTTTTCCCGGAAAGCAACCATATGCAAAAGATATGCCCAATGGTTGTCCTTTTGGTCCTCGGTGTCCTCAGCTTACGCCGGAATGTGAAGGAAATATTCCGGAACAGATGATACGTTTCGGAAGGGTTCGCTGTATCCATGCAAAGTGAGGAGTGAATGACAATGATTTTAGAGGCAAAAGGAATATCTTTCGGTTATAAAAAAGGCGTAAATATACTCGATCAGGTTCAGATCACGATAGAAAGTCATGAACGAGTCGGTATTGTGGCACCCAGCGGATTTGGAAAAACTACGCTGTGCCAAATTTTATCAGGTTATATAAAGCCCACAAGTGGTCAGGTTCTCCTAGACGGAAAAGATATTCACAAAACGCAAGGCTATTGTCCGGTTCAGATGATTTGGCAGCACCCGGAAAAATCTGTTAATCCAAGGTTACGCATGAAAGACATAATTGCAGAAGGCGATGAGATCGAGGATCGGATTATTGATGGCTTGGGGATTGAACGGGATTGGTTTCATCGTTTTCCCGGAGAATTATCCGGGGGAGAGCTGCAGCGTTTTTGTATTGCCAGAGCATTGGGTAAACGGACCAAATTTCTCATTGCTGACGAAATCAGCACAATGCTTGATTTGATTACCCAAAGCCAAATATGGAATTATCTATTAACTGAAGTAGCAGAAAGAAAGATTGGACTTATTGTTGTAACTCATAGCAATCCCTTGATGGAGCGCATTGCTACTCGGCGAGTGGTATTAGATACCCAATTATGATGCTACGAAATAGAAACTTTCTGGTAAAATAATGAATATAAGTCCCACTCTAAAATAAGCCGCCTTCATGTGAAAGGCGGCAGTGAGTCGTGAAAAAAGCTCGAAGAATTTACTCTTTTAAGCCTGGAAGAATATGCTATAATAAGCGTAGCAGGTTGTCGAGGGACGGTTAGCCACACCATTTAGAAAAAAGAAATAACCGCCCTCTCGCTAAAGTTTGCGGTTATTTCTTAATACCCATAACTCAGGCTAACCGTTTCGGTTAGACAGCCTGTGGGCTGGCGTGTTAGAGCACGTCAGTCCTTTTCTTATATTATACCCATAGATTGTAAATTATGCAACCGCCAGAAAAAAATACGGTCTGCCTGTCTTACTTTACTTGGAAAGAATCTAGGGAACCTGTCCACGTGTTCAATTTTGGAAATATATTTTTTGACAAAATATCGTCACTATGTGAAGAAAGCTTACTCGCCTTTAAAATTTGCTGGGCGTTTTTCTAAAAATGCAGTAATCGCTTCTTCATAATCATGGCTGTCATAAACTTTCCGCCGCATCCCCTGTACTCGTTCAAAAGCGGATGGAGTGATAGAATATGCTTTTGATAAAACACGGAACTGTTCTTTAATTACCTCAATAGATAACATCGAACGGGTGCTAATTGTCGCAGCTAAATTTAATGTAAAAGAGAGAAGTTCTTCTTCTGCAACTAAATGATTAATAATGCCCACATTTAAAGCCCGTTCCGCAGGTACTAATTCAGCAGTAAAAAACATCTCTTTAGCAATATTAATCGGTAAACGATTCATAAAATGTAAAATACCTGTAGAATTATATGGCACCCCAAGCTTAGCAGGAGTCATGGCAAACTTAGCCGTCTTATCGGCGATCACCATATCACAAGTCATTATTAAGTCGCAAGCACCACCGTAAACACTGCCGTGTACCATTGCAATAACCGGACCAGGGTATTCTTCCACAGCCCGTAAAAGTACCTCAAGTGAATCGTAATAACTTAACGGATCTCTCATTTTTGTCGGTAATTCCTTAACATCATGACCTGCCGACCATACCTTAGATCCATCCGGAGCACGCAAAATAATGATATGTATCTTCTGTTTTTGAAAATTATCAAGTGCTTCAATAATATCATCGACGAGTTGGGCGCTTAATGCGTTTAGTTTCTGGGTATTATTTAGCGTAATAATGCCCATTTTTTCTGAGACTTCTACCTTGACTAATGACATAATCAATCCTCCTAAATAAGCATAACTTATAAAAACTATTGTATTACTCAGTTGCAATAGGGCAGCTATAAATTCTTCTTCGAAAAACTCTCTGCTTCTCGACCTGCCAATAAGGCACCACAGTGGAGTATATCGTCTCCTCCGACCGTATTATAAATACAGTATAATGAATACCTACATTTTTATCTTTATTATATTCCTGTTATGAAGATAATTGAAATATTGAATAATCATGGTATGATAACTATAGGTTATGATTATAATGATATCTGTATGCTTGAAACAATCAGAGATAGTAGTTTTGGTATTAATTGCCTGATCAAAAGAACGGCTAAATGAAGAAAAAGTTTCAAAATCCCAAGCCGTGGGTCCGAGAGTGTTTAAATAATTTAGTTGATCGTTCTATGAAAATAGTGTTTGAATATTAAAGATAAAATAAGCAGGAAAATCGTTTCTCGATTTATCCTGCTTATTTTTCTGTTTTGCATCCCAAATATCAAGTGACAATTTAATTTTCGATTTATCCTCTTTAGTTAGCTGGTCTGCGTTTTGTCCATAAAAATAGCTTAGTTCAAGCCCTTTGTCACAATACCCATTACTTTTTTCATAGTTGCTTTTAGGTTAATATTACCATCTCGTAAGCACCAATCAAATATCACACCTCGTCCAACTAGGAAAAGCATATTGGTTAGTTCTATTGAAGACATTGATTTTGGAATTTCTCCGCTAGATTGTCCTTTTTCAATAATTGACTGCAGGATTGTTTGCATGGGTCGGTTTTCAGTAATAAACATCTTATTATTTGAAATATAAATCTTTTTTACGATTTCAATTCCATTTTCATAAGTAAAATCAGCATATTTTTCAAAGAATTCAACGATTTGCTCTAGTGCAATGTTACTTTCCAAATTGTCAGCAATTTTGTTTAAAAAGTATTCATCAGCACGTTTAAACATTTCTTTAAAAAGTTCAAACTTTGATTCAAAATAATAATAATATGTACCGACAGACACTCCTGCCTCAGAGGCAATTTGCTCTACTGTAATCTGATCAAAACCATATTTGCCAATCAGATTAACACCGCATTCATAAATTCTATTCTTTGTCTCCACAGCTTGTTTTGCTCGGCTTGTTAATTTTGTCATACACTTTCACCTCTATAATAAATGGCTATTTGACTCACAATTAGCCTAATTATATATAATTCAAAAAAGGTTTTCAATCAATGGCAGCAAATAAAAAACCTCTGATATGCGCCAAGTGCTACCAGAGGTTTTATAAATATAAAAACTTATAATTTTGAGGCTACTTCAAATGCATCCCATATGGCATACATTATATTTGAAACTTTACGGGCATCACCAATTACATGAATATCGGAAAATTCATATTTAAGTTCATTATAAAGGGAATTTTCGGAGGTATACCCGACAGCTAGGATTACGCTGTCACAAGGAACTTCTTCGGTTTTGTTATTGGCTTCTAGCAAAATTCCCTTGTCTGTAGTTTTTATAATTTTAGCGGATGTTAGTACTTCCACGCCTTTAAAGGGGACTAACTTTTCCAGCATTTCTGAGTTAGCGTGGCAAAGAGGGCCGTTTAGTGCCAAGAGCTTATTTTGCACTTCTACTAGTGTAACTTTTCTCCCCTGATCTGCCAACCAAAGAGCCAGCTCACAGCCGACAAGTCCACCGCCAACAATAACAGTTTTGCTGCCAGGATCAACATTTTTCAGCAGCACTTGTGCAGCAGAGTAAACTTTGCTATTATCTCCAAGATTAAACATTTTGGGTTTGGAGCCTGTGGCAATGATGAGGCCATCGATTTGATTTTTACTTATCAATTCAGGAGTAACTATCGTATTGAGATGAACTTCTACATTAAGTTCTTTTAATGTATTTTCATACCAAGCAATTAAAGCATGGTCATCATCTTTAAAATCAGGCGCACCGCCTGGTATCAAATTACCTCCTAAACGTCCTGTACTTTCATAAATTATAGGTTTGTGTCCGCGGAGTGCTAAGACTCTAGCCGCCTCACAGCCAGCGACTCCACCACCTGCAATCAGTATTTTTCTGCTTTTCAGCGCTGGTGTAAGCTCCGTTTCTCTTTCACGGCAGGCTCTTGGATTCACGGCACAATTTAAGGAAGAATATTCCTGGATGCGTCCCATGCAGCCTTCTTGGCAGGATAAACATGGTCGTATGTCAATTGTTTTTCCACTGCGAAGCTTATTTACATAGCTTTCGTCAGCGAGTAGTGGTCGACCGAGACTTATCATATCACAAGCGCCATCTTCTAATGCGTTTAATGCTAAAGCTGGATTATCCATACGTCCTGCGCATATTATAGGCACATCAACTACGTCTTTAATAATCTTAGCGTAAGGAATATATAAACCTTTTGCCTGGTACATGGGGGGGTGGCTCCACCACCAGGAATCATACGATCCCACATCGATATCAAGAGCGTCATAACCATAGGACACAAGGAGCTTAGCAGCTTCAATTCCTTCAGGGATATCTCTGCCCTTTTCTTCAAATTCCTCACCCGGAAGTGCCCCATCACGCAAACCCTTGATAAAGCTCTTAGGGCTGTACCGAAGAGTTACCGGAAAATCTGCTCCACATGTTTTCTTGATTTCTTCGACGATTTCTTTCGCAAAGCGCAAGCGATTTTCTAAGGAACCGCCATAGTCATCTGTACGTTGATTGAAAAGGGAAATGGCAAACTGATCGATTAAATATCCTTCATGCACAGCATGAATCTGAACACCGTCAAAGCCAGCTCTCTTTGCGTTGTACGCACCTTTGCCGAAACTCTCTACAATCTGTTTAATTTCCGCAACCGATAGTTCCCTGCATGTTTTATCAAGCCAGCGATGAGGAATAGGAGATGGAGCAACTGGAGGATGGTCGCCTAAATTAGTAGGAATGGTTACTCTGCCGAATCCCCCGCTTAGTTGAAGAAAGATTCTCGCGTCATAAGCATGGATACGTTCTGTCATTTCTCTGGCAGTACGGATAAAATGAACTGGATTATGGGTAGAGCAAGGAACGTGACATACATCATGCTCTTCGATTACATTATCAACAAAAGTAACACCTGTAATAACAAGACCTACTCCACCACGAGCCCGTGCCGTATAATATTCCACACCACGTTGATTAAAACCGCCTTCCGAATCCGCTAGGCCTAACGGTCCCATCGGTGCCATGGCAAAGCGGTTTTTAATTTCGATAGGACCTATTTTTATGGGTTCAAATAATTTTTTGTATTTTTGCACTGGATACTCTCCTCTCTTATTTCGCTGAATACATTCAGTGAAATTGTTAAGTAAATCTTATAATAATTAGAAATTACTGTCAAGATAGATTTTCCTGATTCTGGAGAGATGTAGAAACTCCTAACAAATCCATTTGGGGTAGTCACTGATTTACAACTAATAAGAAACCTGAAACAGAGCCTTGCTTTGGTAAAATGATGCTTATAATGTAAAAATATAGCAGGATTTAGCATTTATAAAGAAGCTACCATAATTCTGTTTTCGTGCGCCCTTTTTGCTTCAAATTATATGATATGCAATTTAGGTAATTGGAAAAGAAAGAACAGGGCTGTCGCCAGTGATAATTTGATATCACTAATGCGACAGCCCCTTTTTATTTTTGGTTGCTGATAATGATAACATAATTCTATCTTTTCTTTCTACAAAACTATTACTGTAAAATGGTTGACAAAAATGCATTAAAAAGGTATTATTTCCATAAATAATCATAAATGTAAACTAATGGATTTTTTGACAAAAAATCTGATTAGTGGGTTGCTTTGGTATACTATTTCTTATATGTGCAATATTTATCATAAATTGAAGGAGGAATCGCTCTGAGAAAACCTGTTGTATTTATGTTTTCGGGTCAAGGATCTCAATATTATCATATGGGAAGAGAGCTATACGATCATAATGCGGTATTTAGACGTTGGATGTCAAAGTTAAACGACATTATATATCAAAAAGTCGGCATTTCTATTACGGATGAAATGTATAATGAAGCCAAAAATATGGATGATAAATTTGATCATATTTTATATACTCATCCAGCCATTTTTATGGTGGAATATTCATTAGCTCGCGTATTAATAGAAAGTGGGGTGGAACCTGATTATGTTCTAGGAGCAAGTTTAGGAGAGGTTACTTGCGCAGCAGTGGCGGGTATTGTTTCAGTAGAAGAAACGATAGAATGCCTTTTGAAGCGGGCAGAGTTAATTGAGAGTTATTGTGAATTTGGAAGTATGATAGCAATCATCCACAATTCAGAACTGTATCATCAGGTTTCTTCTATTTCTCTGCATTCGGAATTAGCAGCAGTTAATTATTGTTCTCATTTTGTTATTTCCGGCGATAGTGAAAATTTATTGAAAATCGAAAAATATTTAACAACCAAGAATATTATCTTTCAAACACTTCCTGTGAGGTATGGCTTTCATTCTGCGAATATTGACTCTATAGAAAGTGAGTATAAAAAATTCTTACAGAATTTTTCATTTAAAAAACCCAAAATACCGGTTATATCATGTTTATTAAGTGATTATGTTACAGAAGTTTCTGCTGAATATTTTTGGGATGTTTCTAGGTACCCAATTTATTTTCAAAAAACCATATTAAAACTCGAGAAAGATGCTCAGTTTAACTATATTGATTTAGGGCCATCGGGCACATTGGCAAATTTCGTAAAATATAATTTGCGAGAGGATTCTTTATCACAATTTTATGATATCTTATCTCCTTTCGGCCAGGATATAAAAAAACTTGAGGAAGTTGAAGAAATTTTTAATTAGCATGATAGCATCACCCTTGTACTTTTCACAGCAGAATCAATTAAATTAAATGAAAAGAGGTAAAAAATATGAATCAACCAAAAAATTATGAGCCGATTGCCATAATAGGTATGGGTTGCCGTTTACCAGGAGGTGCTAATGATCCTGAAGAGTTCTGGGAGATTCTCAAAAACGGTATCGATTGCATTTCTGAAATTCCGTCAAATCGCTGGAAAGCATCAACTTTCTATAGTGCCAATAAAGAGATTCCAGGAAAACTTCTATCCAAATGGGGTGGGTATATTGATGGTGTTGATGAATTTGACCCTACATTCTTTGGTATTACACCTCGGGAAGCAGAAT
Source organism: Pelosinus baikalensis (assembly GCF_020819555.1). Taxonomy (NCBI): domain Bacteria; kingdom Bacillati; phylum Bacillota; class Negativicutes; order Selenomonadales; family Sporomusaceae; genus Pelosinus; species Pelosinus baikalensis. The sequence continues at coordinate 64,476 of NZ_JAJHJB010000024.1, forward strand.
ATATGGATCCTCAGCAGAGAAAACTGCTGGAAGTAACATGGGAAGCATTGGAAGATGGAGGGCAAAAACCAGGAGAGTTAGCAGGAAAACCTGTTGGTGTTTTTATCGGGGCATTTACTTCTGACTGGAAAATATTGCAATGGGGTGGAAAGAGGCATGATAATCTTGCTGCCCATTCAGCTACTGGAGCCATGATGACAATGGTTTCAAATCGTATTTCCTATATTTTTGATTTCACGGGACCAAGCATATCCTTAGATACAGCGTGTAGTTCTTCTCTGGTTGCCACTCATTTAGCTTGTGAAAGCTTACGTAGCAAAGAGAGCTCTATGGCTGTTGCAGGGGGGACACTATTGCAATTTGCCCCCCAATATACCATTGCTGAGTCAAAAGGCGGATTTTTATCGCCAACGGGATGGTCCCATGCTTTTGATTCGAGTGCTAACGGGTATACCCGTGCTGAAGGGGTAGGTGTAGTTATACTTAAACGGTTAAGTGATGCAATTAAGGATGGTGACCCCATTTATGCCACTATTATCGGTGATGGTGCAAATCAGGATGGACATACCAATGGTATAACTGTTCCGAATGGCAAAGCTCAAGAGGAGCTGATTAAAACAGTATGCGCTAAAGCAGGGATACAACCCGGAGAATTGCAATATGTAGAAGCCCATGGAACAGGCACCCCTGTTGGAGATCCCATAGAAGCCAATGCTATAGGAGCGGTGCTTGGTATAGGAAGAAAGTCTGGAGAAAAATGTTTTGTCGGTTCAGTAAAAACAAATATTGGGCATACGGAATCGGCAGCTGGTGTGGCGGCCTTGATGAAAGTGGCACTAAGCCTGAAAAATAACCAGATACCTCCTCACCTTCACCTTAAAGAGATAAATCCCAAGATAGAGATAGATAAATGGCCATATCAGATACCTACGAAGCTGGAGTCATGGCCTGAACATGAAGGGGCGGCAAAGGCAGGTATAAATTCTTTCGGATTCGGTGGGACTAACTCCCATGTCATTTTACAAGAGCCACCCCTATTGACGACTTTTGACAAGGCTATCCTAGAGGTGAAGAGACCTAACATTCTGCCACTTTCCACTCGTGATTCGGAGATTTTACCAGATATAGCCCAAAAGTATAAAGAACTTTTGGAGAAAGCGAATGATAGTTGTCCGGCGTTAAAAGATGTGGGATATACAGCAAGTATAAAACGTGAACAGCATGATCATAGAATGGCCGTGCTTTATTCTTCAAAAGAAGATTTGTTGCAGCAACTTGATATGTGCATTGCAGGGGAAGAAAGTCCTTCTATAGTGAAAGGTAAAAAGTGGGAAAAAAATAAGAGGAATCTTGTCTGGGTATTTACAGGAATGGGGCCACAGTGGTGGGCCATGGGTCGTGAGCTTTTTGAAAAGGAGCCTGTATTCCGTGAGGTAATAGAGAAATGCGACAGGGAAATGTCTAAATGGGTGGATTGGTCTTTGATTCATGAGCTAATAAATATGAGTGAGAAAGAATCACATATGGAAGAAACTTGGATCTCACAGACAGCCAATTTTGCAGTGCAAATTGCTCTTGCCGCCCTCTGGCGTTCTTTTGGAATCAGTCCTGATGCTATTGTAGGACATAGTACAGGTGAAGCTGCTGCTTTCTATGAAGCTGGTGTCTATACTCTTGAAGATGCTGTAAAGGTAATTGTGAATCGAAGCCGTCTGCAGCATACCGTCAGCGGGACAGGCAAGATGGTTGCAGTAGGCCTTTCTGCAAGTGAGGCTGGACCTTTACTAGCACCTTATGGAGATAAGATTTCCATTGCAGCTATCAATAGCCCGAATTCGGTTGCTATAGCGGGGGATGAAGCGGCTTTACGTGAGTTTATAAAACCACTGCAGCAGCAAGGCATTTTTTGCAAGTTTCTTCAGGTGCAGATACCCTTTCATAGTGCCTATATGGAACCTATTAAAGAGGAATTGTTGAGATCGCTGCATGATATAAAACCTCAAAAAACTAAAGTTGCCCTTTATTCAACGGCAATGGGGGCTGTTGTTGAAGGGACAGAGCTTGACGCTGCATACTGGTGGCAAAACGTAAGAGGAACTGTGCTGTTTACAAAAGCTATTGATCAAATATTGGATGATGGCTATCGAGTGTTTCTTGAAATTGGCCCCCATCCCGTACTAGCTGGTTCTATATCTGAAGTTATGGTAGATAAGAAACAAGACGGCAAGATACTGTGCAGTTTAAGGCGAAAAGAGAAGGAACAGGAGAGAGTCTTTACATCTCTTGCAGAATTGTATGTTATGGGATTCCCTGTTAATTGGCAGGCCTTATATCCAAATGGAAAGTTCACACGATTACCGACCTATCCATGGAGAAAAGATCGCTACTGGACAGAACCACGGGATATTGAGCAGGCTCGGTTAGGCCAGAAAGACCATCCTTTGCTTGGATTTCGTTTGTTTGCCCCTGAACCATCATGGGAGGAATCCATTAGTGCGGAAAAAATCACATATCTCAAGGATCACCAGATACAGGGAAGTGTAGTGTTCCCAGCGGCGGGATATATAGAGATGGCCTTTAGTGCTTTAAGTTCACTACTGGGAGCTGGAACCTTTTCCCTTGAAGGTTTTGAATTTAAAAAGGCATTATTCCTCCCCGAATCCCAGGAACCTAAGGCGCAATTCCTTTTAGATAAAGAACAGTCCACCTTTAAGATTGTTACTTATGAAGATGAAAACAATACTGCTGTTTCTCATGCCTATGGTAAAGCACATGTTATTCAGAATACACAAATTGCACCGAAGATTGATATTGACGGGTTAAAAACGAAACTGGCAAACTATATGTCTGATAAGGAGTGTTATGAAAAACTGGGAGCGATGGGGTATCATTATGGATACTCTTTCCAAGGAATAAAAGATCTTTGGATCGGGGCAAATGAAGTACTGACAAAAATTCAAATGAAGGAAGAAGTTTTGGCGGACGCAGCAGGGTACTTTTTTCATCCTACGCTAACCGATGCTTGCTTTCAAACTTTGATCACTGCTGAGTTTTCAAAATCCAGCAGTGCAGAACAAATGGCAATCAGGCTTCCGGTTTTTATTGAAAAGATCAGACTTACCCAAGGACATACAGGGCCAATATGGGCATATGCCAGGATAACTGTTAGTGACGCTCATAAATTGGTAGGGGATATCTATCTATATGATGAAGACGGAAATGCAATTGGTGAAATTAAAGGGTTTCTTGCTCAAGGGGTTGATCAGGCCTCAGGTAATGCATCCTTGAGTACGATTGACAATTGGCTGTATGATGTACAGTGGCAGGAGCAAGAGCGCTCTATAGTGGGGGAAAAGACTGAAAATATATCTGGTAAAGACAATAGTGGGTGGCTTATCTTTGCAGATAAACAAGGGGTGGCGGAAGAACTCTCAGGCTTATTAAAACAAAAGGGAGAGCATTGTTGCCTCGTTTATCCAGGAGACGGTATCACTATTGACAATAGTAATAGTTTAGCTACCGTTGCATCAGATACTGATGGTGAGGTCAGCAGTTTAATCAAAACCATTTTCAAAGATAAGAATAGAAAATGCAAAGGAATAGTCCATTTGTGGAATCTGGAGGCTCCCAGTCTTGAAAGTATGGAGCTAGCCGATATAGAAAAAATAAAAAAATTGGGTTGTTATTCCATCTTGCAAATAGCTAGGGCAATTGGAGATCTGGAGATTCCTGCAAAACTCTGGATTGTAACGCGCAGGGCCCAAGTTGTCGGTGAAGATACAGGTGATATATGCGCTGCAGCTTCGCCTGTATGGGGAGTAGGAAGAGTTCTTGGACAGCAGGAATTGGTAGGAAACTGGGGAGGCTTAATTGATCTGGACTCTGTTGCTAGCCCAGAGCGGCTAAAAGAGGATGCTCTCAATGTATTTAATGAGATGATAAGTGGGGATAAAGAGGATTTGATTGCTTTTCGTGGTGAAAAGCGTTATGTGCCAAGGTTGCATTATGCATCAAACCTGACGAAGCCGCTGCCTACCCGATTCAGGAGTGACGGTTGTTATCTTATCACGGGGGCATTTGGTGCATTGGGACAATTGGTTGCCCGTACCATGGTGAAACACGGTGCCAGACGTTTGATACTTATGGGCAGAACGAAAATCCCTTCCAGAGGGGAATGGAATACAGTTCAACCAGGAACCGGCAATGCTGAAAAAATCGCATTCATAAAGGAACTTGAATCCTTAGGAGCCGATGTACTTCTGGCAAGTGTGGATATTACGAATGAGCTGCAGGTGGCTGAGTATTTTAAACAATTCAAAGAAATGGGATATCCTCCAATTCGAGGCATAATCCATTCAGCTGGAACAGTAAATGATAAGTTTGTATCAAAAATGGATGCAAAAACATTTGATTCTGTTTACGATCCCAAAGTATATGGTTCCTTTTTATTACACAAATATCTTAAGGACGAACCGATTGAACACTTTGTATTGTTTTCATCCGTAGCCGACTTGGTAACAACGGCAGGACAAACCAACTATGCGGCAGGAAATGCATTTTTGGATGCTTTGGCGCATCATAGGCGGGCAAATGGTCTTCCTGCTCTGAGTATCAATTGGGGACCGTGGGCAACAGGAATGGTTAAGGAACTGGATTTAATTGAGCATTACAGGCTGCGCCGGGGAATGAACTGCATTCTTCCTGAAGTTGGAATGAATATTCTCGACAGGGTAATAGGACAGGATGTTTCCCAGATCATGGTATGTGAAGTTGATTGGCCGCTGGCGCTTCCTTGGTATCCCTCGGAGCCGCCGCTATTCGCCCATCTTGCTAAAAAAGAAGATAACAAAAATGATGGGGATAATGTAAGTTTTGAAATCTTGTTTAAAAATGCTGACGAAGCTTTTCGTAAGGTGATTGTAGAAGAACAGTTAACAGAGTTAATTGCAAAAGTATTACGTTGTAAACCATCGCAGGTTGAGCCCAATAGCTCGCTGAATGCACTGGGTATCGACTCTATCATGGCTACGGAGCTTAGAAATAAGATTGCCTTCCATTTCGGACATTCTCTCACGATTGTGAAACTTTTAAGCGGCTCAACGATTATGCAACTTGCAGAAGCATTATTAGAAGGCTTAAGTGAATCCATAGGGGAAGCTGAAAATGAAGCAGCTGCTGCGGTAACGGCTGAAGTAGCTGATGCTTGGGGACTTCTTGATTCTCTAGATCAGGCTGGAATTGGTGAGGAAGGGAAGGTGGTAGATGAATATCCTCTTTCCTACGGACAGAAAGCCATCTGGTTTATAAACCAGTTGCTACCAGATAGTCCCGCCTACAATATAGGCGGAAGCCTGCATATACCAGTCAAGATAGATATTGAAGCGTTACGCAAAGCTGTTAGAGAGGTGATTCAGCGACATCCTGGCCTGCGAACTAACTTTTTCATTAAAGGTGGAGAGCCTTATCAAAGAGTTTATGCTTCCAGGAAGGAAGAAATAGAAGTGGTTGATGTTCCGGGAATGGAATGGAGCGACATCAGAAAGATGGTAATTGCTGACAATCGAAAACCGTTTAACCTAGAGAAGGGATCCCTATTTAGGATTACATTATACAAGCAGTCTGAGCAGGACTATTACTTTGCCATCAGCATATACCATGTTGTTTCAGATGCCTGGTCCAATTATATGTTCATTAATGAAATGCAGGAGCTCTATGAAAAATACGCCCTAGGTAAAATGGTTGAGTTACCACCTCCCACTGCTACATATAAGGATTTTGTCGAATGGGAAAACAGGTTTGTAAATAGCTCCAAAGGGATAAAGATGTTCAACTACTGGAGAAATCATCTGCCGGAAGAAATGCCTATATTGAACTTGCCTACAGATAAGCCGCGTCCGGTGGTATTGACAAGTAATGGAGCTTCTTATGTATTTACGATAAATAAGGAATTGACACAGAGTATTAAGGACGTGTCCAAACTAACGGGAGCTACCGTTTACATGAATCTCTTAAGTGCCTTCTATATTCTGCTGCACAAATATTCCACACAGAATGATGTTATTATAGGTAGTCCTGTTGCAGGAAGGACGAATCCTGATTTATCAAAGGTGTACGGTTATTTCGTAAATCCGCTGCCCTTATGTGCCAGCTTTGAGGGAGATCCAACTTTCAAGGAATTATTAAAACAAGTTCAGGGTAGCGTTTTTGCAGGGTTGGAAAACCAGGAGTATCCTTTTGCCCTTCTGGTAGATCGACTGAGTCTGGAACATGATCCTAGCCGCTCGGCAATTTTTCAGGTGATGTTTGTTTATCTGGTACATAGGCTGGAGCAGGTCGGAGTAGATGGAAATAGTATTGCTGCGGACGTTGCCTTACCTGTGCATTACCTTGCCATTCCGGAAGAGGAAGGTCAGTTCGACATTACCATGTCTATATATGAAGAAAATGGAGAATTCCACGGAGCATTTAAATACAACACCGATCTGTTCTATGAGGCTACCATTGCCAGAATGGCAGGACATTATAATGCTCTTTTAGAGGAAATAATTGAAGATCCTGAGGCAAAGGTTTCAAAGTATAATGTGTTAACAAAAGAAGAAAGGGCTACCATTTTGGGACATTGGAGTGGTGGCAAGGGAGCATTTGCAACTGATTCTAGCATACATGCACTAATGGAAAAAGCAGCATCGCAAAAACCGAATAGCATAGCATTAAGCGTACCCTACGAAGATGGAAGGACGGATTATCTTTCCTATGATGAATTGCATAGGAAGGCAAATCAGTTTGCCAGGTATTTGCAAAAGGTTGGGGTTAAGCCAAATACGGTTGTTGGAGTTTGTTTGGATAAATCGACGGAACTGGCAGTATCCCTCCTGGCTATACTTAAGGCAGGTGGTGCATTTGTGTCATTAGATCCAAATTATCCGAAGGACAGGCTGGCTTATATCATGGATGATTCAGCAGCCCAGGTCATCATCAGTCATTCTTCGCTCAAAGAAGCATTGGATTGTGGAACTAGACGTACCATATGCGTAGATACCGAACAGGCTAATATTGAGGGTGAGGAAGAAAACAACCTGGATAATATTAGTAAGCCCTCTGACCTAGCCTATGTTGTATATACTTCAGGATCTACAGGCCAGCCAAAGGGAGTCATGGTAACTCATCAAAGCTTTGTTTCCGTATATAAGGATTGGGAAAACGAGTATCATCTGCTGGAAAAAACAAGCAGCCACCTGCAGATGGCCAGCTTTTCATTTGACGTATGTTACGGGGACTTTGCAAGGGCTCTTTGCTCAGGAGGTAAGCTGGTGTTATGCCGCAGAGAGATATTGCTCAACATTCCACTTTTGTATGAAATTATGGTTGCGGAGAAGGTGGATTGTGCCGAGTTTGTCCCTTCCATCATAAGAAACCTGATAAAATTCATGAAGTCTGCCGGAAAAAAACTTGATTTTATGAACCTTGTGATTGTTGGATCTGACACATGGACGGTTGACGAGTTTAGTTTGCTGAAGTCTTACTGCGGGGAAAATACTCGTGTGATTAGCTCCTATGGATTAAGCGAAGCCACGATTGACAGCACCTACTTTGAAGGAGATGTTGAAGTTTTTGAAAGTGGCAGCACGGTGCCTATTGGAAAACCGCTCCCGAATATACAAGTATTCATTTTGGATCCATTTATGAATCCTGTGCCTGTAGGTATACCAGGTGAATTATATATAGGCGGCGCAGGTCTAGCTTTGGGATATATCAATAAGCCGGAGTTAACAGAGGAAAGATTCATCCCACATTCTATAAATTGCCAGTCCCCAATCCGGCTTTACAAGACAGGAGATATGGCAAAATGGGATGTATCGGGAAATATCCATATCTTACAGCGTGTCGACAACCAGATAAAAATAAAAGGATATCGAGTGGAGCTTGGTGAGATCGAAAAACATTTAGCAAATTGCCCAGGTATAAGCAAAGGGGTTGTCGCAGTTAAGAATGATAAGAATGGGGATAAGGTGATTTGTGCTTATTACATCCCTTCCGTCAGTGAGGTAGACAAGAAATTGATACGTGGTATGTTAAGCGAAGTGCTGCCAAGTTATATGATACCTTCCTATTTTATGCAGGTAACGCAGTTTCCGCTGTCACATAACGGGAAGGTGGATATAAATGCTCTGCCATTGCCGAATTATGCAGAGGAGAGTGAAGTTGTAAGTGAACCTCAAACAATATATGAACTGAGAGTGGCTCAAGTCTGGAAGAAGATTTTAGGTGTACGTAAGGTAGGACTGCAACATGATTTCTTTAATCTGGGTGGTAACTCACTCTATTTGGTAGAATTAATGATTCACTTACAAAATGAGTTTAAGATTAAGATTAACGTAAGTCAGTTATTTAAAGCATCTAGTCTGGGAGATATGGCAAGGGTAGTCGAGAATATTGTTACTGGTAAGGAAAAAGGAGCGGAGCCGTATATCGAGTATAATCCCTCAAGAAAAAGGGTAGTGTACTCTTTTCCGCCTGCCGGAGGGTACAGTCTGGTCTATAGTAGTATGGCTGACAGTATGAATGATGTTACATTCGTGTCCTTTAATTACATGATGGAGCAAGATAAGATTAAGCGTTATGCGGATATGATTCAAAGCTATGAGAAAGAAGGTCCGTATGTACTGCTTGGCTATTCCTTGGGTGGGAACCTTGCTTTTGAAGTTTGCAAAGAACTTGAAAACAGGGGTAAAGAGGTTTCTAATGTGATTATTATGGACTCGTACAGGATTGATGGAACCTTTGCTCCTACTGATGAAGATATGAAAAAATTTGAAGTGGAGTTAGCCGAGCATTTCAAAAGACATGTAGGTTCAGCAGTAGTGCAGGAACATACTCTTGATCAGGCTAAAGATTTTATCAATTTTTGCTATGAAACAATGAATAAGGGGACGGTAAAATCTAAGGTACATTTTATTATTGAAGAGAACTCTAGTGATCCGCATAGAACGAAGCGGGAATCAAGTTGGGATGGAAGTTCACAAACCTCAGCTACTCTCTACCAAGGTATAGGTAAGCATGAAGAGATGCTGGATAAGACACTTGTACGCGAAAATGCTAATATTGTCCGTACTATACTTGAAGCGCTCTAAGACTCCCATCTTCTACAAGTGGGAGTTAAGAGCGACTAAGATTCAGATGGAGTTAAAACTCCACCTGAATCAATTTTCTTTATAAAAATTGAGGTGATCATTAGTGTGACGAATCAGGAAAAATCCATTATTATTATCGGCGCAGGCGCTGCGGGTTTGGCTGCTGGTATATATGGGCAGATGAACGGATATAAAACTAACATTTTTGAGATGCATAACATCCCCGGGGGATTATCTACTGCATGGAAACGAAAAGGTTACACCTTTGATGGAGGTATGGACTGGATCGTTGGAATTGACCCTAAAATGGAGGAACATCTTATATGGAGAGAGTTAGGCGCATTAAAAGGTAAGAAAGTTGCATTTTATGATGAATTATTTCGTATTAAAGACAGAGAAGGTAAAATATGTACTTTTTATGCCGACCCCAAAAAGTTTGAAGAAGAACTTTCCCAATTCACTTCTTATGGAGAAGATTTAAAGAAGATTAAACACTTGTGTAAATCAATTGGGCGTTTTTCAAAGGCTCCTTCATTTAGCTATAAAAAACCGGAAAACTTGTATGGTTTTTTTGATAAATTAGCAGTAATGTTAAAGTTTCTTCCCTATATGGGAATTCTAACGAAATATAACGGTGTAATGATCAGTGATTTTGCCAAAGAATTTAGAGATCCGAGGCTGCGTGAGATTATATCTTACATATTCTACAATCCCGATATTGCTTACTCAGTATTTCCGCCTCTATTCACTTTAGCTAATATGTACAATAAGAACGCGGGATATCCGGAGGGTGGAGCCTTGGGGCTTGGGAAGTCTTTTGAAGCTAGGTATAAAGAGCTTGGAGGTCAGGTCGAATACGAGAAACGCGTGAAAAAGATAATAGTGAAAGACAACAGAGCGATAGGAATTCTTTTGGCAGACGGGACGGAGCACTTCGCAGATATTGTCATATCTGCTTGTGATGGCAGGACAACTATTTATGACCTATTAGAAGGCAAATATTTGAATGACGATATCAACCGAATGTATAAAGAGGCAACGGTTCATCCGTCTATGGTAAGGGTGTTCCTAGGAGTTAACCAAGATTTTAAAAATGAACCTCACACAGCTATTTATTTAAAGGACAAACCGGTAGAGGTTTCAGGCCTGATTAGTAAAAACCAAAATTCTATACTTGTAAGGCACTACTGCCATACCGAACCTTCTTATTCACCTTCCGGAAAATCTGTACTTACAAGCTTCTTTATTGCCAATTATGACGAATGGAAAGAATTGTACAAAGATCGGGAACGTTACAAAAAAGAAAAAGAAAAAGTAGCAGACATTGTTATTGAACATCTGGAGCAGACTTATCCCGGTATCAGGAAAAAAATTGAATATGTGGATGTTAGCACTCCCGTAACAATAGAGCGGTATACTGGAAATTACAAGGGGTCAATCATGGGATGGATAGCTACAAGCGAAATTGATGTATGGTCGAAAAGAGTGGGCATGACACTATCTAATCTGGATAATTTCTACATGATTGGTCAATGGGTGGTTTATGGTGGTGTAATAAGGGTTGTCGGATCAGGTCGTTTTGTTATACAGATGCAATGTGATAAAGATCAAAAGAAGTTCGCAACTATGTTAGATTAAAGAAAAACAAGAAATGAAGGGGAGAAAATTTTGGAGAAAAATGAAAAATCAATAATTATTATCGGTGCAGGTATTTCAGGCATGTCTGCTGGTTGTTACGGCCAAATGAACGGTTATAAAACAAAGATATTTGAAAGTCACTTTATACCTGGTGGCTGCTGTACTGCATGGGAACGTAAAGGTTTCGTTTTTGATCAGTGTATAGACTGGCTGTTAGGAACAAAGCTAGGTACTGACATGAATCAGGTATGGCGGGAACTGGGAGCATTAAAAAATAAAAAACTGCGATTTTTTAATATGTTTAACCGGGTAGTGGGGCGAGAGGGGCAAAGTGTTACTTTTTATGTAGATCCTAATAGGCTGGAGGCTCATTTGAAAGAAATATCTCCGGAAGATGGGGAGTTAATAGAAGAATTTTGTAACGGTATCCGGGCTTTTTCAGGAGATATGAATTTTCCTTTATTAAAGCCGGAACCCTTATATAATGAGAATGAAAATAAAGAAATAGAGGAAAAATTTATAAAAAAATATGGCAAAGCACTTAGGGATAGTACAGGCATTGAGATTGTCGATTTCGCAAAACGTTTTAAGAATCCTTTCTTACAAGAAGCTTTTCCATATATATTACAGCAAAAAATGTGTGATTTTCCGTTGATGCCCTATTGCTATAATTTAGCTGCCATGAGTGAAAAAAATGCGGGATATCCTGAAGGTGGTTCATTGGAATTAGCAAAATCAATAGAAAGACGATACACGGAACTTGGTGGTGAAATTGTCTATGAAGCACCTGTAAAGAAGATACTAGTGGAAAATGATAAAGCTATAGGGGTAATGCTTGAAGACGGTACGAAGCATTACGCAGACATTGTCTTATCTGCTGCTGATGGGCGTACAACTATTTTTGACATGCTGGATGGTAAATATGTGGATAATACAATTAAAAAATTGTATGAGGGCTTACATAGCAGAGAGAATAAAATATATGAGGGATTTGTATTGGTTTTCCTAGGAATTAATCGAGATCTCACTAATGAACCAGATAGTACTACCTATTTTTTGGAACATCCATCTAAACTCCTTGGTTGTAACCAAAAAGGTATAGTTGCGCGGCATTATTGCCATCATGCTCCTGAATTTGCTCCACCAGGTAAATCGGTAATGCAATTTTTCTATTATTCAGAGTATGATTGCTGGAAAAAATTATACGATAATGATAGAGCTGCTTATAAAGAGGAAAAAGGAAAAGTCGCCGACTTTATTATCAACTATATGGAGCAGCATTATCCCGGTTTAAAGGATCAGATAGAGGCTATAGATGTTTCCACGCCTGTGACGGCAGTACGTTATACAGGTAATCACGAAGGATCGGTTATGGCATGGATACCCTTTGCCGATACAGAAGAACATGTCAAACCCTTAGTAGAAAAACATAATATGAAGCTGCCTGGTTTAAGCAATTTCTATATGGCCGGTCATTGGGTTTCTTTAGGAGGACTGGTACGTTCTAGTTCATCGGGGCGGCATGTGATTCAATTTGTTTGCAAGGACGATAAGAAGAATTTTGTAGCACAACTTGCCGACTAATCATTTTTACTGTCATCTGCCTCGCCTGAACAGTTCCAATGAGACAGGTATAAGCGTTTCGTGTTGCCGAAGATTGCGAGAACTCCTGCAAAGTTCAAGATTGAATTTTGCAGGAGTTTTGTCTGTTAATGAAAACCTATAGCTAAGACGGAGAGCGTATATTGGCTATTGAATGTGGCGTCGATAACCTCGTCCCCTTTAACAACCACGGAAATGGGCATTGAATGTGGGGTTCCGATTAGAAAGTGATCTAATTGATTTGCCGCCTTATCATTATGGATTTGTAGCATATAAACGGTAATTCAATTAAGGCTGTGGATGCTCCGTTATGAAGTGCGAGCGTAACGGAGCCCATC
>NZ_JAJHJB010000025.1:0-75988 GCF_020819555.1 Pelosinus baikalensis
TATAGATTGGCAGCATAAAAATATCGCCAACCGTTATCAGGCTGGCGATAGAAAATTTTATTATTTTTTATTGTCCTCTTGACGGGTAGCACACCATTTTTAGTGCAACAGCCCCTTGAATTTCTATATGGTGCGCCCGGCAGGAATCGAACCTGCGCACATGGCTTCGGAGACCAAGACAGCTCTAATTTATAGCAATATGGTTGCTTGTTGGATTCCTTTTATTATATATATGCAAAAAAATATATCGTCAGATGCTTACCTTTACATTTTATTTATTTTTTATTCCAAGGCTTAAACGCCTTGATTTTATCTAGCATTCCAGTAGTATTACCATCAAACGTAATTGCTCTATCATCAAAAATAACCACTGCTGGCGGTTTTTCATCCGTTACATCGTCGACTTGTATTTCATATTTTTTCAGCCATGCCTTTATTGCTTCAATTCCTCCTGGCTTATAGCATCGTGAAGAAACAACAACCACCCGATAGTGCTTACGAACTTCTGTTATAGCTTCCTTAATGCCTTCTACTGGTGGATCAGGAATGATATCTGCACCTTGCCAACGACTCGTATAGCTATTAATTACTCCATCAAAATCGAATATTACAGTTTGCTTGCTCAATTACATTCCTCCTTTCTATTAATTTGCCTCAACAGGACTGATTTTATTATAGGATTCATGGTTATTACCAATCCCAATAACCTTCATGTCATTTTCTAAGACCGCTGCTATTCTTTTTTTCTTTTTCCACCATAGAAATAAACAGGTCCATACTGGGTATAGTTTTCCTGGATGTATAGCATCTGTAGTTAGCTGCCTAATCTAGTTTCTATCTTTTTAGCACCGCGGGCGATTGGACTCGCCCACGGCTGTAATATTCTTATTGTTTTCATGATGTTAGTCTCCTTTTTTATTTATGAGCAAATAATAATTTGATTATGGGTTAGAATAAATAAACAACAAATTTATGGAGGGATCATATATGGCTGATGCCGACAAGTTAATGCAGGAAGAGTTTATGCCTTTTTATAAGCGTACATTTGAAGCGTTTATCAATAACCATAGTTCGCTATATTCAATTGCCGAAAAAATCATGTCTGACAAGAAGAACCACATAGGGATATGCATTACGCTAAACGAAAGTACCATTGGTGAGTACACTGTTTATTTCAATGGAGCAACCATTTCTCATCTTGAAGCTGGGGCACTTTCTTCAGAAATACATACTCCTTTTGGAATCGTTAAGCCATATGTAATTCTTGAAAAAAGTACTGTTGAAAACATGATTGCAGATGAACCGAATTTTATCAAAGATCCAATTACGACTAAAATGAAATACGTCCATAATGTTACTATAAAGTTTTTAAAATGAGTAGATGAGGCTGTCGCATTAGCGATATAATAATATCGCTGACGACAGCTTTTCCCTTGCCAAAACCAAGCAATTCTCTTTTAAAATTGAAGATAGTATTACCTGGAATAAAAAGGGCACACGAAAAAAGAGGAACATTTTCCTCAAATTTTTGTGTGCCCTTTTTCTGGTTTTAAGCTACTTTCAACGGATGCAAATGGACCCGCATCTGCCACTTTGTATTTTATTATGCAGTTTATTCACATTCTCAAAGAGAATCTACCTTACCGTCTGTAACCTTTTCCTAAGTTGAGAATACCTTATATCAATAAATTAAGACTGAGGGATCGGAATGAAATCTGATGACATTGACAATATCGTCATTTGGGCAATAGTCCTCACAATTATTTCAGACGCTCTTGCGTTATTCGCTGAATTATTAAACCAGCGATGTGAAAAGAAAGCAGAACGAGAACAAGAAAAAAAAGAAAAAAAATTCAATCTGGAAATTGAGAACTTACAAAAACGGATTTCTGCCTTAGAGAAACAAGTGGGTACAGTCTAATAATTTCTATCATCCTTCAGCGGATTATTCTTGTCATCAATCTAAAATAAGAAAAACAACTTGTCAGTTTTCCAAACGTGTTTAATTTCTCCACCAGTGACTTTTTTAATTTCGGACGTATCAAGGTGGACTTCAGCTTCAATAGCTTTATCTTTGGATTAATTACGCTGTAGACCAATTGGAATATACCACTCCCAATTACGATAGTTGTTATTTTTAAAGACGGCAACGTCATAGGAATTTTGAGCTGTTTTATTTGTATTAGGTGTGACAATCGTATTATCGGTTTTATCGAGTGCTGCAGGGGGTAGCGTAGGATTTTTATCGTTTATACGTTTTGCTACATCTTCGCAGCTGCCTGTACAGTCGATGTCTGCACAGTAAATACATATGTAAAGTCCGCCAATTATACTGGCGGGCTAACCTAAAAGTTATCTATGACAATCATCTTCCTCAGCCAATTCACGAACTATTCGAAGGAGTTCGCGTTCTATTCTTTCTATCTCTTCGACTTCAAGTTCTAATCTTTCTATTCTATTTTCGTCTTCATGGCAATTTCCGTGTGACATAAATTAACACCTCCTTATTATAACATAATATGTTTTTGAGGTGTTAAAAGTGATAAACACAAAAATATCGCCAAACTCATAAGAGCAAGGTGGTGATTTTTAAATTGGCAAGTGCTTGCCGATTTACTTAAAACAAGAAAAATAACTTATCCGATTTCCTAGTATATTTTACTTCCGATCCTGATCTATTATCACCAAAATGGTGTTCATAACTTACTGCAGCATCCTTGCTGAAATTCCTCTGCAGCTCTACGGGTACATACCGATATCGCCACCATGCTGGCCGTAACCAGCAGACCATCCCCAATTCCTATAGTTGTTATTTTTAAACACAGCAACGTCATAATTATGACTGGTCAATTAATTTCTTAGTAACTTTAGGGGCGTATTCAGAGCACTCGCCACCTTTCCACTTGACAAGCTTGGCTATACATATTTCAAATATGATTGCGAAAATCGGTTAATGTACATTCTACGGTTGGCATATTACTCCTCCTTCTCTATTTTTAGGTATGAAAAAAGCGCCCCAGTGGACGCTTAAAGTTATATTTATTTTTCAATTCCATCGACCATTCATATTCTTTTCAAATATACTTACTTTATCCTCATCTGCTTCACCACCTTTAAGATGCGTTTCAGTATATTTATTTTGGATCTCAACTGAACCAGAATGTTTCAATTCTTCGAATAATTTTTGCCGACCTTCGTCGGATAATTTTTGGACAAATTTATTAATCTCTGTCCATTCATCAATATGATTTTTATTCATATAGTGCCTCCTTATCCAGTCTTACATTTAGTATATCCAAATTTTCATAATATTTCACAATAAAAAAGAGCCCGAAGGCTCTTAGCTTAAATAAGTACAAATAAAGACCCCAAAACAGATAAATCTGCTGCTGGAGTCTCTTTTTCAAAATCTATCCTGCAATACTTAAACTGCATTTAGAAGAGTAGGACAGTATGAAAGAAATTGCAGGTGATAAATGGAATGAAACTGATTTAATCTTTACCACGGTTGTGGGAAAATCCATGTTTCCATCAACCATTAACCACTGGCTCATAAAATTTTAAGATAAGCATAAACTCTCACATATAAGCCCCCACTCTTTCCGGCACATGTCAGTAGCTATGGACCGGGGCTTTATCTGAGCGCGCACGACATGCTCAGATGAGCACTACAGCTGATATCTATGTACATTGTATTACCACAAAAGGATCAGGCAATAGCAGCTAGTTTAAATGAGATTATCGTTAAATCGCAAAATACTAAAGAAGAAAAACCTATGCTAAAAGTTAAACGAAGATACGTCTTGCGCAAATTGTTACCCACGTTGCTACCCAAGTAAACATAAAAGCCTTTGAGGTTAACCCTCAAAGGCTTGAATTTCGTATGGTGCGCCCGGCAGGAATCGAACCTGCGCACATGGCTTCGGAGGCCAATGCTCTATCCCCTGAGCTACGGGCGCACATTAATGAGTTTAAACCACAAAACTCATTATATCATAAAACTAATACCCTGTCTAATCAATTGTCGATGTAAGCTTTCATCATTTATAATCGATCTGAGCCTGACAATAAGGACAAACTTTAGATTCCCGCTCTATCTCATTCCCACAAGACTGACATTTTAACTGCAGAGTATGCTTACAATAAGGACATACTAAAAAACTCTCCTGGACCTTACTGCCACACATAGGACAAGGGGTCGTCTCTTCTACCACAGTTGCTTCTACATCAATAATATCTGGATCGGCGTTCCGCTGCCTGTCTATATTGGGTTTACGACCAAGTAACAAATATAAGGGGACGATTACAATCGGCATCGGAATACTAGCTACAGCCCATAATAGCGAGGTAAAAAAAGGCTGTCCTAGTTTTTTTGCATCATTATATATAAAATACGCAACTATTAACCCAATCAACATATTAATTCCCATATCAAAACCACCTTACCCTAATGATACGTTATTATAGCATCAAAAACAGCAGGTAGGCAACAACTAAGACTTAGCTACTAATTTCTTGCAAAGACTTGCCTTTTGTCTCTTCTCCTAAAAACCAAACGATAACTGCTACTCCTAACATCACAATGGTAAACATCATAAACACCTTACTAAAGCCGTCATTCCCAGATATCATATAACCGACAACCGTAGGTGCCAAAATGCCGCCAATGCGACCTACAGCAGCTGCCCAACCAGACCCATAAGCACGAACTTTAGTAGGATATAACTCTGGAGTATAGGTATATACGACTCCCCATGCTCCTAAATTGAAAAATGACATCATACTGCCCCACCATAATACAGTAGCTGCATTTCCTCCCTGTCCAAAGAAATAAGCACATACAGCACAAGCCGCTAAAAAACCTGATAAAGTAGCTTTGCGCCCTATACGATCTACGAGATAGGCTGCAGCAAAATATCCTGGTAATTGGGCTAATGTCATAACTAACACATATTCAAAAGTTTTAATAACAGTATAGCCCTGCCCTACCATTAATGAAGGCAGCCAAGTAAATATTCCATAATAGGAATACACAATGCCAAACCATAATATCCACAACATAATTGTCCTTTTAATAAACTGCGTTTTCCAGAGATCTGCAAAAACAGCTGGTGTTATATCTTTATTCTCTGGTGCAATTATGCTGGCAGCAGGCTTTATTCCTGCAGACTCTTCCAGTTTACTAACTAGATCATGAGCCTCCTTAACTTTTCCCTTGCCGAGTAAATAAGGAATTGACTCTGGTACTGACTTCCAAACCTTAAATACATATAAGGCAGGTAATGCACCAATAAAAAAAGCGATATTCCAACCATAGCTAGGAATCACCAGATAAGAGATTAAAGCTGCAACTAACCAACCGATCCCCCAAAAGCTTTCTAATAATACTACAAAACGTCCTCTAGCTGTAGGCGGCGCATATTCACTTACTAGGGTAACTGCTACCGGAAGTTGTCCACCTAAGCCGAAGCCTACCAAAAACCGAAACAATAATAAGGATTCAAAGTTCCATGCCAAACCACACAAGCCTGTAGCTACACTATACATAACAAGAGTAGCTGAAAATACTTTCTTACGTCCAAAACGATCTGCCATAGACCCAGACAATACAGCTCCTAATGCCATCCCCACCAAACCAATACTGCCGATGTAGCCAACTTGAGTACTAGTCAGCCCCCATACTTTTGCAAGCGTAGGAAGAACAAAAGCAATAATGCCTGTATCCATGGCATCAAACATCCACCCCAGTCCCGTAATTACTAATAAACGATAATGGAATTTTGTCACAGGCACATTTTCTAATCGAGTAATAATATCCATAAAGCCCTCCAAAGTAATAACATCTGTCTTGTCACATGTATGTATTATAGCGCTTCTCTCTCTTGATGACAATAGTTAGTTTGCTAGAAATTCCTACTCAGCATACATGTTTTTATCTAAAAAAAGCTCTCCAACCTTTTAGGATGGAAAGCCAAAATCTGCTTTTATATTATTGTGTACAAAGTTCTTTTCACTCTTAGTTAAGGATGTTATTCCACCTCGTTTGAGCTGAATTAATGATTCTTCTACCATCGTTATATGTTTACCCATTGTTTTTCGAGCCAGGCTAGGTTTTTTCTGTTCAATTGCATGAAAAATGGAACAATGCGAATCATACAAAACATTCTGCATATTTTCTTCCATAAAAATTTTTTGTCTGGAGAATCGATAGGTACTATTCATTAGATCAGAAACAGCCCCCATTAATTTAATCATAATAGGATTATGGGCGGCTTTCAGTATAGCAAAATGAAAATCTGCATCTGCCTTGTCACCCACTTCTCCATCATTCACTTCATCTACCATGCGATGCAGGGCAGCACGCATCTCTTCTATATCTTCTGGTGTAGCACGAGCAGCGGCTAACGCGGCAATTTCAACTTCTAAAGTTTTTCTTACTTCCAATAAATTCATTGCATCATCAACATTTACATGTAATAAAAAAGATAATGGCTCAAGCATTCCTTCAAAAGACACCTGACGTACAAAACTGCCTTCTCCTGGACGTATCGTTATAATCCCCATTATTTCTAGGGCGCTGAATGCTTCTCGTATAGAGGCGCAACTAACATTTAGTTTCTCTGATAATTCACGTTCCGATAATAATTTATCACCTGGCTGCAATTCCCCGATAACAATAAGCTGCTTAATTTGTTCAATTACTTCTTCATATACTTTTTTTGTTTTAACTGGCTTAAACATATAATCCTCCATCTTCCCTTAATCATTGCAGAGATCTATAAATGTCAGTGATAAGGATGTACGATCTATCAGTTAAATACATGGCGGGCTGCATAGTTTGCCGCCCGCCATGTACTAGATAAGTGTTAGTAACGATGATTATCTATTACATCACTTATAATCATATTTCTTTCATGATATACTATTTTCTTTCATAAGTCTAGACCCTAGTATAACATTCATTTACCCGGAAATCCCTATGGGATCATCCATTGCAACCAGTAAGCTTGCACATAGGTCATAATACCAACGATAACAGCCAGTACTAGAGAATGTTTTACCGTAAAGCCAAACAAATCTCCTTCTTTACCAACTAATCCAGTAGCTGCAGTAGCTACTGCAATACTTTGTGGTGAAATCATCTTACCACAAACACCACCTGAGGAGTTTGCAGCAACTGTTAAAATAGGATCAACACCAACTTGTGTTCCTGTAACAGCCTGCAAGTTGCCAAATAACGCATTTGCAGAAGTATCGGAACCAGTTAAGAATACACCCAACCATCCTAAAAATGGGGAGAAGAATGGGAAGAAAGAACCTGTACCTGCAAGGAATAAGCCAAGAGTTGAGCTCATACCGGAATAATTCATAATATAAGCCAAACCAAGAACACAAGGAATCGTAATCAAAGGTTTTGTTAATTGTTTTAGTGTCTTTGTGAAAATGGAAATGAATCTTCCTGGTCCAACGCCTAATACTGCTGCTGTAATGATTGCTGCAATAAACAAAGCCGTACCTGCTGCACTAAGCCAGTTAAGTTTATAAAGAGCTGCCATCGCAGTTGGCACTTTAGCGATTGGAGCCACCTGCATAACGACTTTATCCAAACCTGGTACTAAGAATTTCAGCGTAACAGCATCCAAAACCGCTACTACCGGTTTTAAGCCCCACAAGATAACCATTACAGTCAAGATAATGAATGGAGACCATGCTTTCATTACTTTACCGAAAGTTAATGCTGCACGATTTGCAACAAGAGTAGGTGCTGGTTCATTAGCAAAGCGCCAAATGCTTTTTGGTTTCCAATATTTTAAGAAGATCGTTAAAGAGATAATACAAGCAAGTGAAGATAAAATATCGGGAAGTTCTGGTCCGATATAGTTGGAAGAAAACCATTGTACACCAGCGAAAGAGATCCCTGCGACTAAACATGCAGGCAATACTTCTTTTGCAGCTTTCCAGCCTGACATTAATACAACTAACCAGATAGGAATAATAATGGATAAGAAAGGTAATTGTCTACCAACCATGGCACTAATTTTCATAGTATCGAGTCCAGTTACTTGTCCAGCGACAATAATAGGAATACCAATACCACCAAAGGCCACAGGAGCTGTATTAGCGATCAGGCATAATCCAGCTGCATATAGAGGATTAAAACCAAGACCCACTAACATACCAGCGGAAATCGCAACTGGAGTACCAAAACCTGCTGCTCCTTCCAAGAAAGCACCGAAACCAAAAGCTATTAAAAGTGCTTGTAAACGACGGTCATCGGTAATTGTCGCAATTGAGTCTTTTACAATTTCAAATTGTCCTGTTTCTACTGTCATGTTGTAGATGAAAATAGCGGTAAGAACAATCCAAAAAATTGGGAATACCCCATATAAAGCACCCATAGCTGTCGCAGTAACTGCGATTCCTGCAGGCATTTGATATACAAAAATCGCTACTAACACTGCTGATGCTGCAGCAAGTGCGCCTGCGATTTGTCCTGGAGTACGACGAATGGCTAAAAGATAGAAAATTACAATAATAGGAATTGCTGCGAAAAGGGATGATAGCGCCAAATTGTTCATTGGATCATAAACTTGAGTCCATGTCATTAAAAAGCGAGGACGTGACTTATGAAAAAAGTAAGTAATAATTGGAAGCAAGCTTTCCCACCCGAAAGCGTCGGAACCGAATTTTTCGAGGAATTTGCAATGCGTGCCCAAAATGTTGCAGCTAAGGTATTTAGAGTAAAAACAGCAGCAGAAGCCCAGTCAGTAATTGTCGAAATCATAAAATCCAGCAATGCCAAAAAAGTGGTGGCGACTCCTGAAGTAGTATCCCCGTTAGAACTCCCTACTATACTAAAATCCATGAATTTAAATTTATATACTGAGCAATCAGATATTCGAACTCATGCCGATACATCAGATGTAGGTATTGCCTGTGTGGAGTTTGGCATTGCCGAAACGGGTAGTGTCTGTGAAGATGGTCTTGCCATTGAACAGCGTCTCATTACAACTCTCCCTCCCATATCGATTGTTGTAATGAATAGTGCAAATGTGGTACCTACCATAGAAGCAGCCTTTGAAACGATTTCCAAGGTATTTGATCACGGTTACATCAGCTTCATCACTGGCCCTAGCCGTACATCAGACATTGAGAGAGTGTTAACTATCGGTGTACACGGACCTAGCCAACTAGTAATTATTGCTATCGATGAAGAAATAAGGGAGGTATGAAATAATGTCTAGCAATCGTAATCTAAAACAAGAAATTAACGAAAAATTAATGGATGAGACCTTGCGCGGTTCTTTAAATCGATTTGCAGAAGCATATCCAATTGCTCGCGCTAAGGCTTATGAAAATGTTGATGACATCGATTCCTTACGTAACTCTGTAAGAGATATGAAAATAGCTACCGTGGAAAACTTGGAGAAAATTGCTGATCAATTCGAAGAACAAGTAACCAAAAGAGGCGGAAAAGTGTTTCGCGCCAAAGATGGAGATGCGTTAAAAGAATATCTCTTTAATCTGTGCAAGGAAAAAGGCGTTAAACGAATTGCGAAATCCAAATCTATGGCTACCGAAGAAATTCATCTGAATCACTTTTTAGAAGAAAAAGGGTTACATGTTAAAGAAACAGATTTAGGGGAGTGGATTATTTCCATTGCTGGACATAAACCATCTCACATGGTTATGCCTGCCATTCACCTTGATCGAAATCAGGTTGCAAAATATTTTTCTCAAGAACTCAATAAAGACATTGAGCCTGATATTGCTTACATGGTACAAGAGGCCAGAATCGCCTTAAGGGATGAATTCCTGCAAGCGGATATGGGTATTACAGGTGCCAATTTCGGTATTGCAGAAAACGGTGCTACCGGACTGGTAACCAATGAAGGAAATGCCCGCTTAGTAGCAACTCTACCACCAATTCAGGTCGTCATTATTGGTTATGAAAAATTGATTCCTACCATTAAAGATGCCGTGCCGATTTTAAGAACCTTGCCAAGGAATGCAACCGGCCAGCTTATGACTAGTTATATGAGTATGATTTCTGGTGCTGCTCCTGCCTTAGTAAAAAAAGATGGTCAATGGGTAGAGCAAGAAAAAGAACTTCATGTCATTCTTTTTGATAACGGACGTTTAAAAGCAGCAAAAGACGATAAACTAAAACAAATTTACCAATGCGTTCGCTGTGCTTCCTGTTTGAATGTTTGCCCAGTTTATACCTTGGTTGGCGGACATGTTTACGGCCATATTTATGCCGGTGGCATTGGTGCCATCTTAACAGCTCTCTTAAATAGTATGGACGATTTTAAACAAATTAATGAAATGTGTATTGGCTGTCGTCGTTGTACTGAAATCTGTCCTGGTAAAATTGATATTCCTGGCCTGATTGAATATCTTCGAGCAAAATCGGTTGAACAAGACGGCCTGCCTTTTGGTGTAAAAGCAGTCTTTGAAAACGTTCTTGCCAATCGAAAAGTCTTCCACAATTTACTGCGTTTAGCCTCAATTGGACAAAAACCTTTTACCACTGGACGTGTTATTAGACATTTACCATTGTTCTTTGCTGGTTTAGCAGCTGATCGCAGTTTACCAGCCGTAGCAGACAAACCGTTTAGAGATCGAGTAAAAAAAGTTACTAAAAAGATAGACAAACCAGTTAAACGTGTTGCCTTCTTCAGTGGTTGTAATATCGACTTTATCTTCCCTGAAACCGGAGAATCCGTCTATAAAGTACTACAAGATCTCAATATGGAAGTTGTCTTCCCTGAAGATCAAAGTTGCTGCGGTAAGCCAGTATTAGGTATGGGTGACCATGAAACGGCTAGAAAAATTGCCAAACAAAATATTATTGCCTTTGAAGAAGCTAAAGCTGACTATATTATGTTTGCCTGCCCAACTTGCGCTGAAACTTGGCATCTTACCTATGTAGAACTGTTTAAAGATGATCCAGAGTGGAGCAAACGAGTCGAAAAACTCGTTCACAATGTACGTGAATTTACCAGCTTTGTTGCTGGTGAATATGATAAGGCTGGCCGTCTAAGCAAAACTACTGGCGGACAAAAAGTAACCTATCATGATTCTTGTCATATGAAACGTGGTCTTAATGTGCACACTGAACCTAGACAACTGCTAGAATCTGCACCTGGTTATGATTTCGTCGAAATGAAAGATTGCGATAAATGCTGCGGTATGGCTGGTGCATTCGGTGTGAAATATACAGAACTATCTATGCCGATCTTAAAAAAGAAAATTGATAATATTAAAGACAGCGGTGCTGAAGTAATTGCTGTAGCCTGCCCAGCCTGCATGATGCAAATTCAAGGTGGATTGGATAAACAAGCTCCTAATGTTAAAATTAAGCATGTTGCAGAAATTATTGCCGAACAAATCAAAGACTAGTAAGATGACAAGGGGTTGAGAGCATTGCTCTCAACCCCTTGTCATCTTTGGTAGTTTATAATTCTGAGGAATAACATTTTTTCTTATAATTTAAGTTTTGTAAGTTAAAAAACATAAGATATTATGAACCACAAAGGCACAATGCCGCTGACGCGGCACACAAAGGAGAACAAAAATAGTGGTTCGATTCGTTTTATATTTTTTAAAGAATACTAAGTGATTTCTTAAGACAGCATTAAAATACCTTTGCTCTTTAGCTCTTCTTTGATCTTAGTCAAGACTTCTTCATTAGGTATCTCTATGGTATGTAAGTGTACGCCACCAGTGATACTTGCTAACTGCTCTGCCTTGCCATCTTTTAACTTATGCAGAAATTCTCCGATTTCGCGACGTGATCCTAGCATTAAATTCGCCTTTAACTCACCGTATAAGGAATGATCCACAATGACATCAAGCACCTTACCACCATTGTCTACAATAATAGATAGTTCTTCTTCTAATTCATCTTGACTGTGCTTACAAGCTAAGGTAGCTTTAATACTCTTAGAACTTTCTACCAATGGCAATAGATATCCTTGAGGCGTAGCATATATCACATTTCCTGCAGCGCGTAAAATAGCAAAATCAGTAACAATCACTTGACGGCTAACACCTAGTTCTTTCGCCAACCAAGTCCCTGTCAATGGCTGCTCTGCTGTCCTTAGTTTCTCTAACAATCGTCCTCGTCGCTCTTTTGCATCCATTACTATGCCCCCTATACTACTATTTTAAATTAAGAAAGCTTCACAACCATCTTAATTGATATGCCTTTTAGCAAACAGAACCCTTTCAGTTTCACAATTCGGCCAAAATGAAATTTTTCCTGCTCATTGTCTATCATTATCCATATTACATAGGATTATGATAAACAAAAAATGAGTATCAGAATCTTCATTCCAATACCCATTATCGTTTCTAATTTGGTGGGCGATGACGGGATCGAACCGCCGACATCCTGCTTGTAAGGCAGGCGCTCTCCCAGCTGAGCTAATCGCCCGTATACTATTTGGTGACCCGTGGGGGAATCGAACCCCCGTTATCGCCGTGAAAGGGCGGTGTCTTAACCGCTTGACCAACGGGCCACATATGGCTCCTCGAGTAGGACTCGAACCTACGACCGATCGGTTAACAGCCGATTGCTCTACCAACTGAGCTATCGAGGAATAACAACATTTATCATTATATATTATCTTAACCATAAATGCAATAGGGTAAACTAACTTTTTTTATTTTATTACAAAAAAGTAGTTATCAGTCTTATTTCAATAATTCTTGCACAAAATTCGGCAGCACAAATGAACTTTTGTGAATGTCTTTATTGTAATATCGAGTAGTTAGCCCTTGAAGATTTTCCATACTAGATTTAATCGGATCATATTTCTTGGAGCCTATGGTGAAGCAATGTAATCCGCTAGGGTAAGTAGGAATGTTCGCCAAATACATTTTCGTAATAGGAAATAATTGGCGAATCTCTTTATTTACATATGTAATTAACTCTTGATGATAAAAAGGAGATTCTGTTTGCTGTACAAACAGTCCATCTTCTTTTAACGCCTTATACACATTAGTATAAAACTCAGGTGTAAACAAACCTTTACCAGGGCCTATAGGATCGGAGCAGTCTACAATGATAATATCATATTTATTTTCAGCTTCTTTCATATGAGAAATACCATCACCAATTTTAAGCTCCAATTTAGGATGCTTATGAATTATAGCTTCACTAATTTCCGGCAGAAATTTTTTACAGACATCAACCACCAAACCGTCAATTTCAACCATTTCTGCTTTCTCAACACAATCATGCCTTACAACCTCACGAATTGTACCGCCATCACCACCGCCAATGACTAGTACCTTCTTAGGGCTAGGATGGGTAAATAAAGGAACGTGAACAATCATTTCATGATAAATAAATTCATCAGTCACCGATGTTTGAAACACACCATCCAGCACTAACATGCGGCCGAATTGGTGAGAATCCACTACCGCGATCTCCTGAAAATCAGACTTTCCCATAAATAATGTTTCTTTTACGCGCGCTCGTAATTCTAAGTCTTTTGTTTGCGCCTCGCTAATCCATATATCCATCTTTGCTTCCCTCCAACTTTTTTATTTTATCGATGTTCTCTCTTATTCAGAGGCTATATGTCCACTATTATGAATTCATTTTAATTACAGCCAGTACCATTGTGCAATATACCGCCGCCATTGCAATCATTCTAAGAAATCCTTCTTTCCCAGATTCTTCTATATTTATAAATTCTATCATAAAATAGCCTTGGGGAAAAGGTCTATTTCTTTTCCCCCATCACCTAACGCAGCATCAACCCTAATTCTTGTCGGCTTATTTTTTTCGAAGAGTTGCGTTGCCTTACTAGTTACAATTAGATTTACCTGTCATATCGTCTTTTATTCCTAAATCACCTGGACAAGTCCCCTTTGGCGTATTCCAGATAGAATTAATCGCATGTGTCGCATTTAATTGAGTCATTAGCCAAATATAGGTATCACGAAACTGATATAAATCAAATTGCGTACTTTTTATTCCATTAAGAATCCAAGCTCCTAACCAAATTATAATAAAAATTGCAGTATAGGCTCCAATACACTTATTGGGGAAATAAATAACCTGTTGAATATTTCTCCACATCATATCTCACCCTCCACAAGTAGATTTATCTGCTAATAAATAGTCTTTCCTTATCCTATTCTGCACAAGTAAAAGAGTTATCGCTCAAATACGATAAATTCTATAAAAAAGGCCCTCTCATTTTATCCCAGAGACAAAATGAGAGGGCCTCTTACATGCTGATTATCGATAGAAGTAAATAAAGGTAGCAGCCACATTCACAATAAGGGCACCAATCATGGGAATAGATGTACGTTTTACTACATCAATTGGCGATACATTTGCAATACCTGAAACGACTACAATAACTGCAGTAATTGGTGACATACTGCGGGCAATACTTGCAGCAAAATGCATTGGCAATAGCATCAGGACAGGAGCAATATCCATCTTAGCGGCTACAACGGGAGTTAAAGCTACAAAAGCAAAGAATGGTGCATTGCCTGACCCCATGACTACAGATGATACCGCAATAATCGATACCATGACAATAATCATACCAGCTCCACCAAAACCTGCTGATTGAGCAGAACTAATAATCGATTCAATGGCTCCCACTGATTTTAACCCCTGAGCAAAGGTTTCCCCTGCTACGACCAAGGTAACTACAGCAGCAAACTGAATGCCCATACCGTCAAAAAAAACTTGCAGATCAGCAAAGACTTTTTTAATATCTCTTTTACGAAGAAACTCAAAAATCATAGATACAAATAAACTAATAAACATCGCATTCACAATATCCATTTTAATTCCTTTAATGCCAATATCACTAAAGGCTAAAATCAGTACTAAAGGCACGACAGGCAATAAGGCAAAAATCCCTGGAGGAAGCTCCTCTTCTGTTTTATTCGTGACTATCTCTGCCCGCTCTACAATATGCCCTTGTTTTTTATCAAACCACTGTTGGACAAAATAATGTAATACCGCAACTACCACCATTACTGTTAAAGCAACGGGAATTTGATACTGGGTCCAATAAGTCGCAATGTCCATACCAGCAGTATTAGCTGACAAGACGCTGCCAGGATCTCCAGGGCTCCAATCCAAGCACAAAGTAGTACCAATAACAGCCGTAGCAGCTAGTCGGCTGACGCCAAGGCGTATTAAAATAGGAAACATAGTAACCATGAGCAGCATGCCTAAACCAGAGGCACTGTTGATAAACAAGCCTAATACCTGACCAACTAAATAACACGCAGCCAACATTACATAGGGAGCATGAAGTTTTTGCAATGGCTTTATGGCAATATTTACCAAAGCCTTGCTAGCTCCAATATGATCCATATATCGAGCAAAACCTCCCACTGCCATAATACTAAGACCAAGACCAGCGGCTCTGCCACTCAACGTCTTTTTGATAAATTCAAACAAATCAAACCAAATGAGTCCCGTACTCTCCTTAACTGGCAAAATCGTTCCCAAACCAAAAATAACAGCACATGACATAAGAATAAGACCACCAAAAACTAAAACAGCTTGTGTCTTGTATTGCTTTAAAATCATGTAGACAACCATTGACGTAACAATAAGTGCTAATAGTATTCCTAACATCTTTATTCCTTCCTCCTATATATCCCTTTCCTCTTTACCATCTGAAGACAAACTCGTTTTCCTACAGTAAATATATTGAAAATGCATTATATATAGTTCTATAAATCTTCATTTTCTCCTGCAGGTGGACATTGTTTTTGTAATTAAATTTATTATATATTTTGAAAATTTAATAAATTTAATTATAATTTACATTTCTCAATATCTAGTTACTTTTACTTGGTGAATATTATATAATCAATGAAGCACTATAAATTATATTATGAGGTACCTATGAGTAAAATGACAATAGCACATCTTAAGACAGGCATTATTTTTGGTGATAATAACACCGCAGAATATGTATATTTGCCAGCCAGCGAAATTGGCATGGAAGAACCCTTATGCGTTCTTGAAACACCTAACGGACGGCAAGATCTCAATATGAAACAAGCCTTATCTTTTATATTAAAACTCAGCTTAAGACCAGTATGTCACCCTCGATTAGGGCGTAGTTCTTTCTAGCTTGATTAGAGTAAAGCCTTTCTTATTTTGCAGCATAGAAAAGGCCTTATTACTTAGTCTTGCTATAAAAATTTGACTTCAGCCACATCTTCATTATTTTCGGCAAAAATTACCGTGCCCTCTATGGTCTTTCCTGCCAAGACTGTAGGTAGCCAATAGATGTCATCCTGCCACATTTCATCATAAGGGATATCGGGCTGTGAAAACCATTGAGGCTTCATTTCTTCCGTTTCTACTGCTTCCCCCTGCCAGGTATGCACTAGAAAGATATGTACATCATGCCGCAGCTGAGGGCTTGCAGGAAAAATGAAATTCAGTTTACCTGCGTACTCCAACTGCCTCTCCTCCACTTGTATACCACTTTCTTCTTCCAGCTCCCGTACAGTTGCTTGCAATACTGTTTCACCTTTTTTAATTTTACCACCAAAACCATTATATTTTCCTTGACCAAAGCCTGTTTTTTTCATCCCAAGCAGAATTTTATCCTTTTTAAGCAAAAAACAGAGTGTGGTTGTATACATTTTCTCATCTTCTTTCTTAAAAGTGCCGGTCATATCCCCTTATCACCCCATAGCTAAGCTTGCATAGCAAGAAGAGTATTACCGGGAAATATCCGCATCCTCTGACAGTAACAATTTAAATTCAAGTTTTTGTTAATGTATCGTATAAGCACAATAAAAAACAACAGTCTATAAAGACAGTTGTGAAATTACCAGTATTTATTCTAATAAAAATTTTTCCATAACGTGTACATCAATCCATTTTCCATCTAACATTCCTTGTTTTACGTAAGTACCAACCTTTGTAAAACCAAGAGAGTGATAGAGTTTATGTCCTGTACGATTAACAGCCAACGTAGTCAGCACCATCTTATAAAATTCTTCCTCTTTCGCCACTTGTATTAAGGCCAATAATAAATGTTTGCCAAGCCTCTTATTCCGTTCTTCTCTTTTAATATAAATGGATAAATCAGCAACACCCCGATAACATTCTCTGGCATTAAAAACATTGAGTGAAGCCCAGCCTTTTATCGTATTCTCTGTATCTTCTATTACTAATACTTTATGTCTAGAACTCCTGCTTCTCAGCCATTCTACCATTTCTTCGACACTTTTTGTATTGGTTTCTAATGTAGCAATTCGATCTTGTATGCCTTGATTATAAATTTCCGTAATTTGCCCAATATCACTTAGAGAAGCAATCCGAATTAAAAATGTACCTTCAGGCAATTCTAAAGTCTCCTGCATATTCCCCTCACTCCCACTTGTCTTAATCCTTGAGTTCCCATTGCTACTTTGAAATAGCATGCTCTCTGGCATACTGCCATAAACACTGATGCACACGAGCAATCTCCTTTCGAGCAGGCAGGGTAGCAATCAGCTTATCAATGTACCCTTGCTCTACTATATAAGAAAAAGAATAGGAAAAGTAGATATCATATATCCAAGACAAACGAAAAAGCATTAAATCATTTCCGTTCTTGATGTCTGGATACTCCACTAATTTCCCCTGTATTATATCCTCAACGATCTTTGCTGAATACGCATTAGTATTTTCTAACTCTAGGGGCAGAGGGATCTTATTATCCTTATCTTTCGTGATTAACATGGAAAAGATGTCTATCTTATCTGCATCTCGAATAATCTTTGCAGGAGTTAGCCACTCTTCACTTTCATCCATTGGTAACTGACGCCGATTATGATATAACACAGCATTTTTTATAATCTTCTGTTCTTGATCATTTAGTCCAGCAGCTTGCATACTACCTGCTTCCTGCAATACTTCCAATCCTAATTGAGCATGATTCACAGACAACGCATCATTAAAGGTTTTATACGTTTGATATTGCTGAAACCTTCCAATATCATGAAGTAAAGCAGCAATTTTGATGTGCTGCATCTGTTCATAAGTACAAGTTAACCATGTACCAATTCTCACTGCATTTTCCAGCACTCGCCTTGTATGCTCTTCCTTCAATCGAATGTGAAATTGCAGCTGCTCATCAGTAGAATAAAAATCCTGAACATAACCATGAAACCAGTTTTTAAGAAATAAAAAAGCATGTTCCTTCATAGGCCCTCCGATTATTTGGCTTTTTTCTTTTCCGCTTTACTAGGAACGCCTGTTAATATGATTTGTTTATCCTGGGTTGTTACCTTAATATCAAAATCAACAATGCCTTCCTTAAATAGTTTAACTTTTAACTCCAGTAACGCTTTGCCTACCTTTTCCTGCAATTCTGACGTAAAAAACTCACTTGCATAATTCTTATTATCTTTTTGTATTCCCCTTACAGGCTGAGGAGTTGCTGTTTCTTCTGCATAATTCTCATTTTCAAAAGTAAGAGTCTCTTTATAATCGCCGAACATAGCTGTGTCACTTAAATTTTTTGGTATTTTTGCCATATTCCATTCACCCTATCATCTTAAAATTTTATACCTATATTATAGCACAAATCCAATTACTTTTCGTTTTTTCCTGTTGTTAGCCAAGTATATAACCCTTCTCCTACAGTGACTCCAGGCCTTGGTACCCAATTTTTCTTTTCTAGCCATTTACGAATGGTCCCTTCTCCATCTGGCTTTATCAGCAAAACCTGGGGGCCAACCAAACCAATCACCCAATTGGATAATTTACTTTGAGCAAGAATCTCCGACGCCATTTCGGGAGTATCACAAGCCAATATCATCGCTCTGGCAAACAAGGTTTTATCATAAGCAGTGGCCCACTGTTGCAGTGTACACAGCACATTTTCCGCGGGAGGTACTTTACTATGATCAGTAATCAGCGCAAATAAATCATCAACTGAAGCTCCTCCTTTTAACGCGCGAAGTATACTACTGCGAGTAATTTCTCCTTGATATACGTAATCTTGAACCTGAGTCTCAGCAAAAACCGATAACATCCACACCACGTAAGGGCTTACACTTTTAGGAACGAAAAAGGAAAGATCTGGTTGAATGATCAGCTGCTGCTCCAGTTCAGCAGGTAAAACCTGCCGCCATTTATCAAATAAAGGCGCAAAAATGACTTCCGTATCTTTATGATACAAATCGATTTTAACCATTTGGCTAATAGCCTTACCTGCGTCTTTCTCCTCTGCCAGCCATTGAGCCAAAGCCAATCCCAAAGGAGTCAATCGCCAGAAATTTCGAGGCATCTTCTCTTCCATCAGCCATTGAGTTGGCAGCTCGGCCGTAGTCTTTTCGAATAATCCACAATACATAAATGGCTCTAATACAACTGCCTCTAACCACTCTTCACTACTAAAAGGATCTTTATCATGAAAAAGCACTGAAGATTCATCTATAACGCTTTTCATCATTAAAGACGCGCCAGTTAACCATGTTCCTTTTACCTGGGCTGCATATTTAAATAAGTTGGCAATAAAAGGTAGGCTTCCTCCCTTATGATATTGAATACGAGAGATTTGCCAGCTCAAAATATAGAGTAAACGGTGGGATGCAGGTGAAAAAATAAAATCATCCCATTTTTCCCCATTTAATTGATAATAGCAATAGTCGCCTTTATCAACTACAACCTTTAAGGCTCCCATCTCCTGTAAAATCCCTAAAAGCATACGTGTCATATTCGTATATAAATTTTCATCAGCGGCTTCTTCCCATTGGTCAGCTGCCGCAGAGCTTAAGCGTGACATTAAACGACGCAATACGGATTTTGCCATGAACTTTTTTACAGTAAGCTTTGGTTTTTCTACATATAAAAATGCAGATAGCTCAATCAAATCCGTAAGAGACTGTCCTCCGCTATCAATTGCAGAATGTGTGGCCGGCAACCGCGCTTCTAAAAAATAATAAAATGCTGACATTTTATCAAGTGTTTTCTTAAAGTCGGGTATAGCTAACAGAGACTGAGGCATCTGCCCTTCTAACAGCCATCCCTTCTGCAGTAAATCGGTAACTGCAGCATCAATTGTTTTCACGGGCACTGTCGAACGATACTTTTCATATATTTGATTTATAGCTACTGGCTTGCCAGCGAATTCACATAGAAAAGCCATTATACTTTGCTCTTCTTCTCTCAATTCATGATATACTCCAGCAAATCGTGGGATATGGAAGATAGCCTCACGTAGTAATTTAGGAACATTGCCCACCCAGCCGCTTACATCAAATAACCAACACATTTTATTTAAGGCTGTTTTATTCAATGCATAGATTTCTTCTAAGGTATATGCATGATCCAAACGTAAGGATAATTTTCTATTTGGCAAAATTCCCCATTCCTTCCCTTGCCAATGTTTCATCAAAATCCAAGATTTGATACTGGTATCCCTGCTCTGTTAAAAATAACTGACGATGGTGAGCAAATTCCTGCTCCCGAGAATCCTTAGAGACTACACTATAAAAATAAGCCGACCGACCATCATCTTTAGGCCGCAAGATTCTGCCCAAGCGCTGAGCCTCTTCCTGACGAGAGCCAAAAGCTCCAGAAACCTGCACACCTACTGCAGCATCCGGCAAATCAATGGCGAAATTAGCCACTTTTGATACAATGAGTACTGCAATTTTTCGATTGCGAAATGCTTGATACAACTCATCCCGTTTTACTGTTGGCATCTTGCCAGTGATGAGGGGAAATCCAAAATAGTCGGCAATCCCTTCTAACTGCTTTATATATTGACCAATAATCAATATACCTTCTCCAGCATGTTTATGCAAGATATATTCGATAGCCTTTAACTTAAAAGTATTTTCCGCTTCCATACGATAGGCTATTCGTTCTGGAACTTGGGCACACTCCATGCGCAGGGAAAAATCCATGGGCACACGTACTTCTGTACAGACTGCTGTAGCAATCCAGCCGGCACTCTCCATTTCAGTCCATGGAACATCCAGCTTTTTGGGACCAATCAAGGTAAAGACATCGGCTTCCTTGCCATCTTCTCTTACCAAGGTAGCTGTTAAACCTAATCTGCGTTTTGCCTGCAATTCGGCTGTAACTTGAAAAACAGGGGCTGGCAGAGTATGTACTTCATCATAAATAACCAATCCCCAAGCCCGGGCATTAAAAATTTCAAAGTGAGGAAAGGGACCATTTTTAACAGGGCGATAGATTACCATTTGATACGTGGTAACTGTTACTGGGCAGATATCTTTTCTATCTCCAGAATATTCACCGACTATTTCTGCCGGCAAATCTGTTTTCTCCACAATTTCTCTCATCCATTGATGTACAGCGCTGGTTGAGGTTGTTAAAATCAGCGTATTCATTCCAACCCTTTCCATTGCGCCGATGCCAATTATCGTTTTTCCTGCACCGCAGGGTAAAACCAAGACTCCTGATCCACCCGTCTCTCGACCGCCATCATAAAAAAGATCAACAGCCTGCCTCTGATAATCCCGCAGGGAAAATTCTCGTCCAGTTAGATCCTTATGCCGTAATGTTATCGCTAACTTTTCACCATCAACATAACCAGCTAAATCCTCAATGGGATAACCAATTTTTACTAAAAGCTGCTTTATAATCCCCCGTTTTCCTGCTGGGATAACCAAAGTGTGTTCATCTAATTTTGCTGTAAAGATGGCCTTTGTCTCTTTATGCCCAGCAATGGTCATAATCGTAGGAATATCCTGGGAGTAAAGATATAAGAATTCTCCAGGCACTGTAAGCTCATCGGCTTCATGTTCTGCGATCATTGGTGGATATGCCATTAGTTTTACTAGACCATAACGACTCATGTAGCCTTCAATATCACGACACACATTATTCGGCAAAGGGAACTTCACATAAGTTAATAAAAATTCAAGCACCTGAGCCGCTGTCTGACCTGTGGCTGCAGCATTCCATAAAGATAAAGGAGTAATACGATATGTATGGATATGTTCAGGACTTTTTTCTAAATCTGCAAACGCAGACAATCCACTGCGAACGATTTCAAAATCAGGATGATATGCTTCTAGCAATACTGAAAAATCGCCTTGAACAATCATTGGATTCGTTGGATTATATACCACATTTACCTCCTAATAATACATGCTATGTAATGGTCTTTAATCACATGCTATATCCTTATATTGTACGACGCTTAAAAGGATTCGTCAAAAGATAAAGAAGAATTAGATTCAATTCTATTATTGTGACAAGCATCACAGTATCTATACATGTTTTACTCTATATTTACAATATAAGAAGTTAAAAGGAACGATATGGAGGATGTACCATGATTGATATAATTTTTTAATTCAGAAAACTATTTTTCTAAAATAAAAAATGACCTAAAACCCCAGGGTCTCAGATCATTTCACTAAATGAGCAATTGCTCAAGTATTGCTATTAGGTCAATCGAGAGTAGTGATTACAAATCATCAAACATATCGGTGTTAGGTGATTTCAATACCATTTTGAGAGCAAGAGCACATGCACCGATTACGCCTGAATCTGCACCGAGTTTTGATATAATAATCGCAGTTGCATCTTCCACTTCAGAAAAAGTATGCGATGCAATCACTTCATGAAAGTCTTCCATAAAGAATTCTGCTACGATCGCCAATTTACCTCCGATAAAAACTGCATCTGGATTATACAGATTAATCATGTGAGAAGTTGCTAAAGCCACATAGTGAGTTGCTTGTCGCAGCACATCTCTTGCATAAGACTCTTTCTCTAAAGCAACTTCTACTATATCATTTATTTGTATTTCTTGCGTAATGTTAAAACGCTTTTTTAATGGATCTTCATCAGCAAGAAAAGGCAACTGGGCATTTACTTTTTGGACAAGGGCAGGAATACCGCAGATGGTTTCTAAACAACCACGATTTCCGCAATTGCATAAAGTTCCCTGATCGATCATGACAGTATGACCAATTTGTCCAGCATACCCTTGGGAACCTTGTACAATATGCTCCCCCATAATGATGCCAGCACTAATTCCTTCTCCCATGTTGATGTAGATTAAATTTTCACAATTAATGCCGCCCCCATACCACTTTTCCCCTAGAGCTGCAACTTTTGAATTGGTTTCAATATAGATAGGCAGTCCGAATTCGTTTTCCAAAGTGGCCTTTAACGGATAGCCATTCCACATCTTACCTAGATTTACAGCTCTTTTTACTGTGCCTTCACTCCGATTTAGCATACCCGGGAATGCAATTGCAATTGCTACAATTTTTTTCTCCCTATTTTCTTTATTCAGGCTAACTTGTTTAATGATACGAATAAGTTCTTTTACTGCTATTGCTGGGTCTTTCATATCTACCGTTACTCGCCCAATACAAGTGGGAATATTTTTCAAATCAGCAAGAGCAACTGTTATTTCCTGGCTAGTCACTTCTATACCGATTACATATCCCGCACTACAATTAAATTGTAAATTGACAGGTTTTCTTCCTCCTTGAGATTGACCTAAGCCAACTTCCCTTACAAATCCTGTATCAATTAATTCTCGTATAATACCTGTAATCGCGGGCGGAGTAAGACCAGTTAACTCGGCAATTTGCTGACGAGAAATTAATTCATTATCTTTAATAATATTTATAATCGTCATTCGATTTAGCTTTTTAACATATTTACTATTGCCAGGGCTTCTCATCTTTCTTCATCCCTCAACTTTAATTTGATTACTATGAATGAACTATTCTCAATGAAATTATACCTTAATATTAATGCTATTGCGAACTATATTACAAGCCTTCCTCTATTGCACTTCACATTACACAATGCTCTCTTAGCAATAAAGAGGATACTGACAGCTAATCTTTATTCTTAACTGTTAAAGTAAATACACTAATTTCAGGTGGACAACCAAGACGAAACGGTATCCATTGTCCTGTTCCTGGACTAACATATCCATAAGAATGATTTTCCTGATAAAGCCCACGCATATAATGATAACTTACCGGCAGTAGGGACTTTCCTAAGATATTAACTTGCCCTCCATGGGTATGTCCTGATAGAGTAAGTGGTATTTGCGAAGCAAAAGCATTATACAAAAAATCGGGATGATGTGCCAATAATACTTTAAAGGCATCTTTAGGTATATCCTGCTCTGCCTTTGTCATAAATTGTTGTCGTGTTCGTTCCTTTTCTCCAATATCTTTTGGCCAAGGATAATCAACACCTAATATATATACGATGGTTCCTCCTACCTGAACTGGAATATTACTATTTTTCAGGACATGGATTGGACTATTGTGCAAAGCTCTGCTAATCCGCTTAACATCCCGAAAATATTCGTGATTACCCCAGCAGAAATAAACACCATAAGGTATTAAGGAACAGAATTCGCTAAGTTTAATTATCGCTGCGTCAAGTAGATTCAAATCATCAATTAGATCTCCTGTTATCACTACCATGTTTGGTTTTTCTTTTATAATCAATTGTAACACTTCATCCAATCGTTCTAGACTAAAAAATGGTCCTAAATGGGTATCACTAATTTGTGCTATTTTAAACCCTGCTAACTCTTGAGAAAGTCCTTCAAAAGGCAACGCTACATGCTTGACTACCATTTCCTTTTCTGCTGAATATACGCCTTTAGCACTTATTCCTAAGGATAATACAGGTGCAGCATAAAG
Organism: Pelosinus baikalensis; assembly: GCF_020819555.1. NCBI lineage: Bacteria > Bacillati > Bacillota > Negativicutes > Selenomonadales > Sporomusaceae > Pelosinus > Pelosinus baikalensis. The sequence goes on from NZ_JAJHJB010000025.1 coordinate 24,670, forward strand.
CACACTTTGTAAAAATGTACGACGACTGACGTCCATCTTACCAGTTTTCTTTTTAACATTCGTAAGATTTAGCAACCTTCTTATGGCAAATAATACAGGAAAAAAGCAGAGTAAAACAACTCCGCTGATGATCCAAACGTAAGCAAAATCAACAACCGGGGTTATCCATCGATAGAAAAAAGCGGCATCTGGCTGGAACCACCAATTATAGTTAATAAAGAACCAAGCAAGTCCCGTTATAAGCCAATACATACGATTTTTACTAGAAAAATTTTCATTAAGAAACCATTGGGTTAGTAAACGCCAATTCACCCAGAATATGGCTAGCATAACGACGACTAATATACTATACATTATTACCATTCATGATCCTCCAACCATATATTTATATCATCTAAGGACATTATTTCCGAGATCCCTTCTTTCCTATCCTTAGATTCTACGTAAAGCATTAGAAAAACAGTAAAAAGACCTTGTCAGACAGTTTTATAATCGACAAGATCTTCTTACTATTCTCTTTCAATTGGAACCACTCTCGCCACTTCTTTTATAATTTAAACTTCTCCACAGAAGTTCTTAACTGATGAGCCATAGCGCTTGTTTCTTCTGCACTAGCTGCTACAGTCTGCATAGCCGCTGACTGCTGCTCAGAAGAGGCTGCAATTTCTTCACCATGAGCTGCAACACTTTCTATCATCGTTGCAAGGCTATTAATTAATTTTACGATTTGCTCGGAACTTGCAACTTCCGAGGAAGTTACATCACCGATATCTTTTGTTTCTGTTACGGTTTGCTTCACAGCCTGCAAAATACTATCCAAAGCGCCTCCCGCTTCATTAACAGTAGAAACACCAGAATCTACCTCAATAGCATTTTGAGCCATGGCTGTCACTGCAAGATTTGTTTTTTCAGTAACCATCTTCACTAAGGAAGTAATCTCTTGAGCGCCTTGATCCGATTGTTCTGCCAACTTACGTACTTCTTCGGCAACAACGGCGAAGCCCCGTCCATGTTCCCCCGCCCGAGCAGCCTCAATCGCCGCATTAAGAGCCAAAAGATTGGTCTGCTTAGCCAAGTTGGTAATGGTATTTGTAATTTGTGAAATTTGCTGTGAATAAGTGTTAAGTTCTTCAATGACTTGACTGGAATTTTGCGTTTGCTCTTTGATATTATCCATTTTTTTCACTGATTCAGTAACCCTTTTTCGCCCTTCTTCTGCTGCATGCAATGTATTTTCGGAGTTTGTAATGGTATTTTCCGATTTTGATTTTGCAATTTGAATGAGACTAGATAACTCTACTAACGCTTGGGATGCTTCCAACATGGATTGATTGCCTAAATCTGCTTCTTGCGCTAAGTGCTGCATATTTTTGGATACATCTTCACTAGAAGAAGTTACCTCTTCTGTCGAGGTCGCCATTTCTTCTGATGCACTCGCTAATTGTCCTGAGGCAGATCGAATGTTCGTAATCATTTCCACGAAATTTTTATGCATTTCCTGCAGAGAAGCTGCCAGCTCACCAATTTCATCTGAGCTGGCAACTTCAACCTGGCTACGTAAGTCACCATTTGCATATTGATGCGCAATTTCAGTAAGCTTGATGACAGGTCTTCGAATCATATTGGTTAAAGTGATTGCAATAACTATGCCTAACACTAACACCACTAAACTGATGATTCCAGAAGTAATAATTACAGTATTATTAGAACCTATACTTTCTTTAATAAAGCCTTTTGCCGCATCAACGTTTATTTGAGCAAAGCCATCTAAGGCCTTTTCAATCCCTTGGGATTGAGGTGCGATCCGCTTGGCAAAATCTGCTAATTTTACTTTGTTTTCTTGGGCTTTGCCATAATCGCCTGCCGCAATCAGCCGATTATACTCTTTTGCAAGTGGCACAAACTCTGCCATAATTGTATTTTTATATTTCACCGTTTCATCAATTACAGTTTGTACTTCCTGTTTTCTTTCAGGTCTGGCAAGTGCTAATAAATCGTTCTCTAGCTGTATAACCTTTTCAAAATCACTATTAATTCGGTTTAAATATACTTCATCTCCATAGGCTGCATAAGCACGAAGATCAGATACAGTGATTTTATATTGAATCGTAATCGCATCAGCAATCGCCATGCGAACATTTGCCTGATTGATATTTTCCAAATCATTTTTTGCATGATTTAATGAAATAAATGAATTAATCGCCATAATAATAATCAAAGCAATTACAATTGCAAAACTAGCAGCAATTTTAGCACCTATCTTTAATTTTATTCTCATTTTAAACTCATCACCTTTGATCATTATTTTTCCAACTATGAAAAGATTTGACCAATCTTGAAATAGTCATTTTATAAAAAACTCTTTTAGCGGATTAAAATTCCCACACCCGAAGCATCATCATTACATTCACCGCTGTTAACAATTTTTTTAGACAATTCGTGAATACTCCAAAAATCCAGCTCATGATCCATAGGCTGGACGATTCTCTCAAACAATCCATCTGTTAAAAATAGAAAGCTTTCACCTGATGTAAAATGATAGCTTCCCTGATCATAGACCTCATCTTCATTAATACCTAAGAAAAGTCCGGGGGTTTTTATAATGTGTGGTCCTTGCTCTTTTAAGATGATAAAATGATTAATTCCTCCCGCTGCATAGGTGAGAGTATTGCACATGAAATCAAACTCAAATAAAAATACACCAGCGAATTGTCCCCCTTTAAAAAAGGGCATTACTTCTTTATTTATCCATGCCAGCCTATCATTTATTGTAATGTTCTTCTTAATCGCTTTTAAAAAAAGATATTTTAGGATACTCGTTTGCAGTGCAGCTGCAACACCATGTCCCATAACATCAATCATAATGCCAAACAGCAATTGGGATTTTTCTTCATAAACAAAATCATACAAATCCCCGCTAACATAATGATGGGGCTGATAAACCGACCGGATACGAAATAATTCATTTTCTAAATCTCGCGGCAGCATTCTATGCTGCACTTGACCAGCAATTTGAATTTCTTCCCGCATTTTTCCATCAAAAGTAAGGTTTCTTATAACAGCAGCAAAAACAGGAGTTCCATGTAACGTCATATAACGTGCACTTACTTCTACTTTAAAAATAGTTCCATCTTTTTTAATATGGTTGGTAGTAAAAATATACCCCTCTTTATGCGTCTTAGCTAACTCCATATTTTCTCGCAATGTTCTCATTGAACTGTTTGCTATATCATCCGCAAACAAGGTCAAAAATTCTTCTTCGGTATATTGATACAACGTCAGTGCCTTTTGATTTATAAATAATATTTTTCCATCTTCAAAATCAATTAATAGCAGTGCATCATTGATCATGTTAAACAGATCAAAACGCTGGCAATAATCACACATGCCGCTAAAAATCCCTTGTGAAACACTCATTTACCTAACTCCTTACTATGCTTGCATCGTAAATACCTTGTTTAATCTTGTTAATTCAAATAATTCCTTTACAACGCCTTTGGCACCTGTCAAAGTTACATGCCCTTCTTTGGGCAGCACCTTCTTTTGTATGGCGACAAGTACACCAAGGCCTGAACTATCAATATAATCTACATTGTGCAGTTTAATGATAAATTGTTTATATCCAGATTCAATAAGACCCATTAGCTTTTCTCGTAATACAGCAGCATCTTCCACATACATACTTCCTGCTAAGGTTACAATAACTTCTTTTTCACTAATATTCGTAGTAATCTCCAATTGTGTATCCCCTCTCCATGTTGAATTTCCTCATCCTATAAACTGGTACAAGTTCTAAAAGGTTTACAATAAGCAGGATTAATTTTTTTTACTAAGGTAATCTCATTGCCTTTGGTATTCCAGCAGCAAGAATCTACATAAAGACCTATTAAATCAAGACCTCGCCCATTTTCATCCCATAATTCCATGCCGGCAGATTCTTTTGTATTTACAAAGCCCTCGCCTTCATCGCGAATAATAATTTGTACATCTTCTGGTGATCTTTCGATAATAAGCTGTACTTTTTTAGTATTATCTTCCTTATTACCATGAAAAATTGCATTATTAACCCCTTCATTGATGGCAATAAACAGACGAAGGGCATCCTCTTCACACGTTTGAACCAATTCTCTTTTTATTGAATCCCGCAGAATCGCAAATTCTGCAAGTGAGGAAAAAGAGTACATTACTTTTACCTCCCCATTCTTGATAAATTATCACTTTTATTAAAAACTTACTAACAACTTATCTATTTCTCTGATGTTTTGATAAAATTCGCCATTTATTTTTCAAATACCTTCCATAATTTATTAATTAATTAATAAAAAACAAAGGATTTTAGCTTAAAACGCCAAGATAGTTTTTTATTAATCCGGGAATTGTTCACAAATTTGCAAGATTTCATCCAATTTATTCATAAAAAGATCCACTAGTTTAGGATCAAAATGAGCTCCCCGCTCTTTGGAAATATAACGTAATATCTCATCTAATGGCCAAGCCTTTTTATAAATACGCTCACTCCCCAAGGCATCAAAAACATCTGCTAATGCAACAATTCTACCATAAATATGTATTTCTTCCCCTGCCAATCCTTGTGGATATCCGCTGCCATCATATCGCTCATGATGTTCATGAGCGATAAGGGCTCCACTTTTTAATATGGAACGCTTTGATCTTTTTAACATTTCATAGCCCACAGGAGAATGTCTTTTCATAATAGTAAATTCCTCAGGAGTCAGTTTACCTGGTTTATTTAAAATCGCATCTGGAATTGCCAATTTACCGACATCATGGATCGGAGCAGCTAATCGTAAATTTTCTGTTTCTTCGGGAGAAAGACCATAAGCTAATGCTAATAATTTTGCAATTTCAGCAACCCTTTTCACGTGATATCCTGTTTCCTGAGAGCGTGCTTCAGCAATCTCTCCTAATGTAAAGAGAATTTCCTTTTGTGCATCTTCTACCTCTTCATTTAAATAAATATTATCGAAAGCGATTGATACATTGGTGCAAAAAACCTCAATTAAATCCTTATCCCAGATACTTAAAGAAGCGACACCATCTAAGTAAATTACATTTTCTGAGCCTTGTTTACTACAAAAGTAAATTATAAAACGATCAGGAAAGTACAGACTTTTCTTTTGCTGAAAAGTTGCTTCAATATCTTGTCCAACTTTCGTCTCTATATCTTTCTGCAGCTTAGTACCAATCAATTTTTCATAGGTACCAGTTGCCGCCAGTATACAAAAATCATCTATTCCTTCTTTTGTTGCGGCAAAGGCGGATGCATGGCAATACAATGCATTAGGATTCAGGTGTAGAATCGCCACCAGTTGTGATAATACCGCGGAAGCAAATTTTGTCATCGATTGAAGCTGAAAAATAGTAGCTGATGAATCAATGATTTGCTTTAAACTGCGGCGATTCATATCAATAATACTCAAATCCCGAAAAGAACGCAGGGTTGTTACTAAGGTAGTATGCAGCTTTTGCGATGTTAGTTCTGTTTTTTCCTTATAATCATTAATATCATATTCTACCACCACATCATGTTCCGGAGCCTGACCAGGCTGACCAGTCCGCAGAATGATCCTAACTAAATGATTCTGTAATTCATTGCGAATATAGCGAGCCAACTGCAAGCCTGAATTTTCTTCTTCCATGACCACGTCCAGCAATATCACAGCTACATCCGGATTCTCTATTAATAAATTTCGCCCTTCACTTGCTGAATAAGCACTGATAAACTCTATCGCCTTAGCCCCCACTCCTACTGGCGTATTAATTTCATGGGCAATTCCGGCAACTAAGCTGCCAAGAGAAGCCATCTTCTCCGCATGCACTAGCTGCGCCTGGGTTTGTTGCAAATTCTCTACAGTAAACTGTAACTGTTTATTTACAGTTTGTAACTCTTCGTTCATAGCGAGCAAAGCTTCCGTTCTGCGTTCCACTTTAATCTCTAGCTGCTCATGGACTTGACGCAGCGCTTCCTCAGCTATCTTACGCTGTGTGATGTCACTGATCGAGCCAACAACCCGCAATGGCACACACTGTTCATCCCAGACTGCTTGCCCGCTAACAAATGCCCATTTAAAGCTATAATCCTTGCAGCAAAAACGATATTCCCCACGAAAAAAGTCTGCTTTTTTCGCAAGATAATCCTGCAGAAATTGCTCAATCTTTTCAGAATCATTTGGATGGATTCGTTTGCGCCATTCCTCCATACTCTTAAATACTTCTACATCATCATACCCAAACATTTGCATTACTCTGGCGGAGAAGAAAGTTTGGTCGGTTTTTATATCCCAATCCCAAATCCCCTCATTATTCCCCTGCAATGCCAGCTGCCAGCGCTCTTCGCTGACCATCAACTCTTTGTTTGTTTTCTGTATTACATCCATATTATTTTGAATCGTTTGTGACATCGTATTGAAAGTTGTACAAAGTTCTTGCAATTCTTGAGGAGCAGAGCGAATTACCTCTTCACTGATTTTTGCAGAAGCAAAATTCCCCTCATTAATACTCGTAAAATGCCTTGTTACCGTAGTAATCGAACGAAATAACTTATTGAAAATCAAGAGAGAAACAAAAGAAAGCAACAAAAATATAATACAGAAGGTGACTATACCATATTTAATACTATCATAGAAACCTTGTAATACTTCTTTTTGTGTAATAGTAACAGCAATGCCCCAGCCTGGAGTTTTTACACGATTAGTGGCAACCATTACTGCCTCTCCATTATCTCTAGTAAACTGCCTTATACTACGTAAATCTTTTTTAAATAAATCAGTAAGCTCACTTGGAATATAGGAAATATGCCCCGCAGTTTCACTATGTTGCGGTACAATTACTTTTCCATCAGAAGTGAAAACAAGTGTTTGACCCGTTTGACCAATCTTTGCATCTTCACTCATATCCTCTAATACATCCAACTTAATATTTTGCAATAATACGTCTGTTAACTCCCCACTCTCTTTTATGATCGGCTGGGTAATGACAATAACAGGTTTCCCAGTCGTAGGGCTAATCAATATCTTACTAATTTGGGAAGTTCTCGATGTAATAGTATCTTGGAAATAATTGTAACCCGCCATGCTTTTTCCAATTGCACTGGGATTATGAGGATAGATATTAGTGATTTCCCCATTTGGCTTTGCTACAATAAGATCATCAAAAGCATTTAGTTCATTATGCATATTTCCCAAAAGTTTTTGCATTTCTTTCTGACTTGCATTTTGAACAAAATATTCACTTACAAAAAGGTGACCGCCTTGTTTTATAAGAGTAAACCACATTTCCACTTGGTTACTAAATTGCGTAGCCTGATTTTGTAGAATTCCTTGCATACTTTCTTTCTCTTGGATGTAAGCAGTATACATCTGCACACCAGTAACGAGTGAAGTCATCAGGAATAATGCTACCACCATTACTAAAAGTAGCTGAGAACGAATCTTCATGCTATGTATCCTCCTCTCCACGATCGGCTCCCTTAAGGCTGTATATCGTCCTTGACAATCTTTCCATTTCGAATCGTCAAGATCATCATTTTTCTTTTCACATCATGATGCTGATCAAAAGTAATACGCCCTGTAACACCGGGATAATTTTCCACCTTACTAAGATAATCATAAATCCCCTCACGGCTAGCACCATTCTTTTTCATCGCCTGAATCAACAATTGAGCTGAATCGTAAGCCAAGGCTGCGTAACTGTCAGGTTCTTTATGATATCGATCCTGAAAACACTTTGTGAATTCTTCAGATCCATTTTCCTGTATACCATTATAAAAAAACCATTAAAACGGACGCCTTCCACCGCTTCTTTACCTAGCAAAACAAATTCTTCTGAGCTAATTCCATCTGTACCGATGATGGGAAGGTCTATCCCGATCCCTCTCGCTTGACGAGCAACGAATGCTGCTTCCGAAGAATATCCCGCTATAAAAATCCCATCGGGTTTTGAATACTTTATTTTATACAGTTCAGAGGTAAAGTCAGTAGTTCGTCCTTCAGAAAAAATTTCAATCGCTGTAATTTCACCGCCAATGCGCTGCATTTTCTCACGAAAATAGTCTTTCATTCCCTTACCGTAATCATTATTGACGTAAATAATCGCCATTTTTTTTAAGCCTAGCTGATAAAAAGAATATTCTCCCAGTCCTTCTGCTTCTGCCTTATCCGTTGGTATGACCCTAAACACATAGGGTGTTGTACCATCTGTTATCGTTTTATTTACCGAATCCGTAATTACAGGAATCCCTGCACCATTATATACGTTTCTAGCACCATAGTACTAGCACTATTCCAGTGACCAAGCACTGCTACTACAGCTTGGTTTGTTGCTATTTTTTCTGCCAAATTATGAGCTTCTTTTGGTGAACTGGCATCATCCCCCGCCAATAACTTAATATTTCTGCCTTGAATGCCGCCAGCTGCATTTGCTTCTTCTAAGGCTAATTGAATGGCTTTTACTTTCATGCTGCCAAACTCTTTAGAGTTGCCGGTCATAGGATTGGCACTGGCAATGATAATGTCATCCGTCTTACTCTGCTGCCCAATCGTATTACTGCTACACCCGCTGCCAAGCAAAACAAACCCTATAATAAAAATACTAACAATCAGTTTGCTGCCCATGACAATTAACTCCTTTCCTATCCATTAGTCACTGCCAATAAATTACACGATTACAAAAATATATATGATTTGGTTCCACAAGGATCTTCCTAATTCCTTGCTAAATTTGTCAATTTTTTGTTTATTATTAGAAAAGACTTGTTCTTTAAGCCATTATACTTCTACTCTATTTCTCATGTCACAAATCACCATCTTACATGCTACACTAAAAACAACTTGGAATACCACAGAATAGAGTAAAGCTCATATCCCCGTTTGAGATATGAGCTTTACTCTATTTCCTTATTTCTTTACTTTTATCCCCAACTCCATGCTCCTTTTTATGATGTGACATAATCGTTCTGCTGCTGCTTCTATCAATTCAGGAGCATTTGTCATGCAATCAGCTAAATTCAGGGGTGAAGGGATAATGCTCATTAAGCCACTAATGCCACAAGAATATACTTCTTCATATCCCTTACCTAAACTACCGGATAAACAAAAAGTAGGAACATCGTGCGCTTTAGCAATGCGCGCTACACCTACTGGAGCTTTCCCGCAAGCAGTTTGAAAATCAGTACAACCTTCACCAGTTATGATAACATCAGCTTCTCTGGCAATATCAGAAAAGCGTACCGCCTCAAGTATAATCTCAACACCAGGCAAAAGCTTCGCATTGGTAAAAAGCAGTAAGCCGGCTCCAAGACCGCCGGCAGCTCCTGCCCCTGGATATTCCGTCACATCTTTTCCTGTAACTTGCTTAGCAATCGCAGCAAATCTTGCTAATGCCGCGTCTAATTCAGCAATCATTTCTATTGTAGCACCTTTTTGTGGGCCATAAACAGCCGATGCTCCCCGGGGTCCGCATAAAGGGTTATCAACATCACAGGCTACGACTACCGTGGTTTCCGCTAACCGTGCATCCATTTGACTGACATCAATCTTTGTTAACTGCTGTAATGCCGCTCCTCCACTAGGCAAGGAGTTGCCAACAGTATCTAGAAATTTTGCTCCTAAAGCACAAGCCATTCCCATTCCACCATCATTCGTTGCACTGCCGCCTATTCCAATGATTAATTTGCGAATTCCTCGATCAAGAGCCGCCTTTATTAATTCACCTGTACCATAAGTAGTAGTGATGCAAGGATTGCGTTTGTCCTGGGGTACCAAAGGCAAACCTGACGCAGCTGCCATCTCAATGACAGCGGTTTCCCCATCGCCAAGTATCCCCCAATGAGCCCTTAGTGGATTTCCTAATGGTCCAAGTACAGTTTCTGTAATGATTTGTCCACCAGTAGCTACAACAAGAGCTTCAATTGTACCTTCTCCTCCATCCGCTATTGGTACTTTAATTACCTCGGCATCTGAGAAAACGGATAATATCCCTGCCTCCATAGCATTTGCTACAGCTACAGCTGACGCGCTTCCTTTAAATGAATCGGGGGCCACAACAATACGCATATCCATCACATCCTTTATCAATCTAAGTATCTTTGATACTGCATGTAAATGAGAGTATGAAATCATTCTCATACTCTCATTTTTATTACTTTATTTTATCATCTTACCAATTATTAATCTATGTTTACTGTTATCTCTACTGAAATAAACATTCTACACAGCAAATGTATTTTATATAACAAGCACGCTTACTTATTCACAATATTCACTGGTGTATTTGCCAAGAATTTTGCCAGATTATCTACAGCAATATCCATTAGTCTCGATCTGGATTCTTTTGGTGCCCAAGCAATATGAGGCGTAATAATGCAGTTTTTTGCCGTGAGTAATGGATTATCCGCTTTAATCGGCTCGGAGGAAACAACATCCAATGCCGCTCCATATAATTTGCCGCTATTTAACGCTTCTGCCAAATCTTCTTCCACAATCAAAGGACCTCGAGAGGTATTGATAATGATAACCCCATCTTTCATTTTGGCAATATTATTCTTGTTTACAATGCCCTTGGTGCTGTCAAATAACGGACAATGCAGGGATATCACATCGGAGTTTGCTAATAGTTCATCAAGACCTACATACTGTAGGGTATCGCTTTTTAGCTCTTCAATTTCATAGGAGTCAAAAGCTAATACTTTCATTCCCAAAGCTTGAGCAATCTTAGCGGTTGCTTGACCAATTCTGCCGAATCCGATAATACCTAAGGTTTTACCAGCAAGTTCGATGAGAGGATAGTTCCAATAGCACCAGTCTTGACAATTGGTCCAGTCACCTTTTAGTACACTTCGGCTATGTTCTCCAATATGGTGGCATACTTCCAGTAAGAGTGCAATGGTAATTTGGGATACGGCAGTGGTGCCATAGGTTGGAATGTTGGCTACCGGTATGCCTTTGGTTTTGGCAATTTCCACATCTACCACATTGTAACCCGTTGCCAATACACCAATAAATTTGATGTTCGGGCAGGCAGAAAATACTTCTTGATCGATAACGGTTTTGTTGGTAAAAACAATCTGAGCGTCCCCAATTCTTTCAATGGTTTTTTCGGCTGGCGTTCTGTCATATACCACCACATCACCTAGTGCTTTTAGACCATCCCAGCTTAAGTCACCAGGATTTAGGGTATAGCCATCTAATACAACGATTTTCATAATAGTTTTTCCTCCATTTTTTTTATAGTTTAGCCCAGGCTAGGTTTAAAGCGCGTTTTGCATTGGCAACTACCAGATCTGGGTCTTCATCTCCCCAGGGTTTTACTTCAAAGTAAGTCTCCATAGCCTTCCATGGATGGATCTTCAACTACGCAATTGGCTATGTGAGCGTGAACAATATAGTCTTTAATGGGCAGTATGGCTTCTTCAACGGTTTCATGTAATTGGACAATATGACTTAGATCTACCATGAGACCAAAGTTATCATATTCGACTCGAATCTCTTGGGCAAAACGTTTGGCAAGAGCAGCAGGACCGATTAAGGATTTCTTGTCAAAGTCATAGTCAAATACTTCGAGGATAATTTTTAGATTTCCTTTCGATTTGGCATAGGCACATAGTTCTTTGGTTGATTTTACGAGGGCAGCAAAGGCTTCTTCTTTTTTGGCTTCTTCATATTTTCCCGAAAGAAAGGCACAACCTACAGCGCCTAATTCATAGGCTTCGTCCACACCGTCTTTTAGGGAGCCAGGGCTTCAAGGCGTACTTTTTCATCCAGGGAGTTAATGTTTAAGCCCTGTTGTCAGATGCCTTGGCTGGCAGCCATAACCCACCGTTAAGCCAGCGGTTTTGACGGCTTCTGCCACTTGTTTGCGGGTGTCTTTGTCTTTTATCCAAGTCAGTTCAATGGCATCAAAATAATCATCGTTGGCAATCTTTTTGGTGGCTTCGAGTATTGGACCTTCTCCTTTTATGGTGGACGATAGGCCATAAAATTTACAATTCCGACTTGCATGTATTTTTTCATGGATTCAATCATTTGTAAATACCTCCATTTTTTATTTGAGTAATCCCATATTTGCCAAAATATTTTTCAACTTAGTCATATTGACCTCGGAGCAACTGGTATTTGGCTTAATCGGTTCACCAGCCTGAAAACCAATGAGATTCATTGCATCTTTGGTTACCACTGGCCAACTGCCAAGTCCCATAGCTACCCGCAGTGGAGCAAGCTTATATTGAGCTTCCAGTGATCCTTGTATATCACCAGCCATAAATGTATCGTAAATTTGCACCACTAACTTTGGAGCAATGTTGGCAGTAGCAGCAACGCATCCTACACCACCATAAACTAAGCCATTTCAGGACCATTTGCTCCCGTTCTAATCATTTTAGGTCCTTCAAAGACAAGGGTGTTTGCAACAGCGCGAGCGAAAGTCTCAAAATATTTTCTCTGGGACCACTACAATGCACATGATACCCTACTTGTCAGATATCAAGAACTTAACAATTATTACCAATAATTTACATGTAATATTAAAAGCTCTCCCTTATCAAAACTTAAATGTGATTTCTACAGGGGGAACACTATTTAGGCGAACGAATTCTTTTGTTGATTCAGGAGCAGTAAGCTCCTTGAAAAAATACAATATCTCTAAAGCCTTTTTAGCCACAACCGGGATCTCAATTGCAAAAGGAATAACCAATTCCTCATCTCTTGAGTATGATATAAAAAAATATATCGTAGAACACTGCGATAAAAAAATACTATTGGCAGATGATACGAAGCTCGGTAAAGTATCATTAATAACATATTACGACTTAAAAGATATACAAGTATTTGTAACCAATCAAAAACCAGATGATGAATATACTGACTTCTTTAGCAACAACCATATTACATTGATTGCTCCTTAGGGAATTGACTTGCATGAATGGGAATAGAACCAATAAAGAAACTGCCAGGGAATAAAATCCCTGGCAGTTTCTTTATTGGTTCTTATTAAGGTTTTACAGTTTCTTTATACACTTGTTTACCATTTTTCATTTCAATAATTACAGCGCTTTTTATTGCATCATGGGTATCATTTAATGTTAAGGAACCAGTTACACCTTGGAAATCTTTTGTATTGGCAAGTGCTTCACGAATTTTTTCAGAATCCGTGCTGTTAGCCCGTTTAATGGCATCTACTAAAGCATAAGCTGCATCATAACCTAGGACAGCCATTGCATCTGGCACTTGACCATATTCTTTTTGGAAAGCATCAAGGAATGCTTTTGATTTAGGACTGTTATCTTCTACAGAATAGTGATTCGTAAAGTACGTATTATTAAGAGCATCTGGTCCACCGATTTCAGCCAGTTTAGGAGAATCCCAGCCATCGCCGCCAACAAATGGTGCGGTGATACCAATTTCACGAGCCTGTTTTATGATCTTTCCTACTTCGCCGTAATAGCCAGGCACATAAATTACATCTGGGTTAGTAGCTTTAATTTTTGTTAACAGTGTTTTGAAATCCTGGTCATTTTGTAAATAAGCTTCTTCGATAGCTATGCTACCGCCGCCCTTAGTAAAAGCATCTTTAAAGAATTTAGATAAGCCTTTGCTATAATCGCTAGAGTTATCAATCATGACAGCAGCATTTTTAGCTTTAAGAGAGTTCAATACGAAATTTGCTCCTACAGTACCTTGAAAAGGATCAATAAAACATACGCGGAAGGTATAGTTTTTAACTTTTCCAGTATTCTCATCTAAGGTTACTTTAGGATTCGTTGTTGCAGCGGCGACAAATGGGATTTTATTCGCTTCAGCAACGGTTGAACCTGCGATACCGTTAGAGCTGGTAGTAAAACCAGTAACAGCAATTACTTTATCTTGAGAAATAACTTTTGTCATTGCATTAGAGGATTCAGATGGTTCACCTTTGTTATCGGCAACTGCGATTTGGATTTGTTTGCCCAAAACGCCACCATTAGCATTAATTTCTTTAAATGCTAGCTTAGCGCCATTGGCAGCAGCTGTACCAAAGGATGCAGTATTTCCTGTCAATTCATATACAACACCAATTTTAATATCTTTGCTAGCGCTTCCACCACAGCCAGCTACCAATCCAGCAACCAATATGACAACAGTGAATAAAGATAACCATTTAGCATTCATTTTTCTAAACACAATAATCCCCCTTATTAATTATATTATTTCGAAGTTTTCTACACCTTACCGTCTTCCCTACCACCCCCACCAAAATATCGAAAAAGGTGCTTCAAACAGAAGAGAATACTCTCTGTTTAAAGCACCTTTGCTTTAATCTTATATTTGTTTTTTATTATACCGTGCGTTCTCCGACTTGACAAGTGTTTTTTTCAAAAAAACATTTTATATTTTTTTGAACATTTATAGTATATTTTCTTTCTTTGTATTGTGAAATCAGTAACGATCTTTACCTCACATTACAAATTGCTACAACGGTATATGACCTTTAATTTATAGTTTTTCACAAATTGATTTTGCCTGTAAAAACAATAATAAATAATCAGCACCACCAGCTTTAGAATCGGTACCAGATAAGTTAAAACCGCCAAAAGGATGAACACCGACTAAAGCACCTGTGCACTTACGGTTAAAATATAGATTGCCTACATGAAATTCGCGGCGAGCCTTTTCTAGTTTAGCACGGCTCTTTGAATACACAGCACCAGTGAGACCATATTCAGTGCCATTGGCAATAGCAAGAGCATGGTCAAAGTCATCAGCAGGGATTACCGCAAGCACAGGTCCAAATATCTCTTCCTGGGAAATACGGGCCTCGGGAGAAATCCCTGAAAATACAGTTGGCTCAATAAAGTAGCCTTGTTCACCAGCCGTAGATCCACCGCACTCTAGTTTCCCTTCTGTTTTGCCAATTTCGATATAGCTTAAAATCTTTTTATAAGAGTTTTCATCAATTACAGGACCAATATTACTTTCAGGGCTGCTGGCAGCACCAATCTTAAGAGCCTTCGTCTTTTCGACTACCTTTGCAAGTACTGCATCATATACGTCTCTCACGATAATAGCACGAGAGCAAGCAGAACATTTTTGTCCCTGGAAGCCAAAGGCAGATGCAACAATTCCAGCAGCTGCTTCTTCAAGATCAGCTTCACTGTCTACAACAATAGAATCTTTACCGCCCATTTCAGCTACGACTCTTTTAATCCATTTCTGCCCTGGAGACAAATCAGCAGCTAACTTATTAATGCGAAGTCCGACTTCTTTAGAACCTGTAAAATTGATAAAGCGCACTTGAGCGTGGGATACCAAATAATCGCCAATCGTTCCACCACTGCCTGGAAGATAATTTACAACACCAGCAGGTAAAGAGACTTCTTCCCACAACTGCATAAATTTAGCAGCAATTACAGGCGTTGAGCTTGCAGGCTTCATAATCACCGTATTGCCAGCTACAATAGCTGCTGCTGTCATCCCTGCTAAAATGGCTAAGGGAAAATTCCATGGCGGAATTACAACACCAACACCGAGAGGAATATAGGCACACTCATTTTGTTCTCCAGGATAAGGTGTTACTTCCATGCCTTTTGCATACTTATCCATTTGGCGAGCATAGTATTCCATAAAATCGATTGCTTCTGCAGTATCGGCATCCGCTTCCGCCCAAGTTTTCCCTGCCTCTTCCACTAACCAAGCAGAAAACTCAAATTTACGTCGGCGTAAAACAGCAGAAGCTTTAAACAAATACAAAGATCGTTCCGCGGGGTCTACATACTGCCATGAAGCAAAGGCTTTATTGGCTGCCTGCACCGCTTTTTCAGCTAAATCTATATTGGCCCGAGCAACGGTACCAACAATGTCAGATGTTTTGGAAGGATTGATCGACGTAATGCGCGCTTCTGTATCGACAGTTTCTCCGCCGATAATGAGTGGATAATGAGCAGCTTTCTCCAACTGTACCGCAGCCAATGCCTTCTCCATAGCAGCCTTGTTTTCTGGAAGACCAAAGTTAGTAAAAGGTTCATTTTTGTATTCTGTAATCATTTTAAATTCCTCACTTTCGTATTTTAAATGTAATGATATATATTGACTCACACAACGGATGGCTCTACAAATAACTCTCCGCGTTCAAACCGCCCAGCATCAAACATTTGGATAGGAAAGGCCGTAGGTTTTCCCACTACCATCTCTGCCATTAATTGACCTGTGATAGGCGAAATCATGAAACCATGACCACTAAAGCCTGCAGCAGTGAAGAAACGATTGAGAGCAGGACTGCTGCCTAATATCGGTGTGCGGTCAGGGCACATATCATATAATCCCGCCCATTGCCGAACTACATTTAGACCTGCTAAAGGCGGCAGGATTTCCACAAGTCGCTGCGCCATATCTCGTAAAAACTGCCAACTGGATTTTATATTATAGCTTTCCGGTTCATTTGGATGACCAATTCCCATAATAAAACTACCATGAGGACTTTGCTGACAATATAAATTATGATAAAAACTCATCACCATGGGTCCCATAGTAGGCTCCACTGGTTCTGTTACCAAAATTTCATGACGTTCTGGGAAAATAGGAAGCTCAACGCCGACCATACGTCCAACGGTTTTTGCATACCCTCCTGCCGCATTTACAACCGTATCTGTTTGAATATCTCCCCGGTTGGTACGGACCGAAATAATTTTACCATTCTTCGTTACAATGCCTTGCACCTCAGTATCGGTATAAATCTCAACATTTAAATTTTGGGCAGCTTGCCCGTAGGCTTCTGTTACTTTAAAGGGATTACAATGACCATCTTCTGCACAATAGGTAGCACCAAACATTCCTTTTGTATTTAGAAAAGGAACAATTTCCAAAGATTCCTCTGGCGTCACCCAGCGTGCAGGAATGTTAAGAGAATTTTGCAGTACCAAATTCTTTTTAAACTGCTCTGCCATTTTTTCCGAGTAAGCGGGCATTAAATAACCATTTTGGGTAAATTCAATATCTACATCCACATTCAGCAATTCTGGTAAATGGGAGAGCATCTTAACACTTTCACGAGACAAAAGACAATTAGTCTCTGTTCCCCACTGCATTCTCATACCTGCCCCACAGCGACCCGTGGCACCACTAGCTAAGTACTTCTTCTCTAATACGACTACTTTACCTGCACCTAATTTAGCTAAGTTATAGGCAGTGGAACAGCCGATAACACCACCACCAATTACCACAACATCTGCAGTCTTAATCATGCTTATCTCCTCCTAACAAAGAAGCCATCTTAATGGGAGAGGTAGAAGGACGAAACGTAGGCAAAGGAATCTGTGCGACAGGCTTTCCTGTGGCTTTGGCAATTTCATTCACAATAAGAGGAGCACAAGTTCTTCCTTGGCAAGGACCCATTCCAGAGCGGCAAGCTCTTTTTATTTCTTCCAGAGTATGTTTTCCCTGTGCAATCTGCTCTCTAATCTCTCCTAAGGTTATATCTTCACAACGACAGATAATAATATCATTATGATTCATGATCTTCCTCCTTTCTTAAGGCGAATGCTGCGTACCTCCATAGCTAATTCCCGAGGCACAGACAGCCAAATAATATTTGTTTTATTTGGTGATGTCTGTACTCGAATGACTTCTGAAGTGCCAATACATTGACCTTGTCGATTTAAAGCATCAACAACAGTCTTAGCCTCAGGCAAAGGAGAAAATTCATAGGGAATCTTAACTAAGGCCACATCTTTTCCATAAGTATAGTCAACAACAAAAATAGACAACCCAGGGCAGTGAGTCATACACACTCCACAGCCATTGCAAAGTTCTTCATTTAAAGAAGGACAGTCATTAATTTCTTTTACGGTAATGGCACCCCGCGGGCAAGCATCAGCACAAGGATTACAGGGAATTTGCTGCATACATTCAAATAAAGCGATTGGACCTTTCGCGAAACGCTCCTGTGACGGCATTTTATCCAACCTCCTCTAAAACAACTTTGCTAAGTCCCGTACAAATCTTCACACTTGCTGGACCAGAACGCAGGGCACTCAGTTGTGATTTTGCAGTCTGAAACTCTTTGGTAAACGAATCTTTTTTATGTCCTAAAACAGAAGCAACATATAAGCCTGCTAATTTTCCTTCTACCATAGCTGCTGAGGCTTCTTCGACTCCTGAAACATCACCAGCTACATAGATATTTTCATGGGATGTTTTCATATTGGCATCACGTAATGGTACATAACCGCCTAATTCTGCTGCGAACTTCATTTCACAGCCCGCTTGCCACAACAGTTCGGTCAGGGGACTTAATCCTACTGCCAAACATAGCCCATCTACAGCAATATATTGTTCACTTCCCTCAATCGGCTGCCATTGTTCATCTAGTTGGCAAATCGTAACACCTTCCAAACAGGAATCACCATGGGCTGATTGTATCGAATGAGATGTATAAATTGGTACACCATGACGTTGCAGCTTAGCAGCATGAACACGATAACCGCCAACTTGCGGCGCAGCTTCTACAATGCCTGCTACTTCAACACCCGCCTGCAGCAATTGATAAGCCACAATCACACCAATATTGCCAGCGCCAATCATGAGTATCCTTTTTGCTGGTATCACTCCGTGAACATTCATTAATGTTTGGACTGCACCTGCACCATAAATACCTGGTAAATCATTATTAGGAAAGGCCATTGTTTTTTCCGAAGCGCCCGTTGCAATAATAATTTTTTTAGGTCTGGCTGTACAAAAAGCACCTTCATAAGAAACCGTAACTACGCCATCTGGATAGATTCCTAGTACTACAGCATTCTTCCAAATGGTGATACCTGAAATATCCGAACTCTGGTTGATTAATTTTTCAGCTATATCCATTCCACGCTCACCGGCAAATTCTGCCTTCGAGCCAAAAAATTTATGAGTTTGTTTAATTAACTGACCGCCTAAGCGATCCGCCCGTTCAACAAGCAATACCTTTGCACCAGCCTCTGCAGCATGAATGGCAGCCATTAACCCAGCCGGGCCAGCTCCTATGACTAAGATTTCTGTCGTTATCATACGATCTTCCCCTTCCCTTCTTGGGTCTCAACTACCATGCCAGCGCGAAGAGGTTCCGTACAAACCCGTACATTAGGAATTTTATCTACTGTCATCAAACAAGATGAACAGTTTCCAATGGCACAGAAGAGACCACGAGGACGATGGCGACCATGACTATGACGCAATACCTTTACATCAGCCGCATGTAGTGCAGCAGCAATTGGCTCTCCCGCTATTCCCTCTATCGTTTGACCATTCAATGTGAAGGTCACCATATCTCGTTTTGGAAATGTCAGTATTGGATGGTTGACAATTCTCATAGTTAAACACCTCCTGCTCTATTCCTAATGCAATATTCGTGCCAACTATATATTTTTTATATTATAAATTTAGTAACAGCAGAAAAAACACTACTACAGCTTTTAACCGCAGAGGCGCAGAGAATACAGAGAAAACATAGATAAGGGTTAAAAATCCCCCTCTGTGTCCTCTGTGTTAATCATTTTAGCCCATTAATATAAAAAAAGTACCGACGTATTCTTTGCGGCACTTTTTTCTGTATCTATTTTAATAAATGACCTTTTATAACAACGTTTTCTATCTACCATTCGACGATAGCGTCAGTTTATTGACACTCCAATCCCAGCTTCTGCATTTTGTAATATAAGGTGCTGCGAGGGATACCGAGTTTCTTTGCTGCAGCTGCTTTATTAAAATGGTATTCCGCCAGAACCTTAGCAATCACTTCTTTTTCTAGGCTTATGGTTTTTTCCAACAAACTGCCTTCCATAGCGCAGGGATCTATACTTTCCATAGGAAAATCCATTTGGCAGAACGTAGCTGGCAGATTATCGATACCCAATTGGTCACTATCAGCCAAAATCACCAGCCGTTCTAATACATTGAATAACTCTCTAATATTGCCAGGCCATGGATATTGAATAAAAGATGCCATGAGTGCGGGATTCACTTTTGAGATTTTTTTATTATGAATTGTGCCATAATGCAAAATACCTTTATGAACTAATTCAGGTATATCATCTAACCTGTCACGCAATGAAGGCAGGGACACCGCCACTACATTTAAACGATAATATAGATCTTCTCGAAATTCACCGTTCTTAATCATTTCTTCTAAATTGCGGTGGGTAGCAGCAATAATACGAACATCAATATGAATCGCTTTGTTGCCGCCCACACGATAGAAACTCTTATCCTGTAGAACCCGCAATAGTTTTACCTGCATGTCTTTCGGCATATCTCCCAGCTCATCCAGTAAGAGAGTTCCTCCATTTGCTTGCTCTAATAACCCCACTTTTCCTTTGCGGTCAGCTCCCGTAAATGCTCCAGGCTGATAACCAAACAATTCACTTTCAAATAGATTAGGAGAAATCGCTCCACAGTTTATAGCAATAAAGGGACCAGCAAATTGACTGGCATCATGAATAGCACGGGCAAATAATTCTTTTCCTGTACCGCTTTCCCCACGCAGTAATACTGGAACCGCCGTTGCTGCAACACGTCTGGCAATACTAACCGCTTCGCGAATGGCAGTACTATGACCATAAACCGTCGAAAAGGAATCTGACTGGGAATGAATTTTATCAATTTCTTGCTTTAGGGTTTGTACTTCCTGATGAGTCTGGGATAGTTTTTGATTTAGCTGCACTACTTCTGTAATATCTCGTTCCGCACAAACTCCGCCGATCACCTGGCCAGCTAACTTTACAGGTCTTGCATTAATTAATACATGAGTATCAGGACAAGGAGTGTGGTACTGTTCATGCACGGTGCGTCGTTCTTTCATCACTTTGGTTAACATTAAATTGGAAAAATAACCTTCGATAGGACGCCCAATAATTTCATCAGCGGCAATTCCATATAAAAGTTCAGCATGATGATTCCACACTACCACCTTATCTGATTCATCAATAATACATACTGCCTCATTAACTGTATCTAATAGCGCTTCTAGCCTAGCCTGCTGCAACTCATATAAGGTTAAAAGCTGCTGAAAACTCTCTATTACTTTTTCTGATTGGTCTGCTTCAAGATAACTGCGAAATTCCTCAATCGGCAAGGGATACTGAGAATTCATAAAAGCATGCCTCCCTTATAATATAATAACGCTTCCTATCTTTGCTTTATGAACGATAACTATAGGCTTTGTTAAACGAAAAAAGACGCCCCATACAGGACTATAATTAGTCCCTGTACAAGCGTCTTTGCTTGTGTCAGTTAATTGACACTTTTTTATTTCATTATAGAGTAAGAAATTATAATAGGCAATACCTAATTTTTAACTCTTCATAATTTAACTTAGATAAATCTCATTACAGCCAAAGATTTTAGTGTATTAATAAATTTTTTGGATATCAATACCATTTCGTAAAAAGGCAGCTTCGATTTCCTCTACATGACTATGCCCATTCGTCTCTACGGTAACTTCCAGTTGAACCTGTTTAAAGCTGTCCATCACTTTGGATTGATTATGATCCAATTTTATTACGTTTGCATTTAATTCAGAGATAATTTTTGCCACATGCAATAATTCCCCTGGTTTGTCAGGTAAATTAATGGTAAAGCAGAACAGCCTTCCCCTAAATACCAAGGCTTTATTTATGATAGCCGAAATCGTTAAAATATCAATATTTCCGCCACTGACTAAACAAACTACCTTTTTATTCTTGGAAGATAATTTCTTTAAGCCAGCTAAGGACAGCGCCCCTGCTCCTTCTGTGATCAGTTTATGCTTTTCGATTAAGAGCAGTATTGCTTCTGCAATATCAAAGTCAGAAACAGTGATGACTTCGTCAACAAACTCTCTGATAAATTCGAACGTCAATGTACCTGGTCTTTTTACAGCAGCACCATCTGCTATGGTATCCACTTTCTCCAGCTCTATTACTTTATTATCAGCCAAAGACTTTTTCATGCAGCATGCGCCTTCTGGCTCAACTCCGATAATTCTGATACTTGGCTTTAGCATTTTTGCCGCAAATGCAATGCCACTCGCTAAACCGCCCCCACCTATAGGAACCAATATCTCATCAACATCTTCTAATTGATTCAAAATTTCCAAGGCCACTGTACCTTGACCAAGAATTACATCCAAATCGTCAAAGGGATGCACAAAGACATAGTTATGTTCGGTCTCCAACTCTCTGGCTTTTTTATAAGCTTCATCATAACTATCGCCGTATAATACAACATTTGCTCCATAATTTCTTGTAGCTTCCACTTTAATGATGGGCGTGGTTGCAGGCATCACAACAGTAGCCTTAACACCCAGTAATTGAGCTGCATAGCCAACCCCCTGGGCATGATTTCCTGCTGAGGAAGCGATGACTCCCCTACTTTTTTCCTCATCACTTAACTTACTCAATTTATTAAATGCTCCGCGGATTTTAAATGCACCTGTCACTTGTAGGTTCTCTGGTTTAATGAATACACAATTTCCACACTCATTACTAAACACTGGACTTTCAATGAGTTCTGTCTTTTTGATTATACTTTGCAGCTTCCTTGCCGCTGCATATACGTCTTCAATTGACACACAAGAATTAGCTACCTTAAAAGTGTTCTGATTCATAATTTACCTCCAAAATTTGATAAGAAAACGCTGCGCGTCCTTTAAAGCATATAAAGTGAACCGAACCACAGAGGCACAGAGAACACTGAGAAAAGATAAATAGGGTTTAAAAACCTCTGTGCTCTTAAGCGAACTCTGTGTCCTCTGTGTTCAACGTTCCCCTAAAAATAATAAAAAACTCGCCCTTGAATATATCCAAGGACGAGTTATTACCCGCGTTACCACCTTAATTGCACAACAATGCCTCTTCAGTTCTATCAAACCTAAGCCAAATAACGTGGCTAACCCGGCATTTCTTACTAACGTTCAGAAACACAGTTCCGGAGGGATCTTCTTCCACCGCTCATTGTCGACTTCCACCTTATGCCGACTCTCTGGAAATTTACAAATGGTTTACTTACTCCGTCATTACTATTCTTCATTATGCTTTGGAATGAATTCTATCATTTTACCTTTACTAATGTCAATATATTTTTATATTTTTATGTTAATTTTGTAATTTTATAAATTCTTTATTCCCCTAATAAATACTTTTGTATTCTCATCACTTTATTAAATGGTTCATAAAATTACGAATCATAGGTCTTAACAAATGAAAATCAATTAAAAAACCATCATGACCATGAGGGCTTTCAAGTAAAGCATACTGAGCATCTACTCCGCTGTCACACATAGCTTCAACAAGTTCTTCCTGCTGATAAGGAGGATACAATATATCCGAACTCACACCCACAACCATAACTTTTGCTCTAATCTTAGATAAGGCATCCTCATAACTGTTACAACTTTTCAATAGATTATAATAATCCAAGGCGCGCAGGAGATACAGATAGGAATTGGCATCAAAACGACGTGCTAGACTATTTCCTTGGTAATCTAAATAATTTTCAATCTCAAAACAGCCATTACGACGCTTTCGTCCAAATTTTCCTTCCATTGACATTTCACTCTGATAGGTAATCATACCAACAGCCCTAGCAATTGCTAATCCCTTCTCGGGACCAATCCCGCCATAGTAGTTTCCCTCTCGCCACTCTGGATCAAGGATAATAGCCTGTCGTCCTACCTTATTGTAAGCAATCGACTGAGAAGAGGCATATCCAGGAGCGGCAATCACCATAACTCCATCCATAAAATCAGGATAGGCTACCGACCATTCCAAAGATTGCATCCCTCCCATAGACCCACCAATGATTAACTTTACATGATGAACCCCTAATACATCCAATAACCTCTTTTGTACATGAACCGTATCAAGCAAAGTAATTTCCGGGAAATTCATACCATAGGGCAAGCCAGTGTCTGGGTTTGGAGAAGCAGGACCCGTTGTTCCCTGACAGCCACCAAGTACATTTGCACAAATAATAAAAAACTTTTCTGTATCCAAGGGACGTCCTGGGCCAACCAAAGGCTCCCACCAGCCTTTTTCATCATGCTGAGTATGAGCAGAAGGATGGCTGTCACCCGTTAATGCATGGTTCAATAAGATGACATTATCTCCACCTTCTGATAAATGACCATATGTTTCATATGCTACAACAACCTCATCTAACCTTCCGCCTAAACTAAGATGCAAAGGATGTTCCTTATTGGCTACCCTGGCTAATTTCAAATAAGATCTCCACTTAAATCCTGAAAAGTGAGTTATTGTTATCTCTAAAACACAGCTGTCTTTTAACAGCATTCATACCCTCTCCTTATTCTAGATTATAGAAAAATATTTGCTTTCTTTTTTGTATAATAAAAAACCCTTCTCACAAATAAGAAGGGTTTTATGATATACTAAACCCTCTTATCTCCCAGGATTACTCCTGCTGGAATTAGCACCACTGCATTACTGCCGGTTGCCGGGTGTCATCGGGCCAGTCCCTCGACCACTCTAGATAAGAGCTCATTATTAAATTGTAACGTTGTAAACCTAACTTTTTTTATACTATACCATGTAATATCGACAATAGCAATATTTTACAGGTAATCTCGTTAATAAATCCGCAGCAACATATCTATAACTAAAGAACTCCTAGCTTCATAATCGCATCTCCTTGATTAAACCTCACCTAATATTGCTCCTTTACCATAAACACTTTCCCAATCCTCAATAAACGTATTGACACTCCACTCCGTCAAAGGATGGTGATACAAGTTGATAAAAACATCTTCACTAACCGTTACACCATGAGTACCAGCTAAACAAACTTTCTGCACTTGTTCTACATTTTTAAAACTGGCTGCTAACACTTGCGTTTTAATATGATAAGTATCGAAAATTTTTACAATATCAGCTACTACCTTTACACCATCACCAGAAATATTATCAATTCTGTTTACGTATGGCGCTACAAAACTAGCGCCAGCTTTTGCAGCCATAAGCGCCTGTTGTGGAGTAAACACAGCAGTTGCAGTAACTTTTATATTCAATTTCTGTAGAGTCATCATCGCCTTAAACCCTTCAGGCACAACCGGAATTTTAATATAAATATTGCCATTAAGAATCTGGCTTACATATTCCGCTTCCTTAACTATTTCTTTGGCATTTGTACTTAATACCTGCACATGGAGCATTTTTTCACTGCCAATTATAGATACTATTTCTTGAAGGATTTCAATATAGGGTCTCTTTTCTTTGGCTAGAATAGTTGGATTGGTCGTAATACCATCAATTGGATAATATTCATTGGCACTTGTTATAAAATCAACTTTCGCACTATCAAGTAATATATTCATTCGAACCCCCCCTTAGCTACTCCTTTCCAATCCATCTGAAAGGTTCATCGCATAACAACATCTATTCTCTGTATATAGAAATAACATCGCCAATTTTTATAGCAGGCAATGCCTTATCCTCAAGATATACACTTCCGCCTAACCCTTCTGTATTGCCATCAAACCGCAAGGTTATATGACCCAAATTTTCCAAATTAGCCTGCACTTCATCGCCTACATATACAACCTTATATTCTTGACCAGCTATGACTAAAACATCACCTTGTTTAACGCTATCTGAAACCTCATTGCCACAATGCAATACGCAATAATCAGCCAATTCCTCCGGAGCATTATCTTTGAAAATAATGATCAGCTTTTCCTCATAAAAAGCTGACACTAATCCTCCAATATTAGTAACCCTAGTATTATATATAATCTCCATAAAATACACCTCCATAATAGCATCTATATACTTTTTCACTTTTATTTTGCGTAGAGACCAAAACTAGCAGCCCAAGCAACCAATACGGTTGTAGGACCAGTGATAAAGCGAGAATATAATACGGAAGGTACACCAATTTCGACAGTTTCGACTTCCGCTTCAGCCAATCCCATGCCTACTGGTATAAAATCACAAGCACACTGGGAATTTATCGCGAAAAGTGCTGGCAGTGCTAACTGAGGGGGAATCGTACCTTTACCGATCTCAACGCCAATCAGCACCCCAATTACTTGGGCAATTACCGCGCCTGGTCCCAGGAACGGAGATAAGAATGGAAACGAACATATGGCTGATAGTAATACTAACCCTTGAACAGTTCCGGCCAACGGTGTCAGTATTTTAGCAAAAACATCACCCATACCAGTACTTAATACAATACCAATTAACATGGATACGAACGCCATAAAAGGCAATATGGTCTTTAAGACAGTATCGATAGCATCGCGACCAGATTGATAAAATGTAGCGGTTATCCCCCCCATAGCCTTCCCAACTTTGGCCATAACACCAGCAGTAGTCTGTTCACTAATTTTCTTTTGCGTATCATACTTAGGCTTTTTAGCACTACTATCTTCAGAGACCGCATTCTGGATCGTTCCATCGCTAAAATTTATATTTACTTCTTTGACATCCGATACATAAATATCTGCCTTGATGTGTTCTGCCAAAGGTCCACTGGGACCTGATGGCATCAAGTTAATTGTTGGAATCCTTTTTTGAGGATATATACCACACCTCAAAGTTCCTCCACAGTCGATGACGACACAAGCAATTTCATTATCAGGCACTTTCGTTTTAAATCCATCTACTACTGTGCAACCTGCCATTTCAGCAATTTTCGCAGCAACAGGTGAAATGACACCTCCAGTAATATTGACAACCTTATTCTTGGTGTCATTAGGCTGAATCACTAACGGTCCACCAAAGCCGCCTCGACCTGCCGTTATAATAACTGATTTATAATTCGCCATTTTTTATCCCCCCTTTCTAAGCATTAAAGCCAGCCGACTGTACAGTACTCACTTCTGTTTTTAATTTGATGCCTTGTTGTTTTTCAATATATGCGGTAGTAAAATCAGTGATCCATCCTCTAAAGAAATTGGTCACAACTCCAACAAGAAAGTATCTTACTGCTAAGTCAACCGTTGATAAACCCAGTTGAGTTATCCCAGCCGCAATTCCAAGAAAAACAAATAATTCTCCAGGATTTATATGTGGAAATAAACCATTCATACTATGGCAGGAAAAAGAAGCTGCAGCATAATAACTTGGTTTATATTTTTCAGGCAAAAACTTCCCTAATGATAAAGTCATTGGATTACAAAAGAAAAAAGTTCCTATTACTGGTAAAATGAGATATCTAGATATAGGATTGCCACCACACATATGAGCGAGTTTTTCAACTTTCTCTTGCCCGACAAATCGAATTAGAGCATTCATAGCTACAAGCAACATGACTAACGTAGGTACTATTCCAGTTATCATACTTACGAAAACTTTACCACCCTCATTAAACATGCCGATAAATCCTTTGGCTAACACAATGAACATGTCCATACGATACCCTCTCTCTCAATAATTTTTTATAATGCCATTACACAGTTATTCTTGTATTTTCTGTTCCAACCACCTCCATGTCAGATTTCGCTATATTAATAAACGCCTTATAATTTTCAATAGCGTTCATTACTGCCTTACTCGCTGATTTACCTAACCTATTACATTTACTTTCTTCAAGCTCTAATAAATTAAAATGATTGAAGGAATTAAAAGGCTTCAATCTAGCGAAAATTGAAAACCCTTCCATTTTTTCGCCCCTAATGATATTGCAATCTTGGTCAAGACAAAACATAAGTACAACCCCAGCCGTGACTCTACCTTTCGATTTGCCAATAACGACCCTACCTTCTTTTCTCAATAATTTAAATCGCTGATTAAAATGTCTCAATTGCCAAAGGCCAAGTAACCCTTGAAGTATCCACATCCCTGCAGCAAGAAGAACAAACCACAACATATAGTTTCCCCCTTTGAACTCAAGTCCTACTTTACATTTTAGTTATTATCTAAATATTTAGCTATCTTAACTTACATGTAACTTGTTCTGACACATGCAGCAAAACATTGCTACTACATCCTCTTAGTGCATTACTTGTCCACCAGTTATGTTTACAGATTGCCCTGTTAAGTAATTTGCTTTTTCTGATGCATAAAAGGTAACTACATTTGCCACATCTTCAAACGTGCATCCTCTCTTTAACGGCACCTTATCTATATATGTTTGCTTTACTTGTGATTCTGGTATTCCTAACTTCACTGCATATTGCGGAAGCAAGCTTTCAAACAAATCTGAATCTAGAAGATTGCCAAGCATCATTGCATTGACTCTTATATTATCATCCGCTAGATCTAAAGCTAAGCTTTGCGTTAAACCAACAGCTGCAAATTTTGCAGCTGAGTAGCCGCTGTTAAATTTACTTCCAACTTTACCCGATTTAGAATTAATTCCAATAATGGCCCCTTTAATATTTCTTTTTATCATTACTTTGGCTACTTCTCTAGCACAAAGGAAATATCCATTTAAATTAACATCTACAATCCGATTAAATGCTTGTAATTCGAATTCAGTAATCTTGCAACTTTTGGCTATTCCTGCATTGTATATTAATAAATCTACTCTTCCTAGCTCATTTACAACCTGTTGTACCATTGCTTTTACTTCATCTTCCTTGCAAGCATTCACTTCTACTGCAATTGATTTACCACCGCTTGCGTTAATTTCATCTGAAACCTTTTGTGCATTTTCATATACCAAGTCTGCAACAGCTACCTCATATCCTTCCTTCGCCATATGCTTACTTAAATATTCCCCCAAACTTCTTCCTCCGCCAACGATAAGTACAACTTTTAACATAACTAAATACCTCCTAAAACGATTTCTTATATTTTTTCATATACAAAAAGGACCATGAGATAAGCAATCAATGCTTAGCCCATGGCTCTTACATACTGACAACAATTATTTTTTTTACTTTCTTCTATTTTCTCTATTCGTATAATAAAGCTTTCTTTACTTCCTTTAATCACCACTTCATTATATTCAAATAGCGTATATATCTTATCGCCTGGTTGTAGAACTGATTTTATCTCTTTAGCCATATAAAAGTCCTCCTAAACCATAGTTTTGATAATTTGCACCTCGTAAAGAGTATACAAAAACCATGAGCGGCATTATGCTTAGCCCATGGCTCTTACATAATCATTTGAAACTAAGCATTCTTTCATCTTAGTCGGCAAAATCAATTAGTAATTTAGCAGTTTCTTCATCAGAAATTAACACATTTATAAATTTACCCTTCATAGCTCCATATATAGCAGGCACCTTTTCCGGTGAGGACGCAATACCTATGGAATATTTTATATTCCTTAACTTTTCCAAATCAATCGCTATTGTTCTATCCTTTAATACCGTATCTACCACATTTCCATCAACATCATAAAATCTTGAGCAAATGTCACCTACTACCCCCGCATCTTCCAGCATATCATTGTATTCTTTGCCAAGAGAACCGGACCATACTAAGTTGGAAGACCTTATTGGTGCACCAATTCCTAATATTGTAATACTCACTTCATCCCATAACTTCACGATTTTACTACAATTAGCATCTTGCATGATGGCTGATTTAGTTTCTATCGTTCCGGTAATAGCAGGTGCATACAAATAATGGCTTTTGGCCTTAAAAGCATTTGCAACTTTATATACAATGGTGTTTACATGGTATTCGCTATCTAAATTTTCAGGTCCCCCCACCAGAGGAATCATGTTGGCATTAACTACATCGCACTTCTCTACAGATGCTAGATTCGATAACGCACCAATAGTCGTTCCCCAGGCAAACCCTACGATATCACCATCATTTATGATTCGCTTTAAGTAACTTATTCCCGCTTTTCCAAGATTATTTTTTACCTCACCCGGGTCTGAACTCGAAGGCACAATATATACTTCTTTTAATCCAAACTTTTTTTCTAATGCGGTTTCCAGACTTTCATACAAATCATTTACAACGGAAATTTGCACAATTCCTGCTAACATTGCTTTTTTCAGATACTTGCTTACAGTAGTTCGATTGATACCAAACTTACTAGCTATTTCATTTTGATTCATATTCTCTATGTAATACATCTGTGAAACTTTCACAAGTAACCTTCTATCTACCTTAAGCATAGTGTACCTTTCTAACCTTATATGGTTTATTGATTTTTTCGCCATCGTCACATTTGTGACGGTATGTAACTTTCGTTCTGTGTCTATATATTAATATATTCTTTGGAAAATTACAATACTTTAAATAAATAATTTTCTATCTATTTAAAAACCCCCTTAGTAAATGTGTTGTATATTATCTATACTCGCATTTACTAAGAGGGTACCTGCCCTAAAAGCTATAGTATTTTCAACTTTGGTAACACCTTCTAGTATTCAGCCAATAAACCTTCTAATTCATCTAATAACCGATTGAATTTCTGTAACGTAATTTCAATCGGTTGAGGAGTAGACATATCAACGCCAGCATTTTTTAAAATTTGAATTGGTGTATCAGAACCACCAGCTTTTAGAAACTTGTTCGTATATCGTTCTTGGGCTGCTTTGCCTTCGGTTTGAAGCTGCTTAGCAAAAGCTGTTGCTGCAGAGTATCCTGTAGCATATTGATACACATAAAAATTTCGATAAAAATGCGGAATCCGAGCCCACTCAATATCAATTTCTTTATCTACAATCATTTCTGGACCAAAGTACTTTACATTAAGATCATGATAGATCTCCTCCATAAGATCTGCAGTCAAGGTCTCACCCTTTTCACTTCGATCATGAATCTCTTTTTCAAATTCAGCGAACATCGTCTGCCGGTACAAGGTAGTGCGAATATTTTCTAAGTATTGATTCAGCAAATACATTTTTTCTTTTTTATCCGTTGTTTTTGCCAGCATATAATCAATGAGCAATATCTCGTTGGTAGTAGAAGCGGTTTCAGCTGTAAAAATCACATAGTCCACTGTGGGATAAGGCTGGCTCTTGGCACTATAAAAACTGTGCAATGCATGCCCCATCTCATGGGCAAGGGTAGATGCATCACTAAATTGTCCATTATAATTTAGAAAAACAAAAGGATGGACGCCATAAACACCCCAAGAATAAGCACCGGAACGTTTACCTTGATTCTCATACACATCAATCCAATGAGAATCAATTCCTTTGTTAAAGTTTACTATATACTCCTCACCAAGAGGAGCTAAAGCTTGCCGAACAAGATCCAGGGCTTCTGAATAAGATAACTGA
Organism: Pelosinus baikalensis; assembly: GCF_020819555.1. NCBI lineage: Bacteria > Bacillati > Bacillota > Negativicutes > Selenomonadales > Sporomusaceae > Pelosinus > Pelosinus baikalensis. The sequence continues at coordinate 55,824 of NZ_JAJHJB010000025.1, forward strand.
ATTTCCACATCTTTTACCATTGGCGCATATAGATCATACATATGTATCTCCTCTACACCTAATGCTTTCTTCTTGAGTGACACATAACGATGCAGAGGAGCTAGATTGTGATTTACTGTAGTAATAAGATTATCATATACTTCTACAGGAATATGATTTGGCATAAGAGCCGCTTCTTGAGCTGAATGATAGTCATGGGCCTGAGCAAAAAACACGTGTTGCTTGACGTGTCCATTCAGTGTTGCCGCCAAAGTATTACGATATTGGCTATAAGAACCTAGAATACCTGCAAATGCATCCTGACGTACACGACGATCAGAAGAACGCAGATAATTATTATAGCGACCTTCACTTAATGGAACCTCTTGCCCTGCTTCATCCTGAATCGAAGGAAATTTTACTTCCGCATTTGCTAAAACATTAAAAATAGTTGCCGGAGTGGCAGCTACTTCTCCTGCCCGAGATAATAATGCTTCTTCCCGCGGGGAAAGCACGTGCTGTTTTTGCTGCATCAAACTTTTTAAATAGAAGCTGTAAACCTCCAGCCCCTTTTCCTGCTTTTGCATTTTTCCCAGTTTCTCTGCTGATATTTCCACTATCTCAGGATCAATAAAGGCAGTAGCAGCATTTACTTCAATATTTAAAGATTGAGCCTTGCCAGTTAATGCCTGGTATTTATTATCCGCCGTATTCTCATCTTGATGCATTCGAGCAAAAGGATATAGCTTCCCCGTAATTTTGGTAATATCATCCCTAAGCTTAAGGCAGGCTAACAGGTTCTTTCCTGAACGATCCAGCTTCCCTTTATACTCACCGACTTTAGGCAGCATTCCTTTTACCTTATCATAGTCTGCCTGCCATTCTTCATCACTGGCATACAAATCGTCAAGATGCCATTTATACTCAGCTGCAATTTCCTCGCGACTGGGAATTTGAAACGTTTCCGCTCCTACCGCCGCCATAGCGCTTGATGTCGAAAGCAACATGAGACTAAGAGCAAAAGGAACTAAATGAGGCTGTTTTGACATTGAACAATTCTCCTTTACTGAAAAGTACTACTATATATATTATGAGTTCTGCTGTTTTTTTCCTGTATTATATCTTCTAATATTTTCATTTCACAAAATTTTATTCTCTATTGTGTATTTCAATTAATTTATTTCTATTTGAATAACTCTTAAATACAAAGAAAGCTACTCTCCTATAAAGAAGACTAAGGTTCAAATGGAGTTTTAACTCCACCTGAATCTTAGTCGCACTTATCCTTAGGACTTAGCCGCTCTTAACTTCCACTTGAAAAGATGGGAGTCTTAGAGCAGTTTAGTCATCGGATAGTATTTAGAAGAGTAACTTTCTTACTAAGCGATATCTTAAATTGTATTTTCATCAAACGTCCCTAACCAATCCTGCCTGTTCTGACTCATATTCTTGGCATTATGGATAAAAGCTTCCAGAGAGGTAAGCTCCCGCGTACTGCTCCCGTAACTGGCTGCAGTAACAATAGCACCACTCTTTGCCTGATATACGCGCTGTTCTAACGTAATATAACTTGTATGCTCCTCATTTTTAACCTTATGACCTTGAATTTCAGATACTACCACCCAATCACAATTAGCAGCAATTGCTTTTTTAAAGATATCTTCACTTTCTTCTCCTGTGTCTAATACATATCCTGGTAAAGTACTTCGATATTCATCATACAGCGCTTCCTTCATATAAGAAAATTCTCCACGCAACTCTTCCGGCAATTGGTTTTTAATCGGGGCAACATATACTCTTGGCTTGCCAGTAACATTGATTGTCTCATTGGGTACTGACAATTCTCCTGCTGATACAGCCTGCTGTCTTTTCTGGTAATAATTCTTAATCGCCAAATCTAGATATAAAGTAATTTGATGAGGATCAGCATTTTGATTACTTGGAGTCTGCCAACGAATCTCTCGCCCAAACTGCTCATATCCCCCCACTAGTTTTTGCAATGCTCCAGTTACAGGATCGCCAGTGGTCACAACGCGAGTAAGATGCAAAGCAGGTTCAAATTTATCACGAAAAGCTTTATTGCCTACTGCTGGCGCGCCAAAGGTAATCACTTCGATCTGTTCCGGATTTACCCCCATATCAAGAAGCCTTGCTCCACCAATGGTAACTCCAGCACCACCTAAACTATGGCCTACTAAATATACCTTTTTATCCTTATCGCCTAGCAACATTTCCAGCAATGATTTTTCAGAATTAGCACCTTCTGCAAGTATTTCTCTACTGAATCCCGTCTGAACATATTGGTTAAAGCCCTTATGCACCTTTGGAGCGGAATCTGGCATATCTTTGCGCAGGGAATTAGCGGTGAATTCTTCGAGGGTTTTCCCAGAAAAATAAACCTTACTCACACGTAAATCAACTTTAAGATCCTTTACATTTTCAGTTCCCACTACAGAAAGCAAATAAGAAGGCACTGTATCCCCTTGCTGTTTTCTAGCTACCAAGAACCTAACATCTGCTTGATCACTTTTTTCTCTATACGACTGCATTTTCCAGCCATTTTGTTCCAGGGCATCCCTGGCAATATTTCCTTCTCGATCACTATATGCAGCCGTACAGGCAACAGCAGCTAAATATAGGTTCCTGGCCTCTTCATATTCTTCCAATGCTCCTGCACTGCCAATGACAGGCTGAGAAAGCAGCAGTATCATAGTGATTACATATATATAATTTATCATTTTTTTCAAAATACCATCTCCCACTACTCCTAGCCTCCCTCCATATTTGGTAACAATAGGCAATACAGATGAATTGCCTATTGTTCAACATTATTATAGGGGTCCCAATCCGTCATAGTAGACAAATGCTCGATTGCCTTCTTGCTGTCAGACAGCAATTTTTCCTTATCTTGAGGCAACGTACCTGCTAAAGCTACATAGTTGGATATATGATTGCTGCGGAACAAACAATGTGATTCATAAGGTAAATCAATAGCGTGAATCAGTTCATATAATTCTCCCATTATTTCAGTCGGCGATAATATTTCAAAATCCCCGCGTTCGTATTCAGCACGCAGCTCACTTCCCCGGTACATCATCAACGTTAAAGCACTAAGCATTGTAGGACGAATGGCATTTACTGCCTGAGCAGTGTGATAGGCGTGCTGCCCAGAACCTGCCTTCCCTCCAAGGCCAATGATTACCATTAGGGATAATTTTATGCCGGCAGCCACCACCTTCTGCCCTGCCTCGATAGATTGCTGTGCGGTAACCCCTTTATTCACATGACGCAGTACTTCGTCATCACCCGACTCCATTCCATAATACACCAGTTTTAATCCTGCTTTTGATAAGTTTTGTAGTTCTTCTGGTGTTTTTCGTAAAATATCATTGGGCCCTGCATAACAGGATACTCTGCGCAGTTTTGGAAAACGCTCTTTCAGTACTCTTAAAATCTCCAAGAGTGTCTCCGTTGACAAAACAAGAGCATTACCATCTGCTAAGAAGATACGGCGAATAAAATCCTTATATTGTTTGGCATGGTTAATTTGCGCCATAATTTCATCCATCGTTCGCATGCGAAAATCAATACTTCTGTACATATTGCAATAGGTACAGCGATTATGAGAACACCCAATGGTTACTCTTAAAATAAAACTTTCCGCCTCGCTAGGCGGACGAAACACAGGCCCCCCGGCAGTATCAAAATACATACACTTTCCTCCCTAATAAAAACAGCTAAAACGAATCGAACCACAAAGACGCAAAGTACACAAAGGGTTTTATCATTGTGCTTTTGTGGTTCGTAAAAATCACAGTACAATCTCCACTCTATCCCCGATTACAATTTCATCCTCACTGACTAAGGAGTCATATGCCAGCAGTATGACGCCTTTTTGAGCAGCAAGTCGTAAGGCTGCGGCAAAACCCGGATCAGTTTTACTGTTAGGGCTAAAACTTTTTACCCCTTTCATCTGGACCAGGAAGAAAATGTACCCCTTATAACCTTCCTCCACTGCTTTCATCATTTCAAGCACGTGTTTAGTCCCTCGCAACGTAGGAGCATCAGGAAACATTACCAGACCATCCTCTTCTAAGGTGACGCCTTTCACTTCAATAAATCCTCGGCAATCGGCTGACTCAAAATAAAGATCAAATCTAGACTTTCCATAGGTTACTTCTCTTTTCACCATATTAATGTTTGTGATTTCCGAAATACCTTTAGCCAGCAATGCTTCAAAAACAACAGAGTTGGGTACTTGCGAGTCAATATTAATCAAACAATCCTCTTTGTAGATGCCAATGATCGAAAATCTGGTTTTTCGCTCTGGATTTTTGGCTCGCTCCAGTATCACGATCCTTCCAGCAATAAAAAGTTCCCGACATCTGCCTGTATTTTTGACATGAACCACTTCTTCGATTCCGTCAACTAATACATGGGCAATAAATCGATTGACACGCTTTATAAAAATACCTTGTACGATATGACTATATTTCATGAATACCTGCCATTTATTTCTCCTTATTAAACAACGGAACAAACTGTCCATATCCTGCTTTTTCTAAGTCTTCTTTAGGGATAAAACGCAGTGCTGCCGAATTAATACAATAGCGTAATTTACAGGGTGCAGGACCATCATTAAATACATGCCCTAAGTGAGAATCCCCTGTTTTACTGCGCACTTCTGTACGAATCATGAAATGACTGATATCCTGTTTCTCCTTGATGACCTCTTCCATAATAGGCTTAGTAAAACTAGGCCATCCACAGCCAGAATCAAATTTATCTAAAGAAGTAAACAAAGGTTCTCCCGATACAACATCCACATAAATACCAGCCTGGGTATGATCCCAAAATTCATTTTGAAAAGCAGGTTCTGTTGCCTGATTTTGTGTTACCTCATATTGAATTTTAGTGAGTGTACGCTTTAGTTCTTCCTTATCTTTCATTCATAACACTCCTCTTTTTCAAATGCTCGTCTTTCCTATAGCCTGCCCTTATTCAATGAGATTAACCTATGTCTTTTATACCATACTATCAGGAACTACACAACCCTTGTTTTTAAACAAAAAGTCCCGCAACGTCTTTATAATAAACTGTTGCAGGACTATCGTGTTGTGTTCTTATTTTTTTATAATGTGGCGAAGGTTACACGCTGCTTGATAAGGATCAGCAGAAGCAATAATCGCTGATACAACGGCTGCTCCATCCGCGCCAGCCTCCATCACATGTTGAATATTATTCTTTTCAATGCCGCCAATGGCAACAACAGGTACCGAGACTCCCTCTTTTATTCTCCTAAAAGCTGCTATACTCACATGATCAGCATCGCTTTTTGTCCTGGTAGGAAATACGGCGCCGACTCCTAAATAGTCCGCCCCTTCATCTTGGGCTTTCACAGCCTCTTCCAAAGTGGAGGCTGATACACCAATGATTTTAGTAGGACCAAGTAATTTTCGTGCTACTGCTAAAGGCATATCTTCTTGTCCAATATGTACACCGTCAGCATCAATCGCTAAAGCAATATCGATCCGGTCATTGATTATGAAAGGGACCTTATATTTTCCAGTAATATGTTTTAACACCAAGGCTAACTCAAAAAAATCTAAAGTAGACACATTCTTCTCACGAATCTGTACTAAAGTAGCACCTCCTTTAATAGCCTCTTCCACTGTTGCCGCTAAATCCTTATTCCCCAGTAACTCTCGATCCGTTACTAAATATAAGGAGTAATCAACTGCTTTTTTATCCATTGGAAATGACACCGCCTTTCTTCATAAGCTCAGGTGTCATAGCCCACACGGCATCAAACAGCCGCATCCGAAAAGTACCGATTCCTTCTCCTGCCTGCAAAGACTGCTGTGCCAATTCCCCGGCTAAGCCCATGGTCATAATGCCTGCTGCCGCTCCCACAAACCACTCCTCAGTTGCTCCACAAAAAGAAGCAACCAATGATGTAGCCATACATCCTGTACCTGTAACTTGAGATAAAATAGGATGACCATTATTAATCAAGCAAACTTGATCTCCCTGAGCAATAATATCTTGCTTTCCGGTAATCGCAATTACACAGTTAAGCTTTTTAGAAAGCAGTTTGGCTACTGTTATTCCATCTTCTTCATCAGCAGTCGAATCAACACCCTTAATCTGCGCATCCAAGCCAGCCAAAATCTTCATTTCCGACATATTGCCACGAATGACCGACGGCCCCACTTCTTCTATGATTCGCTTGGCAGTGGCAGTTCGAAGACTGGTTGCTCCCACTCCCACGGGATCAAAAACAATGGGAATCCCTCGTTCTTTCGCCTTTTTGCCAACCGCCAGCATGGACTCAATACTCCGCGAATTTAAAGTTCCTATATTTAATACCAAAGAAGAAGCAAAGGAAACCATTTCTTCTACTTCTCCTATATCATCTGCCATAACAGGAGAAGCACCAATAGCCAGAGTTATATTGGCACAATCGTTCACTGTCACATAGTTCGTAATATGATGTACCAGAGGCTTTTTGTTTTTTACAGTTATGAGGCTGTCGGATATTTTTTGCAGGATTTCCATTCTTTTGTATACCCCCAAATGATTTTATAAAGTAGTGACGTAAAGAGTAGGACCGGTATGGTTGCTCCCAGTACAAACTCCATGGTAATAAACTGATGATACATAATAACCCCTAAGGCCCAAACTGCTAGGGCACTCCAATTTACAAGAAGTTCCGGACGCAATTGCCTATTTTTAATAATAAAATACTCAGTTAATAGTACCGCAAATAATGGAGCAAAAACAGATCCAATGGCAAGGAGGAAATTTTCATACTGCTCAATATTCACCCACAAAGCAATCCCCGTGCCAATCACCGTCATAACTAAAGCAATTCTTTTCTCATCTAGCTTCGGAAAAATATTAGCGAAACTAACACCAGCAGAATAAGCATCTAAAAAAGTAGTTGTTACTGTTGCCAGCACAATAATGCCTAGAGCTGATAATCCTAAATTAGCGGCCAGCATCATGGTAGAAGGTTTGGGATTACCTGCTATAATAGCAGCGCCTAAGCCAATCAGATACATCCAGCAGCTACCTATAAAATAACCTAGCCCGCTGCCCAAAGCTGCACTTGTTCTGCTTTTAGCAAAGCGTGTATAGTCAGCAATCAGCGGCAGCCAGGACAATGGCATAATAACACTCAATTCTAATGCCTCACCAAAAGACATTCCTCCAATAGGCGGTGCACTTAAAGCGGTACTATCTTTAAATACTACATTGCTCAATAGTACCGTAATACCAAACAACAAAAACACGGCTAACATATTCACTTTCTTTAAGCCGCCCTCTCTACCAAGAGCGATCCACAGAAGAACTAAGCCGCCAATCCCCATGCTCCAAAGAGAGAGCTGATCCATTCCCCACAGCATTTTGCTGATTTCATTAGCTGACCGGGCTGCAGCAATAATCATAACTGCTGTCCACCCTACAAGCTGCAGCACATTTAACACTGAAAATAAATAAGATCCATATACGCCAAAAGAAATACGAGTAGAGACGATAGCTGGTATCCTTTCCTGGGTACCAATGATACCGCCCAGCACCAAAATAATTACACCAACCACATGACCAATCACAATGGCTATTACTCCGCTTTGAAAGCCAAGAGGAGCTAATAACCCTCCTGTTAAGATTTCAGCAATGGATATTGCCGCACCAAACCATAAAAATAAAAAGTGATTAAAACCTAATGCATTATTACTTGTTTCATTCGTCATTTAACATACCTGCGCCTTTATATAAATTATAAAAATGATGAACAGGACCAACACCTTTGCCAATAGCAAAGGAGTGTTCAATCGCCGTGTGAATATATTCCTTCCCCCTAGAAACTGCCTCTTGCGCAGAATACCCCCTAGCCAAATTGGCAGCAATTGCAGCTGACAAGGTGCAGCCTGTGCCATGGGTATTTTGCGTAGCAATTCGAGGTGTACTCAAATATTGATAACTTTCTCCATCAAATAAAATATCGGTAGCATCATCTTCCCGATGTCCGCCCTTTAGCAGTACATACTTCGGTCCTAATTGATGAATGAATTTAGCAGCTTCTTCCATATCCTTCAAGCTATGAATCCTTAGCCCACTGATTTCCTCTGCCTCGGGAATGTTGGGCGTTACAACCGATGCTAAGGGTAGTAGGTAAGAGATCAATGCCTCTACCGCCTCGGGCTGCAACAAATAGTAACCGCTTTTCGATATCATTACAGGATCTACGACAATGTTCTGGGCATTATATTTTTTAAGACCATTTGCTATGGCTTTAATCGTTTCCGTACGAGAAACCATGCCAATTTTAACAGCATCTACTGTAATGTCATCAAAAATAGCTTCGATCTGTTTATCAATCACAGCTATATCAATATCCTGTACAGCAAATACGCCTTGTGTATTTTGCGCTGTCACTGCTGTAATCACACTCATACCAAATACCCCATGTGCCGAAAAAGCCTTTAAATCTGCTTGAATACCAGCCCCGCCACTTGAATCAGAACCAGCTATCGTTAGTACCTTCTTCATATAAGTTCCCCCTCTATTATAAATAAGAAAAATGCTGCGAGTTCTTGCGACTATAACAAAAAACATTTTGAACTGCGAAGGTCACGAAGAAGTACAAAGAACACGAAGGGTCTGTTTATATCTTTTTGACCGAGTCTTCGCATCTTCGTGTTTCATTGTTTTTTTAACTGCTCCTGATCATAATAAAAAAGCACATCCATAAGGATGCGCTTTAGCATACAAAGACTCTATAGCTCATCCCTCCGCTGGCATTACCCAGATCAGGTTAAAAAGGGTCATAGATTTCAGATCTATCTCTCAGCCGGCTCCTCCAGCTCCCCTTGACATGAATTATTCTTTTCCAGGCTCATCGTAACATATCTTACCTATCTTTTCAACCAAAGGATTTTACCGTTTGGCTTATAATTTGCAAATTTGCTGCCAAATATCAGTCTGACTCGCAGGCCTTCTAGGCTCTTTTAATCATGAAAGAACCTCTTCCTCATTTAATATTGTATTCCTGTCCAGTTAAGAAAATAAACCCACTTATAAAAAGTGGGTTCATTTTCACTGCTATCTATTTTGCAAGACCTTCAACATTAAGAAACATCAATCTCTTTTTTATGCTTCTTTAATTTTTTAATGGAACCCACACCCTGTTCAATCAGGACAAACAGTACAGGGATTAAGAATATTCCCAGGATTGTCGCTGCCAGCATGCCGCCAACAACTGCCGTTCCCATAGAATTTCTAGCACCAGCACCAGCACCTGTAGCAACTACAAGAGGCAAACATCCAATAATGAAAGCTAATGACGTCATTATGATAGGACGTAACCGTAATTTAGCTGCCTCAATAGCGGCTGCAACGGGTTCCATTCCCTTATCAACCCTAACTTTGGCATATTCTACAATTAGAATTGCATTCTTAGCCGACAATCCAATGAGCATAACCATCCCAATTTGCATGTAAACATCATTTTGTAAATTACGTACGAATTGGAATAAAAATGCGCCGAATATACCTGTAGGGACTGATAAAAGAACTGCAAAAGGTATACCAAAACTTTCGTAAAGAGCTGCCAAGCATAAGAACACAAACAACAATGCAAAACCAAAGACATAAGGAGCACGACCACCAGATATCTTTTCTTCACGACTCTGATCAGCCCATTCATAGCCAAAACCACTAGGCAATGTCTGTGCTGCCACTTCTTCCAGTGCAGTTAATGCTTGCCCAGAGCTATATCCTAGAGCTGGATTACCCCCTACTTGAATCGTTCTGTACCCATTAAATCGTTTAATTACAGGAGGTGCTGTAATTGTTTGCGGTTTTAATAAGGTATTTAAAGGTACCATGGCTCCAGATGAACTACGGACAAAGAAGAAACGAGTTCCCTCTACATCATTACGGAACTGCTGTTCCGCTTGCATAACCACTTTATAAGATCGACCAAAACGGTTAAAATCATTAACCTGCACCCCACCAAGAAAGGTCTGTAATGCAGTAAATACATCGTTTACGGGAACGCCTAACTGCTCTGCTTTTTCTCGATCTACATCAAAACGATAACCAGGAGTATCAATTCCAAAAGTAGAGTAAATCATCCCAATTTCTGGACGCTTACGAGCAGCAGCCATAAATTCCTTAGAAACCCTATCTATTTCTTCAATGGTATTGCCGCCTTTATCTTGAATCATCATGGTAAAGCCACCTACGGTGCCAATACCCGGTAAGGAAGGAGCATTAAAGGAAACAACCTTGGCCTCAGGAACACGGGAACCATTTATCAAAACTTTCATAACTTGCTGCTCAACACCTAGTCCTGGCGCTGTTCGTTCATCCCAGTCCTTAAGTTTTGTAAAAACAATCGCAGAATTTGCTTTCTGAGCACCAGCCAAAATATCATAACCTTGAACTACAATAGTATCCTCTACACCTGGCAGAGCACGCATATCTTTTGCTATTTTATTAGCAACAGTAGCGGTACGACTCGCACTTGCCGCCTCGGGTAAGCTAATACTTGAAATAAAGTACCCTTGGTCTTCACTAGGAACAAAGGAAGACGGTACTAATTGAAATAGCTTCCCAGTCACTAGCAATAGTAATACCAAGAACACAATACCTAAAACTGACCGTTTAATTAGTTTCGCCAAACCTCTACCATATCGTTCTATTGTCGCCTCAAACACATCATTGAATTTGTTGAAGAATTTCTCTAACATACCTGAATGAGCATTGGGATCATGAGGTTTCAGGATTAACGCACAAAGTGCCGGCGTTAAAGATAAAGCAACAATGGCAGACAATGCCATCGACACTGCTATGGTTAGAGCAAACTGTTTGTATAAAACACCTGTTGTTCCTCCAAAAAAAGCGACAGGAATAAATACAGATGCCAACACAAAGGCAATCGCAACAACGGGACCTGATACTTCACTCATAGCCAATTTCGTTGCTTCTTTGGGAGTCATGCCATTATATCGCATATGATGCTCCACTGCTTCAATTACAATGATCGCATCATCTACCACAAGCCCTATGGCCAATACCATGGCAAAAAGGGTCAGAGTATTAATAGAAAAGCCCATCACCATAAACGCACCAAAAGTTCCAATTAAAGAAACCGGAATGGCGAGCATTGGAATGAGAGTAGCACGCCAGCTTTGCAGAAATAAAAATACGACTAAAAGCACCAGTACCAGTGCTTCTGCAAAAGTTTTCGCAACTTCCTTCATAGATTCTCGTACGAATTTCGTATTATCTACGACCGAATAATAAGCAACATCCGAAGGAAACTTCTTGGATGCTTCTTCTAATTTTTCCTGAACCTGCGTAATGGTTTCTAATGCGTTTGCATCAGTCGTGAGTTGGACAGCAAAAGCTACTGCATCATGTCCATTAAGAAAAGACTGGAAGCCATACTCTTTGCCTCCCATTTCAACTTTGGCTATGTCTTTTATACGAATAAAGTTGCCATTCTGAGAGTTAACAATAATATTTTCAAACTCTTTTGGCTCAGTTAAACGCCCTTGTACTCTTGCCGTATATTGAAATTCTTGCTGAGAAGAAGTCGGTCTTTGACCAATGGTTCCCGCTGGAGCCTGGATATTCTGAGCACTAATAGCAGTCGAGACGTCACTCCCCGTGAGTTTCAACTGAGCCATTTTATCTGGCTGCAGCCAGATTCTCATACCATAATCGGCACCATATTCCATGATGTTCCCTACACCTTTGATTCTTTTCAAGTCTTCGATAAGGTAAATGCTGCCATAATTCTTTAAGAAAGTACTATCATAGCTTCCATTAGGAGACCATAATGTAAAGATTAGAGAATTATCTGGAGAAACTTTACGAGTTGTAAGACCTGCTGTGGTAACTTCCGAAGGAAGAGACGCATTGGCTTGTGCTACCCGATTTTGGGTTTGTACCGTTGCCATATCAGGATTTTTACTCAAATCAAACTTTGCAGTCAACGAGTAGGAACCTGAATCAGAACTCGTTGATTGCATCGAAACCATATCTTCTGTCCCATTGACTTGTAGTTCAATCAATTGGGCCATCGTCTGTTCTACAACTTCAGCATTCGCACCAGTATAACTACCACTTACACTAACTTGCGGCGGTGTAATTTGCGGATATTGGGCTATCGGCAAATTAAACGCTGAGATTGAGCCAATTAATACAATAACAATCGATAATACAATCGCAAAAATGGGACGATCAATAAAAAACTTAGCCACCAGATTACCTCCTATTGCTTCGCCGGAGTTTGTAAATCATCCGGGCCAATCATTGTTACCGTTACAGGTGTTCCTGGCGGAGTCTTCAAAAAGCCTTCTACAACAACACGGTCATTTTCTGTCAACCCCTCATCCACTACCCACATGTTACCAATTTTTGTGCCCATTTTAACTGCTCGTGTTTCTGCTTTTTCACCTTCGCCAACCACAGTAACGAGAGTTTTATCCAGCATTTGCTGCACGGCTCTTTGGGGAATTAAGAAAGCTCCAGAACGCACCTCACTTTGTACCGCAACACGAGCAAACATACCAGGAACCAGAAGCTTGTTAGGATTGGCAAAAGACGCTTTAAAACTCAATGTACCTGTGCCAGTTGCTAAGCCTTTATCTACCTGTTCAATTTGCCCAGTGAGTGGATAGGTAGATCCATCGCTGAGAATCAGCTTCAAATCCCGTCCCCATTCAGCTGGAGAAGCACCTTTATTTTTAGCAAACTGTAAATATTCATTTTCACTCATACTAAACTTTACCATGACTGGGTCAACTGAAGAAATCGTAGCCATGATTGTTGATCCTGCCGTTACAAAGCTGCCAATACTTAAATCATTAATATCAATCCTGCCATTCAATGGAGAAAGAATCATTGTGTCCTCAATATCTTCCTGTGCTTGCTGCACCTTAGCCCAATTGGCATTTGCTGCAGCGGCATTTTGTTTTTCTTCTGCCAATGCATTATCTAGGGTCTGCTGGGCAATGGCACCTTGCTCTGCAAGCTGATTATATCTTCCAACATCCTTACGAGATTTGGCTAGCAAGGCTTCTGCTTGAGCAGCTGTTGCCTGATTTGTCAGTAACGCGGAATTATATTGACGACTGTCAATGCGAAATAAAGGTTGCCCTTCTGTTACTTCCGCTCCACCTACTACCATTTTATCCACAATATTACCAGAAACCTTAGCCCGTACTTGAACTTCATTTTTGGCCTCTATTGTCCCAACAAATTCATATGCAATTGGAGTATCTTTCCGAACTACCTGCATCGCTTTTACTTCCACAGCCTGCGGTGCTGGTGCTGCCTGCTTGCTGCAGCCGCTTATTATCACCATACTAAAAATAATTAATGCCATATAATTGCGCCATCTTACTTTTGAACTTATGCGAACCAAATTACTTACCTCCCTTAACTCTGCTAACACTAATTTTTACCTGCTGTTACTCCACTGTTGTATTCATATCATAAACACCTTAATGGAATATACCTTATGTAAGGTAGAATTTTTCCATATATATTGAAATCACTCCTTTTCAAAATGACTATTCAGTCAATCTTATTTTTATTCGACGAATTTATTACAATCCCTTCCTGCAAATCACTTTTTTTATTTTTGTGTCGGTCTTTTTTTAAAGTTGAAGATTTAAAAAAGATGTCAAATAAGACACCTTTTTCTGATTATTCTCCCATTAGAATTTTTTCATGAATTTTTAGTATCATCTGCCCATACGTTTTCCCAGGGACAGCCCATTTACCATTTAAATCCGTCCATGTAAGAGCTTGCCCGAACTTATCTGTACTTTTCACTAGATTATATCGGGGATCAACAATGGACAGCGCTGGCGGCCTTGTTGTCGTATACGCCAACAAATGTTGAATCTGCGCCCTAACACCAATTTGTGCCGAAGGGAACCATGCCCCCTTGACACCGTTACCTGTTGTTCCCAGTCCACAGTAATTATTCTGTAATGGTATCACATCACCACCATAACGAAAATTACCCGTTTCATGTAATGCTTGTGCAAATGCTAAATCTGGACGTATTCCTTCCAATCCTGCCTCTTGGTAATAGTACTCAACCAATTGCTTGGGAGTGGTTGTAAGTAAAGGCAAGGGATTTCGCTTTAGAAGATACGTTACACATTGTTCTTGCGTGGCGATTGATGATCCCATTATCGTAAAATCGACTACGACTTCATTCTTTAAATAATTTTTTTTAACCGTTGTAGTTTGAAAATTTCCAAAAGCCAAGGTATTGGATATGGGGATTATCCAAAGAAACATCAACCCAAAACATATTTTAATAAAGCTAAATTTCCTCAATTTCTACCTCCCATAAATCACATTCCTTCCATATAAAGAACTATTTTACAAAGATCTATATAATCCTGCTTCCATTTTTTCTTTTATTGTTCTAACCGAATCGTTAAAGAATCATGCTCTATCTCCTGAGCCTTTTTTCCCATAAGGGAAAAAGCCCATTGAACGGAAGGTCCCAACGTCAAAGCAATAATGATGGTACCAATACCAATCGGTCCTCCTAGAAAGTAGCCTAACATTGCAATACTACTTTCAATGACAGTTCTAACTTTCCACACTGGATAACCTGTTTTAGTAACCGCTCCCACCATGAAGCTATCTCTAGGACCGCCCCCCAGAGCAGCAGAAAGATAAAAAAAACTTCCCCAGCCAATAATTAAGATACCTGCCAGTAAGAGCCCGCTTTGGAATAACCAATAAGTAGGATCAGGAATCCACTTATTATCCATAATTACATCCATAAAAAAACCAATGAAATACATATTAGCAATGGTACCCCAGCCTGGCTTCATTCCTAAAAAGTAACTGGCAACAATCACTAAAATTCCTGCTAACTGGGATACTTGCCCTAAGGTCAATGGAAGATAATGAATTAATCCTAGATGAAGAGCATCCCATGGTGATGTTCCCAAATTGCTCTTAATGGTCATTACAATTCCAAGAGCAAAAAGAAATAATCCCCAAAGTAAGAAAATGAGTCTTTTTATCATGCGTCGATTTCCTCCTGTTAGTACAGTCTCAACTCTGAATCTGTAAGTATATAGGATTAGGATTGATGCTGTATTTTTATAAATATGCTACATAGAAGTTATCAATACATGATAACGAACTTCCCGATTCAAAACCTGCTGCTTACTTGATTCATGAAAACAAAGAAGCATTGTTGATGTTAATTAACAATGCCTTCACTATTCTTATTTTCTTATCTTACTTCATGGCTTACTCAAGATCAAGAACAATATCTGCAGGATGCCAAGAGATAAACGGATCAAGCTGGGAGACCTATAATTTGTCCTGCCTACTTATGATGCCCCTCCCGCTATCATAAGCTTTTTCTCGATGTTAGTCTCAAATGATCCCACAATTTTAATGCGTCAGAAACAAATCGTTTCATCTGAAATTGCAAAACTACAAAGCACAGATGATGCAGCGGAAAACACAAAACAAATTCATCAACTTCAACAACAATTAGAAAAAATTCAAACTACACTCCAACAAATACAGGAAAGTGAGCCTAGTCGTAGCAATGACCAAGATAATACTATCTCCACAACTACTCAAAGCATTTCATCAAACATCGGTCCCGCCTATATCGTTCAACTTGAGCAGTAAAGTATCCAAAGCGTTCGTACAAGTATATTCTGAATAACTACAACAGCAAACTAAGCAGAATGTGACCGTCTTCTCAGCTTAGAAGGCGGTCACATTCTGCTTAAATACTATTAATTACTTACTATTTTCAGAAAGCAAAATCACCATTTTTAAATACGGGTATTTCTTTCCCTGCTGCTGTCGTTCCAATGATTTCAAGATCCTTGGATCCGATCATAAAATCTACATGTACCAAAGAATCATTGACACCCAATGCTTCTAATTCTTCTTTTGCCAAGTTCTCACCATCTTTGATGCACACAGGATACGCTTTTCCTATAGCCAAGTGGCATGAAGCGTTTTCATCAAATAACGTATTAAAATACAGGATATTTGAATTGGAGATTGGTGAATTGTAAGGCACCAAAGCCACTTCACCAAGATAATAAGAACCCTCGTCTGTCTCAATCAGTCCTTTTAGAATCTCATACCCCTGCTCAGCAGTAAAATCAACGATCTTCCCATCTTTAAACGTAAGAGAAAAATGATCAATGACATTGCCATTATAAATTAATGGCTTTGAGCTCACTACGGTACCTTG
The DNA here is from genome assembly GCF_020819555.1 of Pelosinus baikalensis. Taxonomy (NCBI): domain Bacteria; kingdom Bacillati; phylum Bacillota; class Negativicutes; order Selenomonadales; family Sporomusaceae; genus Pelosinus; species Pelosinus baikalensis. The sequence continues at coordinate 72,085 of NZ_JAJHJB010000025.1, forward strand.
AATACCTGTTTTTTTAGGTAAAGTAAATACTTCTTCCGTTGGCATATTGGCGACAAATTCCAATCCTTCCGGAGTATATTCCGAACCACCAAGCCATATATGATTCTTAGGAAGTTCGATCTTCAAATCCGTACCTAATGAATTTTTATACTGCAGATACTGAAATTGATTCGAATTTAAGAAATCTGAACTTTTCTTTAAATTTTGCTTATGCTCTTCCCAAGCTGCAACTGGATCTTGTGTATCGACTCTCACCGTTTTAAGAATAGCATCCCAGAGCTTAGCAACCGCTTCATCCTCTGATAATTCAGAAAAAACTTTTTTAGCCCAAGATTTAGTAGGAATGGATACAACACACCAGGTATTTTTATTACTCATCAATCTTTCTCTATATTCTTTGAGTGCCGTGTTACTGGCTTTCTGCACCTTTACTAATCTTCCAGGATTCACATCCTTGAGAAGTTCAGGATCAGATGCGGCAATGCTGACAAAAGCGGCTCCTTGTTTTACATAAGACAAATAAAAATCCTTCTGCCACTCTGGAAACTCTTCAAACACCTCTTCCGGTGCCTGCAGGAATCGAATCTTAGACAATAACTCATCTTTCCAGGTAACAACAACATCTCTTGCGCCCTCTTCATAAGCATACTGGGCTATCATTCTGGTAAAAGAGGCACATTCGATGGGCGAAGCAATTACCAAGGTTTGCCCTTTTTGAATATTAACCCCCGTTTTTACAATAAGACGTGCATATTTTTCCAGCATTGTATGATCCATCATTTTTCCCCTAGCTAATTTCTATCAAACGAGATAGAAATCACTACGTTTCACTCCCCTCATATTTACCTTCATCAACACTCTTACTACAAAGATTTTTCACATTCCTATCCTATTACCTACAAAGGAAAAGTAAGCATCCATGGCGTAATAAAATTAAAGGTATATTTTTCTTATTTTAACATTCAATATACGATGTAACAACTATCTTATTTAATAAGGATACACGCATAATAAAACTATGTAAAATTTAGTAAAGAAAAATAGTTCAATTTACTGTTTTGATGATATTAATTTTGAAGCACAAAAATGCAAAGGTTATGAAGCTTTCGACAAAAATATATCTTTAGCTTAACACATATTTCTATCTTTTATGCAACAGATAGAATAAAAGGAAGTAGCATCATGCTACTTCCTTTTATTTTAAACTAATCCTAGCCACTTCCAATACGTAGCCCCTAGTATCATGATCAAAAGATAGGCGATAACGGTTAATGGAATACCTGTTTTGATAAAATCCTTTACTTCAAAGGTTTCAGTACCATAGGCGACCATATTCTGTGGCGCATTAACAGGTAAAATAAAACCAAAGCTCACAACATACTGTAAGATCATCGTCATTCCTACTATATTGACGCCTGGAGTCTTCACGCCCTGCAGTATGGATATAATAATTGGTATCATAGCTGCCGCCAGCGCCGTAGCACTGGCAAATCCAAGGTGAATAATAATAAGAAATGCTGATAAAACTGCCAGAATCATTAATATTGGCATCGTTTGCAAGCCAAAAATGGTAACAATTATCTTTGCAAGCCATGTAGCAGCTTTGGTCGAAAGAAGTGCCGAACCAAGACTAATACCAACCCCGAATAAGAGTAATGTTCCCCAAGGTATTTTAGACTGAGCTTCCTTCCAGGTCATAATACCAATACCAGGTAATAGCATAATTGCAATGGCAGCAATGGTCGTAGAAGAAGTGTCGAAGGGATGCAGAATCTTCTCCGTTGCCCATAAAACAAGAAGTATTACCGATATTATCATTAACTTCTTTTCATTTGATTTCATAGGTCCAAGTTCAGTCAAAGCTTTAGCAACCGCTTCTTTTCCACCTGCAATTTCATCTGTTTCAGGAGGCATCAGTTTCATTAGCACGTAGTACAAAGCCACAGACATAAAAATGGAAAAAGGAACAGCAGCGATAAACCAATCTAGCCAGCTAATATAAATACCAAGCTGCTTCTCAATAAAACCTAATGCAATCATATTTTGAGCAGCTGCCGTCTTTATTCCTACATTCCAAATGCTATCCGCTTGCGCTACGGCAATCATCATCATGCCCGCAAATTTACTCTTATGTTCTACACCAAATGCCCCTATAATCCCCATAACAATAGGAACCATACAAGACACACGTGCAGTAGTACTCGGCACAAAGAAGCTAAGAATAAAACCTACTAATATTACACCAATTAGTACCCTATTGGTTTTAGCGCCGATTTTTGATAGAACAAATAAGGCAATTCTCTTATCTAGCCCCGTCTGCATCATGGCAGCTGCAATAAAAAGAGCTCCACCCACTAATGCAAGTGCCGTATTACTAAAACCGTCTAATGCCATCCTTAAGCCTTGAGCCGTTCCTATTATTGTTTTTGGATCAGCCTCATTAGGAGATATCCCAAGCAGGAAAGCCATCAACGCCATGATAACAGCAGCACTAGCCGGATAAGATATCGTGTCTGTCATCCAAATAATAACAGAAAACACTAGAATAGCAAGCATCCTATGGCCTGCTATAGGTAATCCTTCAGGGGTGGGCATGAGAACAATGCCAAGTAATATCAATGCACCTATAATTAAACCAAAACGTTTTAGAAATGATTGTTCTACAGATTGAATTTCTGTCTTAGTTGGTGCTGCCATTCTACATCCTCCTTATGATTTAATCACTGAACGCTATGCCTAGTTCTTCTATATTATACTATTTACTCTTCAATGTAACTAGAAAATTGAACCCCAACACCAAAATAGCCGTCTGAAATGCTTATTTCCTCTCAAAAATATCCTCTATAATAAAAATAACGAGGCTGCCCCTCTTCGTTTGCATTTTGAGGGCAGCCCCGGATTTATTAAATTAAAAAAGCAGAGCACCCTTACCTAAAAGCATTCTGCTGAATCTTATTTTTCATAAGGCTGAAGCTCTAATAATTCTGGAATGGTAACAAATGCATATCCTTGTTTTTTTAATTCTTCAATCATAATTGGCAAGGCTTCTACGCTGCCACCTAAATAAGGATTGACCCCATTATGCTGTAAAATGATATAGCCATTTTTCATTTTAGGCACTACCCGCTCCTTAACAGTTGCAGCATCTGGTCCCTGCCAGTCATCCGTATCCAAGGACCACAAAATAATCTTATTATTTCTGGAGTAAATTGCAGTATCTGCTATTTCGTTATGGAAACCAAAGGGCGGTCGCACTAGTGTAGGTGTTTTCCCAATGATGCGATTGATTACAAGCGCGCATTCGGCGATTTCTTTTGTTACGCTTGGGGCATCCAACTTTGTTAGATCAGCATGATCAAAGGTATGATTGCCAATAATATGTCCTTCTTCATCAATTTTCCTTAGCATATCTGGATATACTTTAGCTTGCTTGCCAATCACAAAGAAAGTTGCCTTTATGTCCTTTTCTTTCAAAATTGCCAGAATCTTAGGCGTCCAGTCATTCTCTGGTCCATCATCAAAGGTTAAGGCGATCTTTTTATCATGTGCGCTGCCTGCCCAATACAACTTTCCAGGAATATTATTCCCCCTCTTATATTTATCATTATCAGCTGGAGTCGTCTCCTCCCCCATCTCAGGAATTACCTGGGTTTCTGGTTTTTTCGCAGGAGTACAAGACGTCACTAATAAAATGATGCTAAGTAAACCACAGAGTAGTAAAAGTTTCTGTTTGTTCATAGTATCCCCCTTTGTTAGCTTAACACACCCTTCTGTCTTTTATACAACCAATTACACCAGCCATCCGCCTGGAAAAGAATAAGAAAAAAGCTGGGCGTCTTTAAAACATATAAAACGAATCGAACCGGTCTAACCCCCTATTTTTAGACATGAGCCTTAACATATC